>JADGNX010000148.1 GCA_017883265.1 Thermoanaerobaculia bacterium
CCGGAGGGGGTGTAGCGAAGCCGCATCAGATAGAAGAGCGTGCCGGTTCCCTGTCGATCGAACGTGACCGGCAGGCCGGCCGAGGGCGCCGGCACGGCACGGGTCAAAAGGTCCTGCATCGGAACGTCGTGACTCTTGGCCTGTGTGCTGCGGCCGCGGAACGCTTCGCTGGCGATGGCCTCGGAACCGAGCTTCACCACAGCGGTGAAGTCAGGCGTCTCGCTCTCGTACCTGCGGTAGTAATCGACGAGCGACTCCATGGCCCAGACATTCTCCTGCGTGCTCCCCCACCGCCCCTTCTTTCGAACCTGCATGAGCCAGCGGACCATCTGCTTGACCAGCTGCTCATCCTGGCCATGGCGCGTGAGCGTGCCCATGGTGATGGCCGTCGTCCTAATGTTCGAGTTCCAGAAATAGAGCAGGTAAGGATCGGCCAGCTCCTCGACGTGTGCACTCCCACCCTCAGGGAGGATGGCATTGGTAAGACGCCGGACGAGCTCGTCAACTCGTTGACCTTTCTCTCCTTTGGCCACCAGGGCGTCGAGCAGATACGAGATGCCGAAGAGCGGCATGCGGTCGACGTACGAATACAGCCGAGTGAGGTGGCTGTCTTCGTTGCGGCCGGCCTCCGTTAGCACCTTGACAGCGAAGGCCTGCCACGACGTGTACGCAGGCCACCATCCCTCGTTGGTCGGGCGGGGCTCCTTGAGCTTCGCGTCGAGGTAGTCGTACGCCCGCTTCGTCACATCCTTGCTGACGTCGTACTTCAGCTTCTCCCCGCGCTGCATGACGTGCAGAACGTTTGAGGTGAGATACGGCGACTCGGTGTAGCACTCGCCGGCCCAGAAGGCGAAGCCGCCGTCGGGGCATTGGAACTTGTACAGTTCGTTGATCGTCCGTTGCGCAGTCACACGGGCCTTCTTCGCATCGATGCCCGGGAGAGCGAAAGCGTCGCCTAGATCGGAGGCCAGCATCAGGGCCATGGCCGCGGAAGAACGCTGCTCCACACAACCGTATGGATAATCAATGAGATACGCGGCTCCCTCCGCCAGGCCGACCATCGCCGTCGACGCCAGCTCGACGTGCAGTCCTCCGGAGGATGGCACGACGTCCTTCGGAATCGAGAGGGTCTCCTGCGCATCCGGCTTCGCCTCGCCATACGCGGCGAACGTCTCCGACGGCGTGAGAGTACGTACCGGCAGCGAGTCTTCGAATGCATCGGTCTCGCCGCTCAGGGAGACGGTCATCTGAATCCGCGCGCTGCCCACAGCTTTTGCCGACGCGTTGAATCGCACCTCGGCCGAGCCTCCTGCCGCAACGTCGATCGTGCTCGAGGACGGCTGTGTGAATTCGACGACCGACGGATCGAGCGACTTGATGGTCACCGTGGCCTTCCCCGCCTGTTTGAGCTGCGAGTGGACCACGGCGCCGAAGTACGCCTTGTCGCCGACGGCCAGGAACCGCGGCCACGTCGGCGTCAGGAGCACCGGCTTGTTGATGCGGATCTCGTTCTGAGCCCAGCCGAAGCGCGAGGCGCGGTCACCTGCCACGGCCATGATGCGATACGTCGACAGCGACTCGGGGAGTTTGAGCTCGGTGCGTGCATGGCCCTTCGCATCGGTCACTACGGAGCCGACCCAGAAAGCGAGGACGCGGAAGTCTTTACGCATCACGCCCGGTCCGGCGTCTCTTCCCCCGCCCCCACCCTGAGTCTCCCCTTTCGGCGTCAGCACCCGGCGGCTGACGATCTTCTGGCGCGAGTCCTGGTTCACGACCTCGAGCGCCTTCTGGAGATAGATGGACCTCAGCACGTCGGGCGTCTGGTACGCGGTCAGCGAGAGGACGCCGTAGTCGACGGCCCATAGCGTGACTTCGGATTGCGACGGCTTGCCCGCCGCGTCGTGAACGTCGACTTCGATGCGAGCCTTCGACGCCGGACGGTATTCATCGGCATTGGCTTTGACGGCCACCTTCAGCCGCTTCGTCGCATCTTCAACGTTGAGAGCGGCGTATCCGAGACGGAACGAAGGCTTGCCCGGATCGCTCTCGTCTTCGACTCCCTCTTTTGTCCGGCCCTTGACGAGCAGGACCGACACGAAGAGATTCGGGATCTCTTTCTCACCGATCGGCACGGAGACTGTCGTCTGCGTCGAGGTCAGCTCGAACGTCTTCCACGTCCGCACCCCTTCGCGCTCGGTCGTCAAGAGAGCCGTGGCGTGCTCCCACGGCGACTTGACCATGATCCGGGCTGTCTCGCCGGGGCGATAGGTCTTCTTCTCCGGCACCAGCTCGATCCGGTTGTTGTCGGAGCGCTCCCACGCCGTGTAGCCGGAGCCGATGGCGTAAAACCAGACCCGTGTCGTCGTCGAGCGGCCGTCAGCGTCTTTGGCGCTGGCGATGAGGAGGTACTCGCCTCCATCACCGAGCGGCACGTGCAACGGCACCGGCGCCGCCTGGGTCGTCACGTCCCAGTGTCCGGAGGGCAGCTCCTTCCGCTCGCTCTGCCAGTTATAGAAGCCGTTGCCGGTAGCCTCACGGACAGAGTTCCACTGAATGCGATGAAGATCGATGCTGACGCCGACGCCGGCAGTGGCCGTACCGTCGAGCGCGGCGGCGACGATGGCGGTATCGACACCCTTCGCCCCGTCCGCAAAATAGGGAGGTGACTTCACGCCGATATACCACGGCGCCGGATCGATTCGGAGGCCGGTGCGATTGGCCAGCTGCTGACGCGAGATGTCGGTGACGTTCCCTTCGAGCCGGTAGCTCCATGGCACACCAGCGCCGAGATCGGTCTCCAGCGACAATTTCAACTCCCCTTTGGCGTCGAGCTTCTGCTCCTTTGTATTGATCGTCACGTCTTCCCGCCGGTGCTGCCAGTCCTCCCCCAGGAACTCCCACCTCTCTTCGGGGAATCGTTCGCGGATCGCGCGAGGCACGTCGTAGATCGCCTGCTTCGAATACGTCCACTTGACAGGGAGCGAGGACATCGGCGCGCCGAAAAGGTACCGGCCGTCGATCGTGCCGTTCAGTTTCGTACCGGCCAGTGACGACGGCCCCTCCAGCTTCACATCGACTCGAAACTCCGGCCGTCGATACGCGGCGACGAGGAATTCGCCGTTGGCGTCGAGTCGCTGCGATTTCACAGCGGCCCTGACCTCGAAGGTCCCGAGAACCGAGTCGGACGGCACGCTCCACGTCCATTCCGCGCTGCTCCAGTCGTTCAGCTGGACAGTCCGTTTATCGACTTCCTTGGCGTGCGAGTCGGTGACGACGACGTCCACCGCTGTGCCGGCCTCGAGGAGCCGCATGCCGTTCGGCGTGTCGCTGCGAAGGACCGCTTTGGCGTGCACTTCTTCACCAGGCTTGTAGACGCCACGGTCGGTGAAGATCGTGCCGCGCAATAGCGGCCGCGCTTCATTGAGATCGAACCTAAGGCCGAAGTCCCACGGCGAGATGCCTTCCGACCAGTCGCTGGCAACGTAGGCGGCGTCGCCGTCCTTCTCGGCGGTGACGATGAAGTGCAAGTCGCTCAGTGCGTTCCACGTCCCTTCGTCGAGCTCTTCCCCCTTCTCGTTCTTCTTGTTGCGTTCGGTGCGGAGATCGGTGTTCGGGGCCATGGCCAGTCCATTTGCGTCGGTGCTTCCGGTCCAGAAGACTTTGTTGTCGGTCGTTCGGATCGACACGGTCGCGCCGGCCACCGGGGCGGCGTTGTCGAGCCGCGTGACGAGGACGAGGGTGTTCTGCGGCGAGTCCTTGACCGAGATGCCGAGGTTGGTTACCTGCACGATCGTGCCGGCTGTTCCCTCCGTGTAGCGATGCGACCTCGAAATCGCCTCGCCTGGCGTGATCACGGCCCAGACGATTCCGTTGCCGGCCGGCGACAGCGCCGATTTGAGATTGAGGCCGTACGACTGCAGCTTGTCCGGCACCGGCGCCAGGCTCCGCAAGGTGCCCGGCGTCGACGGAGTCTTGCCGAAACCATCCTTCTCCAGCTCGACGATGGAAGGCATGACCTGGTCGAGCGGCAGCGGCGTGAGCCACTGGGTGACGTTCTTGAAGTTGAGGGCGTGGAACGGCAGCATCGGACCGCCGCTCGATTCCCAGACGCCGTGGCCGTCGCCGAAGCTGATGAACGCAGGCTTGTGCCAATACTCGACCACCGCCATCCAGCTATAGCCGAGGGTCTGCGCGTCATCCGTCTGGAGGGAGGGATCGATGCGGATGGCGTAGGTGTGCGCAGGGACGAGCGAGTATCCGAGCTCGTCGAGACTGGTTTGCCTGGTCGGATTCGTCCGCTGCCACTCGTTCGCCTTCGGAGCCGACGGCGTCAGGGGAACCTCGTGCGCGGCGTCGGTCACGTCGACGACTGTCAGGGACTTCGCCGTCACGTCCAGCATCACACCGCTCCGGGCGCGGAAACGGATCGGGTTGTAGTAATCGGGATTGCACGCCGTTACGCAATCGATCTTCTCGACGAAGAACGCCGGCTCGAGCTCGATCGTGAAGGTCTGCGTATGGCCCGTGACGACGCTGGTCGGCTGCCGGGCCAGCTGGTCGTCGATGAGCACCTGAAGATTGGTATTCGGTGGCACGCCAGGCTTCGTCTCCACGACGACGAGGACAGGCAGCGCGGGGAAACGCTTTGTGTCCCACTCGTTCGGAAGGAACGACAGCACCGGCTGCCCATCGCGGGCCGCGGCCTGCTGCGCTTTCGCCACCTTGGCGTCGAAGGCTGCAACCTGCTGCGGCTCGAGCTTCATCAAACGATCCCTGGCTGGAATCTCAGGAGTCTTGAATTCGTGCGCCACCGTGCGTAGCTGGAGGTGCGATGCCAGCGTCCCGGCATCGAGTGGCTGATTGAACCAGAGGGCGATGACGATCCCGCCGTCGTACTTGCCGCCCTTGCGATACCAGCTGGTCCGGAGAAGCTGGATCGTCGGCGTGGTGAAGGAGAAGCGATACGGCTTGCCCAGTGTCTTTCCGCTGACGGCCTTGGCCTCGGCATCGATCGTCACGTCGTACTTCGTGGCGAACGGCAACGGTGATTTCGGATCGGGCGTGAAGATCAGCGTCGTCGTCCCCGACCACCGAAAGGCCCCCTTGATGGCTGGCTCGACGTGAAACCAGGGCACCACGATGACCTTCGGAATCCTGCCGACGACAACCATCGGCTCGCTGAAGACCACGCGGATCTCGTTCGCCTCGGCCAGGCTGGCTACTTCGCCGACCGGTCCGGCCTTCACGATACTCAGGCTCTTGTCCGCCGCAGGAGCCGAGACGGCACAAAGAATGAGAACGATCGCTGCGCACGTACGCTTCATGCGGAGAGCGTAGCACTTCTATCCTTCTGCCTTTGGAGCCCAGCGAGGTCCGGGTTGCCCTCACGCAGAGGAGCGCCTCCGTCCTAACGCAAGAAGAGGACTGGGCGTCACACCAACGGCGTCAAATCGGACGATCGACTAATCGAGACGGTCCAAATCAGGACGGCGTTCGTTCGCCTGCCCAGATTACGAGCACCACAATGAGAAAGCCGGCGCCCATACCGCCGGCAAAGTCCGTGACTCCGAGCGACAGGCCAACCTGCGGCACGAAGCGCAGGGCACCGATTGCCAGCGCCAGAACGGCGAATGCGAGAAACAATCTGGTCTTACCGCTCATCGTTTTTCATCCTCGACGGCAACGCCGCCTGACCTCAGTATTCATCGATTCGCTGGATTCCGCACTGCGGCAGTCAGCTCGAAGAATTGCGCCAGCAGCTTCCGTGCTCGCACGCGTTCCGCCGCAGTGCCCCGCATCGCCTGTTCGATACGGCCTCGGGCAAGAGCACACAACGATTCGTCTTCATGCGGCAGATTCCGCGTTAGCTGTCGACCGCTCTAGAGAGTCTGTCTGGAGCAGATGGTCCGTCCCTCGTCTCGATTCGGCGCAACGAGGCCGCGATGCCTTGCAGCGCTCCTGTTATCCGCGCAAGGCAGATCAGGACGTAGATGATGGCCGCAAGGACAGCGAGAAGGTAAAGCAGCGCAAGGAAACCAGGCACGAGGCCACCAGAGATCATAGACGACTCCTTGTGAGCAAAATACGATCGAGAGCGAGACGATGAGTGACCTCGTCGTGGTGCTGCTTGCCGGCGGCGATTTCAGCCAGAAGGGCGCCCACCAGGGAATGGTCTCGGGATTCATTTATTCAGGCATGATTGAAGTCTACCGCCGTTCGTCCTCCGGGAAGTAGTGCCCCCTCGCCGGTTCAAGCAAGAATGCCGCGTGATGGAACGGGGTGGGTCGGGAGCTACGTGCGTCTCCGGTGCTGATGCTGCGCCATCCTCCCTCACGAGTATCCTGCGTGACGTGAAGGATCGTCATGCTGAGGACTGGGAGGAGCTCGCACGCCGCGAGCCGTACTTCGCTGTTCTCACGAGCGAAGGCTCTCCGGGAGTGGAAGGCAGCCAGATCGCCACCGCTGCCTTTCTCGACACAGGCGAAGAGGACATCGCGTCGCTCCTCTCCGCGATCACCTCGCTTCTCGGCCGTGACATGGCCATGGGCTCGGCGCTCGACTTCGGCTGTGGCGCCGGCCGCCTGACCCTTCCGCTGGCTCGGCGCTTTACGACGGTTGTGGCCTGCGACGTCGCACCGACGATGCTCAAACACGCCCGCCAGAACATCGAGAATGCCGGGCTTCGAAACGTGACGTTCCTGGGTCCCGGCCTGCTGGCAGAGCAACCGCCACGTCACTTCGATTTCGTCTGTTCCCTTCTCGTCTTTCAATACATCCGCCCGGCCACCGGGTACGAGATCATTGAGACTCTTCTTGACCTGCTCGCTCCCGGCGGGGTCGCAGCCCTCCAGTTCACGCTCGGGCCACGCGGCCGGAATCTTCGACGGCTCGCTTGCTGGACTCGAAGGCGATGGGGAATGGCGCCTGACGCGAGGGGTGCCATTCCCCATGAAAAGCCTCTCCCCTCTTACGCGCAGATGAACGAATACGAGGAACGGGTTGTTCATCGGCGCATCGAAGCAGCCGGTGCACGGCCGGTCGGTCGATTCGCTGCAAACCAGGGCGATACTCCAGGCACGGTGCTGATCATCCAGAAGGCGTGAACCTGCGGCTGCAGTTCGAGCAGTTCGGCTGACGGAGCTTGCAACCGAGCCTGATCCTCAAACGTTACGCCGGTTGCCTGCTGCGAATCTGCTGCCTTCGCCGCGGACGGCGCTCGCTGAGGCTGCCGAGGTGCTCGGCCAGCTCCTCGAGGCTGGCTAGATTGTGGACCGGCATGAAGTCATCGATGTACGGAAGCGCGGTCTGAATCCCCCGGGTCAACGGTTCGTATTCCGGTGCGCCGAGGAGGGGGTTGAGCCAGATGAGCCGCCGGCTGCTGCGCTGGAGCCGGGCGATCTCCTCGCGCAGCAGGCTCGGCTCGCCGCAGTCCCAGCCGTCGCTGATCACGAGCGTCAGCGCGCCGTGGCCCAGCACCCGCCGTCCCCACTCGAAGTTGAACGACCGGAGAGCCTCGCCGATGCGTGTGCCGCCCGACCAGTCGGGAACGACATGCGAGACCTCGCGCAGTGCCCGGTCGAGATTCCTTTCCCGCAGTTGCCGCGTGATGCGCGTCAGCCTGGTGCTGAATACGAACGCTTCCACCTTCTGCTCGAGAGCGCTGGCCAGCCCGTAAGTGAACAGCAGCAAGAGGCGCGTGTAACGCTCCATCGATCCGCTGACGTCGGCGATGATCACCAGAGGCCGCGGCTTGACCTTCGGCTCACGCTCGGCCCAGTCGAGGATCTCACCGCCGTATCGGAGGTTGCGGCGAACCGTGCGCCGGAAATCGAGCAGGCGGCCGTGGCCAGGTCGCCGTCGCGCCGTCTGCCGTTTACGGATCCGCCAGACGATCTCGGCCATCATCATCCTCACGGCATCGATCTCCTGGCCTGTCAGCTCGCTGAAGTCCTTCTTACGGAGCACCTCCCGCTCGCTGTAGGTCACCGCCGCCTGCAGCACCGGAGGCTGGTCGGAACCGGGTGCCGGTGGGTCCGCAACGGGGCTCCCCTCTTCCTTGAGCGGAGGCGGAACGATCCGCGGGCGGCGGTAACGGCGCCGCTCCCCGAGCGCCCGGAGGTCGAGAGAGGTCAGCTCCCGTCCGCGGCTGCGCCAGAAGAATTCAAAAGCCTCGTCGAAGCCTGCGATGTCTTCACGCCGATGGACCAGCAGACATCGGGCGGCGTGATAGAAGTCCGACCGACTGCCGATGGAGATGAACTCGAGTGCAGTGACCAGATCGATCATCCGCCCGGGATTGACATCGAGACCGAGACCCCGCAGAACGCGACCGAAGAGCAGGAGATTACGGAGAAGGTTGCCGCTCATACTCCGGCGCGAACACGGTTCAGCATGTTGGTAACGGCCTCTCCCTTCACCTTTTCGACGTCGTCCTGATACTTGAGCACCACACCGAGGGTCTCCTCGATGATGTTCTCGTCGAGGGAGTCGCGATCGAGGGCTACCAGCGCCGCGGTCCACTCCAGCGTTTCGGCGATGCCCGGCACCTTGTACAGCTCGGCCTGCCGCAGCTCCTGAATGAAAGCGGTAACCTGCTGCGCAAGCTGCGCAGGCGCCTCGGGCACTTTGGCCAGGACGATCTGCAGCTCGCTCTCGAAGGTGGGATAATCGATCCAGTAATAGAGGCATCGGCGCTTGAGAGCGTCGTGAACTTCCCGGGTCCGGTTTGAGGTCACCACGACGACCGG
>JADGNX010000020.1 GCA_017883265.1 Thermoanaerobaculia bacterium
CCGGCGGTTCCAGCAGATCATCCGCTTCGTCGCAGAGAACGTCATCGAGATCCAGGATCTCCTCGAGGAGGTCTTCGACGATCCGGAGTCTCGCGATCTGATCATCAGGGACGTGTCGAAGACCAACAAGCTATCTCGGAAGACCGTGGCATCACTGCGCGAGATGCCGGCGGCGGCGCTGGCCGAGGTCATGATCGGCGGCATCGTGATCGAGCGCAGCGGCTCGGGTCAGCTGCCGCGATTCACCCTGCCCCCGGTCCCCAACTTCTATTTCACCCGCGATCCTCAGGTGGTCATCGGCGACGGCGTGGCCATCTCCGCCATGGCGACGGAAGCGCGGCAGCGGGAGTCGCTCCTGGCCCACTACGTATTCCGCTACCACAGCGCGTTCCGGAGCGACGACATCCTCTGGCTCGACCGCGATGACCGCGCCTGGCCCGGCTCGGCCACGGCGGCACGGCGGCGGCCAACGCTCGAGGGGGGCGACGTCATCGTTGCCAGCGCGGAGCTCCTGATCGTGGGGATTTCGGAACGAACAAACCGCAAGGGCGTGGAACGGCTGGCCCGCTCTCTTCGAACATCGAAATCGCGCGTACGGACGATCATTGTCGTGGAGTTGCCGAAGCAGCGGTCGTTCATGCATCTCGATACCGTATTCACCTTCACCAGCCGGAACGAGTGCCTCATCTATCCGCCGGTTCTCCTGCCCGGCGGCAGTGAGGCCGCGAGGGTTTCCACCATCGATCTGCGAAAACCGCTCATCGAGTACAGCAGCCAGAAGTCGCTGCTGGCCGCCCTCAAGAAGCAGAAGTTTGATCTGGAGCCGATCTTCTGCGGTGGCAACAACGCCATCGATCAGCAGCGGGAGCAGTGGACGGACGGGGCCAACGCCTTTGCCCTTGCGCCCGGGATCGTCCTTCTCTACGAGCGAAACGTCCGCACTGCCGAAGAGCTCGATCGCCACGGCTATCACATCGTCTACGAAGACGACCTGCTCCTCGGCCGCACGGAGCTGGAGACATGGAGCGACAAGAAGTACGCCATCCAGATTCAAGGACATGAGCTGTCGCGCGCGCGCGGTGGCCCGCGCTGCATGACCATGCCGCTCGAGCGGGACACGCTCTGACCTCGCATGACTGTCGCTCATGAAGCTGCGGCACCTCCTCGAGCGCGACTGGCCGTCGTCGCATTCGGCGGCAATGCCCTTCTGCGGCCGGAAGATCGCGGCACGCAGGAGGAGCAGATCGCGCGCGCCCGTCAGGCCGCGCGCTGGCTGGCAGAAATCGTCAGGCACGGCTTCAAACTGATCGTCGTTCACGGGAACGGCCCGCAGGTGGGGAACATCCTCATCCAGGCCGAAGAGGCGTCGACCAAGATTCCGCCGCAGACCCTCGACGTCGCAGTGGCTCAGACCGAAGGGTCGATGGGGTTTCTGCTGCAGCAGGCCATTCGTAACCGCCTCGAAAGCATCGGACTGCCGGGGCGCGTGGCGACGCTCCTGACCGAGGTTGAAGTCGATGCCAACGACATCGCATTCAAGCGCCCCAGCAAGCCGATCGGTCCGTTCTTCACCCGCTATCGCGCCGAGTCGTTGACCCGCGATTACGGCTGGACCATGCGTGAAGACTCGGGCCGTGGGTGGAGGAAGGTCGTGCCCTCACCAAAGCCGATCCGAATCATGAATGCTTCGCTGATCGAGATTCTGCTGCATTCCACTGAGGTGATCGTGGCCGCGGGAGGTGGGGGCATTCCGGTGGTTCGCGGCCGCGACGGGCAATGGCGAGGCATCGAAGCGGTCATCGACAAAGACCTGGCCTCATCGCTCCTCGCGCGTGAGTTGCACGCCGATCTCTACATCATCCTGACCGGGGTGCCGACTGTGGCCATTGATTTCGGCAAGCCGACGGAGCGCCAGATCGATCGCATGTCAGTAGCCGAGGCCGAGAAGCACCGCATCGAGGGGCAGTTTCCGGCGGGATCGATGGAGCCGAAGATCGAGGCCGCCGTCAGCTTCGTGAAAGCTACAGGCAGAGAGGTTCTGATCACCGATGTCGAGCACCTGCGCGAGGCTCTGGATGGAAAGGGGGGAACGGTGATCCACGCGGGGAGTGCTTAGATTCCCCTTCAGTTCACCGCGCACTCGCCGCACGAACAGAATGCGCGCAGCCGTTCGAAGGTCCAGATTCCGTAGGCGTGGTGGTCTGCCCAGTTCGGCTGCAGCGCATAGTTTCCGATGCGGTCGACCGACGCCAGTTGAAACGAGCTCGGTATGTAGCGCGGGGGCGGTCCGGCATGCATCCTTCCGAACAGATCGGGCTCCCCCGAGCAGGAGGCGCATGGACAGCTCCGCCGGAGCGCCTCCAGTGGATAGTATGATTCGTGCCCATCATCCCAGACGACGACGAACGTATCGCCGACTACCTGCCAGGTTTGCGGTTTCATATCGACCGGAGAGTATAGAGGGAAGAGCGAAGAGGAAGACCATGGATGAGGGGGCGAGGTCGCCAACTTTCATTTCCTTCGCTGTCCTTCCGCTCGCACTACGATGCCGACCTACAAGCTGACGATCGAGTTTGAAGGCACCCGCTATTCGGGATGGCAGGAGCAGGGGAACACCGCAAGGACGATCCAGGGGAACCTCATGCGCGCCGCCGCCCAGGTTTTCGGCAGCGACGTAGACATCGGCGGCGCCGGTCGTACCGATGCGGGGGTCCATGCCGCCGGACAGGTCGCCCATCTGCGCAGCGCCAGGGTCATCCCGGTGGAACTGGTCTCCAGAAAGATCAATGACCTTCTGCCGCACGACATTCATATTCTGAGCGCCGAACAGGTCGCGACCGGCTTCCATGCGCGGCACGATGCGCTGGTGCGCGTCTACCTGTACCAGATCTCGACGCGCAGGAGCGCCTTCGCCAAACCATTCATCTGGTGGATCAAGGATCGTCTCGATGTCGCGAGCATGTCGCAGGCGGCGGAGGCCATTGCCGGGCGCCACGACTTCACGGCATTCAGCGACAAGCGCATGAAAGCGGACGACTCGCGGATCGTCGTGGTCGAGCGGATCGAAGTCGCTCCCGTCGATGATCTGATCCTCATCCGCATGGCAGCGTCGCACTATGTATGGAAGATGGTCCGGAAGATCGTCGCTGCGCTTGTGGAGGTCGGCCGCGGCAACTGGTCTTCCGCCGACTTCGCCGCCCGTCTGGAGCCGGGAGCTCCGATCTCCGAATTGACCGCTCCTCCCTCCGGTCTCTTTCTGGAGGCGATCACCTACCCGGGAGAGCTCTTCGATCGCCCCCTCGAGGCGCTCGTCCCGGTGACCACTCCGCAATTGACCCGAAGTGCGGTCGGCACGTCCGCGGCCGAAGCACCTCCCGAATCCCGACGTACGCGGCCGAAGTCGAAACCGCATCCGCGGTCTCGAGACAGCCGCGGAGGCCGCCACCGTGGGTGATTCCGAGCGCGCACTCATCGAGCGGATCGGTCGCCGATTCCCGAAACGTAGGGCCCTCGTCGGTGTCGGCGACGACGCGGCCGTGGTGCCGGCGGATGGGCGGATTGTCGTCACATCCGACATGCTGGTGGAAGGAGTCGACTTCACGGCCTCGACCCCGATTGCTTTCGTGGCCCGAAAGAGCCTGGCGGCGAACGTATCCGACATCGCGGCCATGGGGGCGGCACCTGCGTTTTTCACCCTCTCGCTCGGGTTGCCAGTGACGTGGCCCGGCGACGTCGATGGTTTCTTCGAGGCTCTGGAGATCGCAGCGACGGAGTGGGAGATCGAGTTGATCGGAGGGGATCTGTCCGCCGCTCCTGTGGTCACTGTCGCCATCACGGCGATCGGAGAGCTCCCTTCGGGTCAGCGGCCTTTACTCCGGTCGGGAGCGCATTCCGGCGAACGCCTCTATCTCAGCCGTCCGATCGGCGGAGCGGCAGCAGGACTGCAACTGTTGCGAGCCGGATGGCGCGTGGCCGATGACGGCTCGGTCGACCCGCCGGCCACGCTCACCGATCAAGCCGGATACGCCCTGCGCGAATTCGCCGCAGCCGCGATCCGCCGGCAAGTGGATCCGTCACCTGAGGTGCGGCTGGGAGCGCGCCTGGGGAGAATCCCGGAGATCAGCTCCTGCATCGACCTGTCCGACGGGTTGTCGACAGATCTTCAACACCTCTGCGAAGCTTCGCGATGCGGAGCAGTCATCGATCGCAGCCGCATCCCCCTCTTCCAGGAGCTTCCTCAATCAGCCGCCGCCCTCGGTATCGACGCCTCCAGCGCGGTCCTGCACGGTGGTGAAGAGCTGGCGTTGCTCTTCACCTCGACGCTCCGGGAATCCGACCTTTCCACCCGCCTCGGTCAACCGGTCTACGCGATCGGGCGCATGCGGGAAGGGAGCGGCATCATGCTGTCAGTCGACGGCGTTGAAACACCGCTGGAGCCACTCGGCTTCGACCATTTCGCGGATCACGGCGGCGCTTCTTTGCCGCAGTGAAAGCACCTGCAGCCCGGACGACTCCGCGCCTGGCAGGCGTCACCGACGGCGTCGCACCGGGATATTGGCCGCCGCGGCGCAGAGGAATGCGCCGATGCCGAGTGATGTACGAACGGCGTGGGCACGGCTCCAGTTCCGGGCCAGCAGATTGGACTGGTCGCGCAGATAGTCGGCAGGAGCTTCTTTCTCCAGCTTCTGATTGATCGGCACGGTGACCATCATGGTGGCCATCAGCACGCCGGCCAGACCGATCGCCGACACCGAGTCGAGGAGGCGCCGGCTCCGCGCGGTGTCCCGCGTCCCGACAGCCAGAGTGATGGACGTGGCGAGAGCAACCGGACCGATGGCGTTGAAATACGCAGCGAGGGCCTGCTCGGAAGAACGCGCATCGACGCCCTGAGGGAGCTCACGCTCCCATCCGGGGACCAGAGCCGCTTCACCGAATCCGAGGGAGCCGGCGAGGAGTCCTGAAGTTGTGACGTTGACGAAGCGGAGCAGGGACTCGATGGCTTGATTCATCTCGTTCGGCGCATCCTGCGCTTACTTCACGTCCTGCAGCTGCTTGATCCGGCCGGCAACGTCACGATAGCTCGAGTTCAGGCTGTAAACCTCGAGGAACGCCTTTTGAGCACTGATCGCATCGCCGACTTCCATAAAGGCCGACCCGAGATCGTAGAGAAGTCCGACGTGCTCGTCTTCCTTGATCTCCGGCATCTCCAGCCCCTTGCGATACCACTTGATCGCCAGTTGCGGCATTCCCTTCTCCAGGAAGCAGAGACCGAGCATGGAGGCGCACTCGACGGCGCGCTGGATATCCTTCGATGCGAGCTGGAACTCGCCAATCGCTTCATCGATGAGCCCCATCTCCTTGTAGGCGATTCCGAGGTTGTAATGCGTGTCGTAATCCTCACTATCGAGTTGCTGCTCGACGCCCTTCTTGAACTCTCTGAAGATCTCTTCGAGCGACTGTTCCTCTTCTGAGAGAGATACGATCTCGTCGCTTTCCTCGTCCAGCTCTTCTTCCAGCTCGGCAGCCAGGTCGAAGAAGTCGTCTTCGTCTGCAAAGAGATTCTCTTCCTGCGCGGTCTGCAGCGGCGGAAGCTCCGGTTCCGGCCCCACAGCTGCCGGAGGCGGAGGTGGCGAGGCCAGCCTGTCATCCTCGAGATCCGGGATGTCGGCGAAAAGATCGTCGTCGACATCCATCGGTTCCGTCTGCGGCATCCCGCCAGTGGCAGAGAGGGCGCCGGCCTCCAGCCGGTCGACTCGTTCGAGAATGCCGGCATTGTTCGGGAAACGGCCGAGGAGCACGTCGACTTTCTCGCGCGCTTCGTCGAAAAGCTCCTGTTCGATATAGAAATCGATCTCGCCGAGATCTTCAACCGCCGGCGAGCCGTCTGAGACGGCCTCTGTCGCGAAAGACGGCTGGATCGTCTGGCCCTCGGCCTTCAGCGTTGCCGGTCCCGGCGCGGCGGGCTCCGGCAGAACCTCCGGCGGTGCCGCTGCCTCCGGCGCAACTGACTCCGGGGCAACGGGCTCGGCTGGCGCAGCAGGCATCATCGGCGCGAGCTCACCGGGAAGCCCCGCCACTGTATGGCGCCCGACCTCGGCGTCGGCTGGCCGCGCAGTCTCCGCTTCCGGGGAAAGATCGAACTCGACCTCGGGTTCGTCTATCTCCTCGACCGTCATGATGGTTTCGACCTCATCGTCCATCGACACTTCGGTCTCCAGCTCATCGTCGGCTGCGAAATCAGGCAGCGGAATCTCCACCGACGGCAGGCGGCGCTCGATCGTGGGCGGCTTACGCGGAGGATTGAGAACATGCCCGCGCGAGAGGAATTCATTGCTGACTGCATCGCTCGACGCACGGTCCCCCTCGTCGTTGAAGAGGTTCACGAGGGTGTTGGCGATCGAGCGGGCTTCGGCCAGGTCTCCTTCATCGAGAAGCATCTTGTAGAGCTTGTCGTAGGCGGCGGTGTTCTTCGGCGCGCGATCGATGACTGCCCGAAGATGCTCGGCTGCTTTTTCCGACAGGCCGTACTTGGCGAAGACCTCCGCCTCCGTCAAATGTTCGGTGATGAAATCGAGGTCGTCATCCGACTCCGCATCGTCCACTGCGGTCGAGGCGTGATCGTCGACGATAGGCGGCGGCGGCGCGACCACGGCGGGCCCACTCGTCGGGAGTGACATTTCGAGATCGATCGGCTCGGATGTATCGAGGTCGAACGAGATGTCGCTTTCCAGTTCCTGAAACGTCTCTTCCGGGCTGGCCGCCGGAAGGGTTGCGGATTCATTGGCCTGGGAACGCGCCGGAATGGTGTCCACTCCGCCGGTCTGCTGGCGAACGAATGACAGTTTGTTCCGGTGCTGCGCATTCTGAGGTTCGCGTGCGATCAGTTTGTCGAGGACGCTGGCGGCCGACTGATAGTCGCCCCGCGAGATGTGCGCCTCGGCCAGGCTGTTCATCGAGGCCAGGATGTTGGTCTCTTCATTGGCCCGGCTGTAGACGAAGACGAGCTTCTCCAGCGCCGGGATATTGCCCGAATCCGTCCGGAGGATGCGATTGATCATCTCCACCGCCGGTTTGCTTTCCCCTCGTGCGGCAGCCGCATCGATCAGCGGCGACAGCGTCTCGAACGCTCTGCCGACATTGCCCTGACGAACGTAAACCTCGGAGAGTGCTTCGCGGAGCGAGGCATCATCGGGGGTTCTGGTCAACCCTCGCTCCAGCGCCGCCTGAGCTGAGCCGATGTCCCCTTTGACCTGGTGTGTCCGCCCGAGAAGAGCAAAGAGCCGCGGATGGGGGTTGGCTTGGAGCGAGGCCTCGAGGATCTGAATCGAATCGTCGAAATCCTTGGCCTCGATCAGGGCGTTGACGAGGGACTCGACCAGATCCGTGTTGTGTGTGTCGATTTTGAGCGCCTTGCGGAAGACCTGCACGGCTTCGTCGAGCATCCCTCGCTTGAGGAGCATGCGGCCAACGCGGTCGTACTCCTTGAGAGCGTCCGCAGTCTGGTTGTTCTGCGAATAGAGATCGGCCAGCTTGACATGCACGTTGATGGAGTTCGGATCGAGCTCCGAGATCTTCCGGTAGATCGATAAGGCGTTTCCCGGATCGCCGTGCTTGATGTAGTAGTCCGCCAGAACCTGATACTGGCTCTTGGCTTCCATGGCCAATCCCTGTTTGGCGTAAAGGTCGGCCAGCTTGGCGTAGATGTCGAGCTTGGAGGGATCGAGCTTGTTGATCTTCTTGAAGATGGCGATAGCTTTGAGGAAAAAGCCGTCTTTCGAATAATGATCGGCGATCTTGCCGAAAACCTTGACGGCTTCGTCGTTACGATTGATTCGAACCCAGAGATCGCCTATGCGATTGAGCGTATTGACGTCATTGGGGTTGTCGTCGAGAAGGCGCTCGTACTCCTTGATCGCCGCCTCGATCTTCCCCTTCGCAACCAGCTTTTCAGCGCTGGCGATGACTTTATCTCTCTGAACCGCCATCTTTCGTTCCGCGCCCGAACAGCAACATCGGCTCGGTAACCCCCTCGAACGAACGCCTGTGGATAGGACTGGGCCCGTACGTCCTCAGAGCCGCCCAGTGGCTCTCGGTGCCATACCCGCGGTTGTTGACGAAATCGTATACCGGGTAACGGACATGATACGACTCCATCAGCAGATCGCGATAAACCTTCGCAACGATGGACGCTGCGGCGATCGAGACGCTCCGCTGGTCGCCGCGAATCAGCGGAATCTGAGGCATTTCCAGGCTCTCGACCAGAACGGCGTCGAGTAAGAGAACGTCCGGGCGTACAGGTAGATTCTCGACCGCGTCGTACATAGCCTGCTTGCTGGCCTGGAGGATGTTGATGGTGTCGATGATGCGCGGCTCGACTATGCCCACAGCCACCGCCCGGGCCCGGCTCATGATGGAGCGGCAGACCTCGAGGCGATCGAGATGGCTGATTTGTTTGGAGTCGTTGACCCCGACGATCGTGCCATCGCCGTCGAGGATCACGCAGGCAGCGACGACTGGACCTGCCAGGCAACCGCGACCCACTTCATCGGTGCCGGCGATGGAGCGAAAGCCGGCTTCGTGCAGACGTCGCTCGACGAGCGACATCTCGGCGACGCGAGCCAGCTCGTGAAAGAGGTGCTGGTAAAGAAGTTCGGCGGAGCGCTCCTGGCGAGCGCGTCCGTCAGCCGGATCAGCCTTTTCGGCGCTCTTCGATACGCGCCGCTTTGCCGCGGAGCTCGCGGAGGTAGTAGAGCTTCGCGCGACGGACTCGGCCATGACGTTCCACCTCGATGCGATCGATGGTCGGCGAGTAGAGCGGGAACATTCTCTCCACACCGACGCCGCCTGAGATCTTACGAACCGTGAACATCGAGCGCGAGCCGCCCCCCCTACGGGAGATCACGACACCCTGAAAGACCTGGATGCGCTCCTTGTCGCCTTCTTTGACCTTGACGTGCACCTTGATGGTGTCGCCCGGCTCGAACGCGGGTACGTTTTCGTGCGTTTCGGCCGATTCAACCTGCTTCATGATGTCTGGCATGATGACAACCTTCCAATTCAAAATCGTGGAAAAGAGGAAAAAGCTTCCTAGGATCGCTCATTTCGCCATCGAGAGCAATGCTGGAGTCAGCTAAACCAGCGAGCCCCCCGATTCATTCTCACCCCGTGTAAGAGTGAAGAGGGAAGGGTGAAGGGTGGAAAAAGACGAAAACCCGCCACGCGCCAGCCTTCTTTCACTCTTCACCCTTCACCCTTCACCCTTCACTCTTCTATTTTGATCCGCTCGAGGATCTTCTTCGATTCCGCGTCCAGCTCCGCGCCGGCCAGGAGATCGGGCCGGCGGGCCAGCGTTCGGCGCAGTGACTGCTCTTTGCGCCAGAGGCGGATCTTTTCCGCGTGTCCCGAGATGAGGACATCCGGGACGTGCAGGCCGCGGATCTCCGCGGGACGGGTGTAGTGCGGATAGTCGAGAAGGCCGTTGAAGAACGAGTCTCCCGTAACGGACTCATTGTTTCCGACGACCCCTTCCACCAGGCGGCTGATCGCGTCGATCATGAGCATGGCAGGCAGCTCACCGCCGGAAACGACGAAATCGCCGAGGGAAAGCTCCAGATCGACCACGCTGAGGATCCGTTCATCAAAGCCCTCGTAGCGGCCACAGAGGAAGACCACCCAGCCGTCGGCCCGGAGCCTCTGGGCCGTCTCGTGGCGGAACAGCTCTCCCTGCGGTGAGGTCATGACCACTGTCGGCCGCCTGGTCTCGTCGACTCTGCAGATCGCATCGACGCACCGGAACACCGGTTCAGCCAGCATGACCATGCCGGGACCGCCGCCATAGGCTTCGTCGTCAGTCGACCGATGCCGGTCGGTGGCGAAGTCGCGAAGGTCCCACACCTCGACTCGGATCCGATCGCTCTTGATTCCGCGCGCCAGTACACCTTCGGCGAGCAGCGGATCGAACATCCGCGGAAAGATCGTCACGACGTCGACCCGAAGCATCAGGCCGCCGGCGAACGGACCGCCGTTCTGTATCCGCTTTCGCTCATCGCTTTCCCGCGGAGGAGCCGCCGGTCGTTTCGACGCTGTCGAGGTCGTCGAGGCCCTTCGGCAGCTCGACCAGCATCGACCGGGCAGAAAGATCGATCTTCGTGCAGATCGACGAAGCGAACGGCACATCGAAGCGGCTGCCGTCCTTCCGCTTCACCTCCAGGAGGATTCCGCCGCCCCCTTCGACCGCCTCCACCACGACTCCGCGCTCGATCCCGGAAGCATCGACGAGCGTCAGCCCGATGAGGTCATGGATGAAATACTCGCCGTCTTCAAGCGAGCGGGCATCCCGCTCGTCGATCTCGATAGTCCAGTTCCGGAGCTCGGCGACCGCCTCGGGGGAGTCGATCCCGGCGAGCCTCACGAGAGCGCGGCCGCCATGGGCCCGGACCGATTCGATCGCAGCGGCCCGCAGCTGCGACGAGTCGGGAGAAACGAGGGTGACCTCCGCGAGCCTGTCGAAACGCTCGGCGGAGTCAGTCCACAGCTCCACACTGGCCTCGCCGTGAATGCCGTGCGGCTTTCGGATCACTCCAACGGCGATGCGACTGCCGGCATCCTGCTCCACGGGGCCGCTCATGGACGCGCTCAGTCGATGATGTCGAGCACGTAGCGACGGCGCGAGCCAACGCTGGCAGCGGCCAGAAGGGCCCGGATCGCGCGGGCCGTACGGCCCTGTCGCCCGATGACCTTGCCTAGATCGGGCTGGGCGACCTCCAGCTCCAGGATCGTCTCATGGTCTCGCTCCACCGTCCGTACCCGCACGGCGTCCGCGTCGTCGACGAGCGACTTCGCAATGAACTCGACCAGCTCTTTCATTACGGCTGTGCCGGTGGCTGTGCTGGTTGTGTCTTCTTGAGGATGGACTTGACGGTCGGCGAGAGCTGCGCGCCCTTGCTGACCCAGAAATCGACCCGCTGGCGATCGATCTTCATCTCGGCCGGATTCTTACCGGGATGATAGTGGCCGATCTGCTCGACCACCGACGCGCCCGGAGTCTTGAGCGAGTCGGAGACGACGATTCGATAGAAAGGCGAATGGGTGGCGCCGCCGCGGCGGAGACGAATCTTCAGCATCTTAGAAACCTCGTTGTCAGTTGTCAGTTGTCCGTTGTGTAATCGCCCCGAGCCGCTCGATTTCCCGTACGGATGACGGAAAAAGGAGAACGCACCACGGCAGGGCCGGTAATGCTACCGAACCGCCCGCCAAACATCAAACCTACTGGAACAATTCCGGTGGCAGACCCTTGGCCATCTTGGCGAACTTCCGCGCACCGAAGCCTTTAGAGAAGGTCCGCATCATCTTCTTCATCGACAGATACTGCTTGAGCAGACGGTTGATCTCCTGCACGGATGTTCCCGATCCCCGCGCGATCCGCTTCTTCCGCGAGCCGTTGATCAACTGCGGCAACTCCCGCTCTCGCGCCGTCATCGAATTGAGGATGGCTTCCATCCGGACGATGGCATTCTCATCGATATCCTCTTCTTTGATCTTTCCCCCCACTCCCGGAAGCATGTTCATGATCTGCGACATCGGGCCCATCTTCTTGACCTGCTGGAGCTGGGCTCGAAGATCTTCGAGCGTGAATTTGTCCTTCGACACCCGCTCGGCCAGACGCTGCGCTTCCTTCTGATCGACCTCGGCTTCCACCTTCTCGATGAGGGAGAGGACATCGCCCATACCGAGGATCCGCGAAGCCATCCGGTCGGGGTGGAAAACGTCCAGGTCGGCGTATTTTTCTCCCACGCCGACCAGCTTGATCGGCCGGTTCACGACCGACTTGATGGAGAGAGCCGCGCCGCCACGGGCGTCACCGTCGAGCTTGGTAAGCACGATTCCTGTGACCCCGAGACGGTCGTCGAACTCCTTGGCCGACTTGACCGCATCCTGACCGGTCATGGCGTCGGCCACGAACAGGATCTCGCTCGGGCGATTGTCGGCCTTGATCGCTTCGAGCTCGCGCATCAGCTCGTCGTCGATGTGCAGCCGCCCGGCTGTGTCGAGAATGACCGTGTCGTACAGAAGGGTCCGCGCTTCTCTCACCCCGGCCTGCGCGATCTTCAACGGATCTCGCTCGTCGCCCAGCTCGTAGAATGGAACCTTCGTGTCACGGGCGACGACGCGGAGCTGGTCGATGGCGGCAGGGCGGTAGACGTCGCATGGAACCAGGAGAGGGCGCCGGCCGCGGCTCTTGAGATGAAGGGCGAGCTTGCCGGCAGTCGTCGTCTTTCCCGCCCCTTGCAGCCCGACCATCATGATGACGGCGGGTGAGCCAACGAGGGCCAGCCCGACCTCAACACCGCCGAGTAGCTGCTGCAGCTCGTCGCGGACGATCTTGGTGACCTGTTGCGCCGGGCTGAAGGCAGTGAGAACGTTCTCTCCCATCGCCTGTTCCTTGACCCGGTTCGTGAACTCCTTCACAACCTTGAAGTTGACGTCAGCCTCGAGCAAAGCGACGCGGATCTCCTTGAGGGCATTGTCGATATGCCACTCATTGAGCGCCGCTTCACCGCGCAGGGTCTTGAAGACCCGATCCATCTTGTCCTGCAGGTTGTCGAACATTGGCCTCAGTAAAGGAAATCGGTCAGCGAATTAATCCGATGAGCACAGACCCTTCTGTCGTTGTAGCACAGACACTTCTTGTCTGTGCTCGGTGGTAAGGGTCTCGCCCGTGGCACACAGACAAGAGTGTCTGTGCTACAGCCCCTTACTTCAACTCGACGTTCCAGTAAGCCTCGTCGAGGAAGTTCTTCCAGATGTCGGGGAAGTTGCGACCCTGTAGACGATGCAGCGGATGCCAGCGGGGTCGCAAGGGCTGACGGATGAGCTGGATGCTGGCTTCCGACAAGAGCTTGTTCCCCTTGCGGACATTACAGGGAAGACAGGCGCACACGACGTTTTCCCAAGTGGATTTTCCGCCCCGTGAGATGGGAACGACGTGATCGAGCGAGAGCTCGGAAGAAGCGAACTTCCGGCCGCAGTACTGGCACCGATTCTGATCGCGCAAATAAATGTTGCCGCGAGAGAACTTGACCTCCTGGCGGGGCATGCGATCGAAAGCCAGAAGCTGAACGACGTGAGGAACCAGAATGTTGCGGCTGGGGGTCACGACGTAGTGGTCGGAGGGCTGAACCGGAATGTCCATCCAGTTCTCGAAGTCGTAGGTGCGGTATTCGGCGTCGACTGCCCGGACGTGACCCTTGTAGAGGAGCGTGAAGGCACGCCGGATGGAGGTGATCTGAATCGCCTGAAACACCCGGTTGAGGACCAGCACGTTTCCATCGAGCATAAGTCTCATCTCTAACACGCCGCCCCAGCCATTCGTTCCGCTCGGTTCCGTGTCGGATCCCGATCATGATATCACCTGGCGGTTTGAGGCCCGGACCGGGCGGGAGGTGCCGGAGGGCGAATATCGAGGGCGACTTATCGTGGGCGCCTTAGGCGGAGGGCCCGCCCGCCCTCGGGCGCCTGCGCCCGAACTGGGGCCTGCCGCCCACCCCCCGGCGGCCGAAGCGACCGCCGCTCCACTGGACGTGGCCGCCGCGGCTCAGACAGAAATTGTCTGAGCTAGTCTGAGCTACAGAGTCAGGACCTGGGTCCGCCTGAGGCGGCGCCGATCTCGTCCACCAGTCGCATGGCAGCCGCGCGGGGATCCGCGGACTCGGTGATCGGGCGGCCGACGACGATGTAACTCGCGCCCAGGGCCACAGCCTTCCCCGCGGTCATCGTTCGGCGCTGATCGGCGGCCGGCTCGCCGCCGCTCCGGATCCCGGGCACGACGATGAGGGGGGCTTCGCCGCACGCGTCCCGGATCGCTTCGATCTCGAGGGGCGAGGCCACCACGCCCGCGAGACCGGCAACCATCGCCAGCCGGGCCAGGCGAACCGCGTTGCGCAACGGATCTCCGTCGAAGCCGATCTGGCCGAGATCATCCTCCCCCAGGCTCGTGAGAATGGTGACGCCCAGAAGCTGCGTGGAGGCGGCAGTGGCTGCACGGCAGGCCTGCATCATGGCCACGCCGCCGGAGGCGTGGACCGTCAGCAGGGTGACCCCCAGAGCGCCCGCTTCTGCTGCCGCATGAGATGCCGTATTGGGGATGTCGTGGAGTTTGAGATCGAGAAATACATGGCCGCGTGCAGCGACCTCCCTTACGATCGACGGGCCGTTGGCGACGAAGGCCTGAAGTCCTACCTTGAACACTCCGACCGCGTCGCTCAAGGAGTCGGCCAATGCGAGGATCTCGTCGCGCTCCGAGCGATCCAATGCGACGATGAGGCGATCCCGCGGCTGCACGGCATCATGATAGGACAGAGCGGCGCAGGCTTCTTGCAGTGATACGGTGAAGCGAAGATCCGACGATGGACAGATGGCAAATCTCCCGCGCGCTGGAAGAGATCGCGCGCTATATCGAGTTGAGCGATCCCAATCGCTTCAAGGCTCAGGCGTTCGAGCGGGCCGCTCGAAGCATCGAGGCGATCGGCAGCGACGTCGTCGAGCTCGTTCGTTCCGGTGCTCTCTATGACACTCCCGGCATCGGGAAGGCCATCGGACCGATCATCGTCGAGCTGGTCGAGACAGGAGACTCGCGCTATCTGAACGATTTGCGCAAGCAGTACCCCGCCGGCATCTTCGCCCTGATGCGCGTGCCGGGGCTCGGACTCAAGAAGATCGGCATCCTGTACGACCAACTCGGCATCGGCAGTGTGGACGAGCTGGAGCAGGCCTGCCGCGAGGACCGGCTCCGAGCCCTGAAAGGATTCGGCGCCAAGACGCAGCAGCGGCTTCTCGACGGAATCGGCTTCGCCCGTTCCAGCGAATCCTCGTTCCTGCTTCCCACCGCGCTCGAAGTCGCGGAACCTCTCCTCGAGCGGCTGGCGAAAATCGAATCGATCGCAGACGTCGTCATCACCGGGAGCGTGCGCAGACGCCTGGAGATCGTGCACAACGTGAACCTCGCGATCTCCTCTGTCGATCCGGATGCTGTGGTGGCGGAAATCACCCGGGCCTCCCTCCTCGACCAGCTGCAGATCATCCGTCCGGGGACGATTCGTGGACGCGCCCGAAACGAGATGGACGTCCTGCTGCACATGGCTTCTCCGGACGACTTCGGAGTGACCATCCTGACCTCAACCGGATCGCAGGCCTTCGTCGATGCCGCCGGTGCCAAAGCCGCGAAAGAGGGAATCGACACCGGCACGCCCTGGACGAAGGGGGGAAAGGCGCTTTCCCTTCCATCGGAAGAGAGCGTGTTCGAAGCGCTCGGCGCGACGTTCGTCGAGCCGGAGCTGCGCGAAAGGGCTCTCCCTCTGGCACGGCGCAAACGCACGGCCCTCGTGAGCGCCGATGAGCTGCAGGGTACCTTTCACGTTCACACCACCTTCTCCGACGGTCGCGCTTCCGTCTACGAGATGCTCGACGCAGCGCGCCAGCGCGACTTCTCCTACATCGGCATCTCCGATCATTCAAAGACGGCGGCCTACGCCGGCGGTCTCACAGTCGAGCGCGTCGCCGAACAGCAGGCGGAGATCGATCGGCATGCGCCGGCTTTCGCCCCGATGAGGGTGTTCAAGGGAACCGAGGCCGACATCCTGGCCGACGGAAGCATCGATTACGACAGCGGGACTCTCGCGAAGTTCGACTTTGTGATCGCCTCTGTCCACTCGCGCTTCAACATGCCGAAGGATGAGATGACCGAGCGGATCGTTCAGGCCCTTCAGAATCCATTCGTCACCTTTCTCGGTCACCTGACAGGCCGCCTCCTGCTGTCGCGCGACGGCTACTCAGTCGATTTCGAGAAGATCTTCGACGCAGCGGCGGAGAACGGCGTCATGATCGAGATCAACGGTAATCCACATCGGCTGGATCTCGACTGGCGTCATATCCGGGACGCGCTCAGCCGCGGCGTGCGCTTCAGCATCCACCCCGATGCCCACTCCACCGACAGCCTCAGCCACGTAGTCAGCGGAACCTGGGTGGCTCGGAAGGCTGGACTGAGAGCGCGCGATATCTTCAACACGGCACCGGTCGAGGAGATCACCGCGTATCTCGAGCAACGGAGGCGGTCGGCCATGGACAGAACGCGAACCGCGGCCCGGGGTGAGTCGGGCCGCGGCTCGCTGATGTGAGGAGTTTGTTCCGCCCGTTTCTGGCTTGTTCTACCTGGTCACGGACAACACGATGATCAGCGCGCGTTGACTCTGAGGGTCTCGCGCCACGCCGAGGATCACCGTTTGCCCGAGCTTGATATTCAAAGAAGTCTTGAGGAGTGGGGTGAGTTGATCCTTCTTCGCCCCCTCCAGCCGGGATAGCTTCAAATCGGCTACGCGAATCGAGTCCGTGGCCGGATCGAGCTCGCCGAACTTGAAGTCGGCGCGGTAACCGGAGGAAAGCTCCACGATTCCAGGATCGCCTTCTTTTCCCTGAGCCGTGGCGTCTCCCAGATCATCGAAGCTGTTGAAGCGCAAAACCGTCAGCTTCGGAGCAACATCGCGAAGGGACTCAGGCACGCGCGCTGAGCCATCCGTGCGGCCTGCACTGACAATCCGGATCCGCAGCTTGAAAGGCTGCGCGGCCGTATCGAAGCGGGCCAGCATCGCGGCGATCTCGCGGACGTTCTCCGGCCGGTCTGTGACGACCAGGGAGTTGGTCGACGGCTGAATGGAGACCGAGCCGTCACTGCTGACCAGTGGCTTGATGGTCGCGGCCGCCTTGCTGGCGTCCTTGTATTTGACCTGGAACGACCGGACAGTAAGCGGCCTCGCCGTTTCGACATCAGCCAGCGCAGCACCACTGCTCAGAACCATCGCCAGAATCAGAACCGCTCGTTTTAAGTTCATAGATCCGCCGGGAGTGACTGATCGAAGATCATGACGACCTTCACATCGTTGTTATCGGAATTGACTGGCACTTCCATGATGGTGGCGTTGTCGGATGCGTAGTTCTCCACCACCGAGCGGTTGCTCAGAGCTGCCGGTTGAGACGCGGACAAGGGACCCCGCATCGAGGCCTGCCGGGCCTGATTCGTTACGACACCGTGCTCGCGGTAGACAGCTGAAGAGACTGCGAAGCCGGTCACGATCACCGCCGCAGCGGCCCAGCGCAGGAGACGATTCGGGCTGTGATGCGCCAGGCCGGCGCTCTTCCTGCGCAGCTCGATCTGTCTCATGACATCGGCGGCAAAGAGATCGACGCCTCCTGGTGGCACCAGACCGTCTCCGCCGATCGAACGGAAGAGCACCTCAGGGTCGATGTCGACGGCGAACCGGAGGCATGCGTCACAGCGCCGAAGATGCTCGAGAATCTCGGGACGGCGGTCATCGACCTGGAGCGAGGCGCGGAGACGTTCACAGCTGATCATGCGTCCCTCCACAGGCGTGAGTACTCGGGAAAACGAATGCGGAGCTGCTCCTGCATGAGCTTCCGCGCGTTGAACAGGTGATTCCGTACGGTCGATTCGCGGCAGCCGAGGACTTTGGCGATCTCGGAGGACTGCATGTCTTCCATCTCCCGCATCACGAAGATCGTCTTCTGCTTCGGCGAGAGCACAGACGAAACCTCGGCGAACACGTTCTCGATTTCTTTCCGCTGCAGAGCGACGTTCTGCTCGGCCTCTGTGGAGGTGCGAACCAGACGAAGCGTCGAGTTCACTGCGTTATCACGCGACTGCCGGCTGCGCAGAAAGTCGATGGCCACGTTCGTCACCATCCGGTAGAGCCAGGTATCGAAGGCGTAGCTCGCGTCGTACTTTTCGATGTTTTCCCAGAGCTTGACGAAGACCAGCTGGGAGATGTCCTTGGCGTCCTCGGCGTTCCCGATCACCCGGTAGCAGAGGGCGTAGACCTTCGACGTCTTCCGGCGAACCAGAAGCTCGAAGGCCTCGGAGTGCCCTGCCTTGATCGACTCGATGAGCTGTCGATCGTCCGGCTCGGGGAGCTTCGCGATGTCATTCATCAATCTGAGTTCCAGCCCCATTCTGCTGCAATTACGGGACAGCGGTTGGAAACGTCTAGGACGGCACAGTCCTAAGAGGCCGCGCCTCAGACCATTTCTGCCTTCTGCCTTCTGCCTTCGCTGTTCGATTGTAACTATCTGCAAACTGAAAGGATTGTTGCGACTTCCACACGAAAACCCTAGAATCCGGCAACGACTCCCCCATCGAGGAATCTATGCGAGTGCTCGTAGTTGGCCAGGGAGCGCGCGAACACGCCCTCTGCTGGAAGCTGCATCAGTCCCCGCTCATCAAAGAACTCTACGCTGCTCCGGGAAACGCCGGTATCGCCGCGGTCGCCGACTGCGTCCCGATTGGTGTAGCGGATATTGTTGAGCTCGCTGACTTTGCGGAAAAGCTGAAAATCGACCTCACCGTCGTCGGGCCTGAGCTCCCGCTGACCCTGGGCATCGTCGACGAGTTTCAGAAGCGCGGACTCACGATCTTCGGCCCCACCCGCCTGGCCGCCGAGCTGGAAGGCTCCAAGGTCTTCTCCAAAGAGTTCATGCGGAAGTACAACATCCCCACGGCCGAAGCGACGGTCTGTTCCTCGGTCGTAGAGGCCAGAAGCGCACTCAAGAAACTCCCTGCGGTCATCAAGGTCGACGGTCTGGCGGCGGGAAAAGGGGTTGTCGTCGTCAACACCAGACAGGAAGCTGAAGACTACCTGCGTATGGTCTTCGAGGAAAAGAGATTCGGCAACGCCGCGAACCGCATCCTGGTCGAGGAGCTCCTCCTCGGCGAAGAGGTCTCCTTCATGGCCATCACCGACGGCAAACGCGTCGTCCCCCTGGCGCCGGCGAAGGACTACAAGAAGGTTGGCGACGGCGAGACGGGAGCGAACACCGGCGGCATGGGAGCTCATTCGCCTGCGGTCATTCTGAACGGCGAGACGGCGGGCGAGATCATGCGCTCGATCGTCATGCCGACCGTCCTGGGAATGGAGGCGGAAGGGCGCCCTTACACCGGCTGCCTCTACGTCGGTCTGATGCTGACGGCCAACGGCCCCCGGGTGCTCGAATACAACTGCCGCTTCGGCGATCCTGAAACACAGGTGCAGATGCTGCGGCTCGAGGATGACCTCGCCGATCTCCTCCTCAAGGCCTCGCGCGGCAACCTGGCCGACACGAAGCTGAACTGGAAGAAAGAGGCTGCGGCCTGCGTCGTCATCGCCGTGGAAGGCTATCCCGACGATTTCCTGAAAGGTCAGGAAGTAGCCATTGATCCGATCGCCGATGACTCGGTCGTCCTCTTCTATGCCGGCATCGTGAAGAGCGGCACGAAGCTGCTGAACATCGCGGGACGGGTCATCAGCGTCTGCGCCCGGGCAGCCACGCTCTCCGAAGCGCTGGCCAAAGTGTACGAGGCGGCGCCGAAGATCCGTTTCCAGGGCGCCCGTTATCGGCGCGATATCGGCTACCGGGCCCTCGGGCAGCGTCGCGCCAGCGAATAAGGGAGGCCCCTGGTGTCCACACCGTGGGTTTGTATCGTCATGGGAAGCGACTCCGATGCCGAGGTGATGTCACACGCTGCTGATGCGCTCGATGAGCTCGGAGTGCCGTTTCATATGCTGGTCACTTCGGCCCACCGCAGCCCTGAGAGAACGAAACGGATCATCGAGGAAAGCGACGCCGATGGTGCGGCCATCTTCATCGCCGGGGCCGGAGCCGCTGCGCATCTTCCGGGCGTGGTCGCCTCGTTCACTTCGAAGCCGGTCATCGGCGTACCGCTCCAGAGCGGTTCGCTCCTTGGACTCGACGCTCTTCTGGCCATCGCCCAGATGCCGGCCGGAGTGCCTGTAGCCACCGTGGCCATCGGTCCGGCGGGCGCCACAAACGCCGGGATTCTCGCGGCGCAGATTCTGGCGGTCGGCGATAAGGCGCTCGCGGATCGACTCCGCTCAAAGCGCCAGGCGATGGCCGCCGGAGTGGAAGCAAAATCGAAGCGGGTGGAACGCTCGACGCGAAACTAGACCTGGGTCATGGCGACGAGCCCAGACAGAGGTGTCTGTGCTCGTCTGTGCTACAGCGGAGCGCCTATGCAGCGCAGACACTTCTGTCTGGGCCGTGAGCCATAATGTTCCCGGCATGGCGCACGATCACAGTCACGCGCACCATCATCCCGACGGCGTCTCCCGAAAGCTCGCCGCTGCGACTCTGGCGACAGCGATCTTCGTCGCTGTCGAGATCGGCGTCGGAATCGCCGCGAACTCGCTCGCTCTGCTGGGCGACGCCCTCCACAACTTCACCGACGCCCTGGCTCTGACGCTGGCCTTTGCCGCTGTCCGACTATCCAAACGCCCGGCGACCACGGCGAAGACCTACGGCTACCACCGCGCAGGGGTGCTGGCCGCCTTCATCAACGCGGCGACTCTCGTCGCGCTCACCTTCTATCTTTTCTACGAGGCCTGGCAGCGCTTCCGGCGGCCCGAGCCGGTGCAAAGCGGCATGATGCTGATGACGGCCATCGCCGCTCTCGTCCTGAACAGCGGCATCACCTGGCTGCTGCAGCGCGAGGGGGCGCACGACATCAACGTCCGTGCCGCCGTCATCCACATGATCGGCGACGCCATCGCGTCGGCCGGCATCATCGCAGCCGCTCTGCTGATCCGCTCGACCGGATCGGCGATCTTCGACCCACTGGTCTCGGTCCTCATCGGCGCTCTCATTCTCGGCAGCAGCTGGGGCATCCTTCGCGAGGCGGTGAATCTCCTGCTCGAAGGGACGCCGATCGGCATCGACATCGACGCCGTAGCCCGCTCCCTCTCCGCAGAGGATGGCGTTTACGGCGTGCACCATCTGCACATCTGGGCCATCGGTCCGGCGCGTCCGGCGCTCTCCTGCCACGTCATGCTGGGCGATGTTCCCCTGCGCACGACCGGCGACATTCTGCGGCGCATCGGAGCGATGCTGGAGCGCGACTACGGCATCGTCCACATCACTCTACAGTTCGAGTTTGCCACCTGCTCCGCCGACGATCCCTTCTGCATTCCCTTCACCGCGACCGCGGACGTCCGTTCCGTCGAGCGGGTGTAGAAGCGCGAATGAGCGAGGGTCCGATGATGCCTCCGCAGCGCGCGCGTCTGCAGCAGGCTCTCGGGGTGGTGTTCGGCGTCGCCGTCATCATCGGAAACACAATCGGATCGGGCATTCTCAGAACTCCGGGTGATGTTGCCGCCCAGCTTCCCAACGGATGGCTCTTCATCGGCGTCTGGCTCCTCGGCGGAGCCTACGTGCTCCTCGGCGCGCTCTGCCTCGCGGAGCTCGGAACGCTCCTGCCACACTCCGGCGGTCAATACGTCTTCGCACGGCGTGCGTTCGGCGAGTACGCCGGCTTCATCGTCGGCTGGAGCGACTGGATCTCGACCTGCGGAACCACCGCCGCCGTCTCCATGGTCATCGCCGAGTACAGCGGGTCGCTGATCCCCGGTTTCGCCGGACGAGCAATGGCTGTCGCTCTCAGCGTCACGATCGGATTCGCCCTTCTGCAATGGCGCGGAATTCGTTGGGGGAGCCGGACCCAGGAGATCACCGGCTTGCTCAAGACATTGGCCTTCGTGGTCATTGTCGCCGCCTGTTTTCTCGTTGCTCCGCAGCGCTCCGGCGGCACGACGGTGCGGGCCGCCTCGACGCCTCTCGTTGGGCTCGTCATCGCGCTACAGGCGGTGCTTTACACATACGACGGCTGGGCCGGCGTCCTCTACTTTTCCGAGGAGGTGCGCGACGGCGCCCGCAATATCCCGCGATCGTTGTTCGCAGGCGTCTTCTCAATCATCGCGATCTATCTCGGAGTCAACCTGGCACTTCTCTACGTCCTGCCGATCTCGCGCATCGCCGGCCAGAACCTCGCACTGGGAGCCGCAGCCGCGGCGGTCTTCGGCTGGTGGGGCGATCCGATCGTACGTGGGCTGATGGTCGTCTCCATGCTCAGCGCGATCAACGCCGATCACCTCATGGCCACGCGCGTCCTCTTCGCCATGAGCAGAGATGGGCTGGTCAACCGGAAGGTCACCTTCGTCAATCCGGGAGGAACGCCGACGGTCGCCCTGGCCCTCAGCGCCGCAGTGTCGGTGGTCTTCATCCTGAGCGGAACATTCGACCAGGTCATCGCCGTCCTGGCCTTCTTCTTCGTCGCCAACTACACGCTCTCGTTCACCGCGCTCTTCGTTCTACGCCGCACTCTGCGCAATGAGCCGCGGCCCTACCGCGTTCCCGGCTATCCCTGGACCCCGGCCCTCGCCCTCACCGGCTCGATCGTCTTCCTCGGCGGCGCCATCGCCGGCGACACACGGAGAAGCATCTACGCCCTCGCCCTGCTGGCAGCGAGCTATCCGGCGTACCGGCTCCTGCGCAGTGAGCATGGTTACTCTTCAAACGAGAATTCCCGACCTGGAGGGCCAGGTCGGGAATCCGGTAGTCAGCGATGAAACTCGTCCAACCGAGGGACGAGCGTTCTCTTCGTCTTGCTTAGTAGTTGATCTTTGCAATCACGGTGTCGCTGTACGAACCCGCCGGGACATCCTGGTTCGCTGAGATGAGGCCGTACACGGTGAACGCACGAGAGGCTTTGCTTGGCGCGTCGCCAGTTGCGTAGCCCGTCGACCACACCGTTCCGTGACCGCTGTCGGTGAAGAGCTCATAGTTGAGGATACTGGCGCCGCTGTTCATGGCGCGCGTGGTCCCGGTCGCGCTCGGGCCGTTCGCTCCGGTGCTGAGATCGATCGACAGTCCGCTCGCACCCATCGTGCAGGCGACATTGACCGTGCCGGTACCGGTCACGGCGGTCCCGGTAATCGTGTCATACAAACCGAAACTGACGGGAGCGGTGGTAATGGTGCAGTTCGAGGCTACGCTCGCCGAAACTCCAAGAGGAGCCGTAGCTGAGGCAGCGAACAGCGGTGTCGAAATGGCGGTAAGGGAAAGGGTAGCGGTCAGGGCGATCAGTGTGCGCTTCATTTTGCTTCTCCTGTTCAGTTGGGCCTATCCGGCCGGTCTGTTTGTCGATTGGTTGGTGTTAATTTGCGATGCGAAGGTGTCGGAGTGCTCTGTTGTGTCTTTGTCGCGTCTTCTTGTCGTGGCAGGCTCTATTGCAGCGGGCATACCGCTCTGGCATCAGGTCAGAATTTAGTTGTAACTATAATCTAGTCAATTAGTTACGTGATTCTTGGTCCTCATGATGATGTGCTCGAAGACTCAATTTGTCCAGCTTTCAGACTTATTCTGTCTGGTGTCCAGACACTGGACATCCGTGCGGAGTCCAGACGCACCTCA
>JADGNX010000451.1 GCA_017883265.1 Thermoanaerobaculia bacterium
CATCGCAGTCGAACCTGTCACTGCCGGGTGCGGCGGAGGCCCGTTCGCACACGGCTTCTTTGTCGCCAGCAGCGCCCAGCAGCGCGTGCTCCTGCTCTCCGACCAGGGAGTCATCGCGGCCCGTGACGGCCTGCCGATCATCGGAGTGCTCGATACACCCGGCGATCGGGACGGGGTCGCGACCTCTGCGCAGTTTCGCACTCCGACGGCGATTGCGCTTTCGTGGGGATATCAGGGGAACTTTGGTGGAAGTGCTACCGACCGCGTCTACGTCGCGGACACCGGCAACCATACCATCCGGCAATTCACGCACGCCCCTGGTGCGGAGGGATGTCCGCTGCCTGGTGAGGTTACGACGCTAGCCGGAACCGCGGGGCAGGCGGGCTTCGCAGATGGCCAGGGTTCCTCAGCGCGCTTCAACTCGCCTCGCGGCATCGTCGCGGCGCCGGACGGAAGCATCTATGTCGCTGACAGTGGCAATCACACAATCCGCCGGATCAACCATGACGGCCTGGTGACCACGGTGGCGGGTGAGGCGGGGGTTCCCGGCAGTAACGACGGCTCAGCCCGAGCGGCTCATCTCAACACTCCCAGCGGCATCGACATCGATTCGCACGGTGACTTCATCATCGCCGACACCGGCAATGGCACGATCCGCAAGCTCACCGTCGACGGCCAGCTCCAGACGATTGCAGGCGTCCCCGGCGTGGGTGGATACGCGGACGGCTTCGCCGGGATCGCGCTCTTCAACGGGCCGGTCGGTGTGAAAGTCGTCGGCGACACGATCTACATCGCTGATACCTCGAACAACGTCATTCGAAGTCTGACCGAAGTCCCGGCTCGCCCTCCGCACCGCGCGGCGCGTCACTGACGACGAGCTGTCTGGTCTGATGAAGGAGCGCGCCCAGGTTCCGCAAGACGCGCCGCATGCGATGTCCGGCCGGCTCGCTCTGGTAGGATGCTCGCGTCAAGTGGCTGTCGCCGTTCGGCGGTGACCGTCCCATCTCGCGATCCCATCGACCTCTCATGGCCTCCCCCCTCCTGTCATTCTTTACTGGCCGTCCCGGTCGCCGGGCCGTCGAGACGGTCACGCCGGAGCGGACGTTCGCCGATGTCGTTCTTCCGCCCGCCACGCGCCGGACCCTCGATCACGCGCTGGCCGAGGTCAGGAACCACGCTCTGATCTTCGTGCGCTGGGGACTCGGGGAGCGTCATGCAACCGGCCTCGGCCTGGCCTTCAACTTCGCCGGACCGCCCGGAACGGGGAAGACGATCTGTGCCGAGGCCATCGCGCATAGCCTCGGGATGAAGCTGCTGGTCGTCAACTATGCCGAAGTGGAATCGATGTGGATGGGGGAGACGCCGAAGAATATCGCCTCGTTGTTTCAGACTGCTGCCGAACAGAGCGCCGTGCTCTTCTTCGACGAAGCCGACGCCATCGCCGGCCGCCGCTCCGCCGGCCTCAATCTGCCACAGGAGCGCGAAGGGAACCTCAGCGTCAGCGTTCTGTTGCGGGAGCTGGAGTCGTTCAACGGCGTGGTGATCTTCGCCACCAACCTGGCAGCTAACTTCGATCCCGCCTTCGAGCGCCGCATTCGTACGCACGTTCGCTTCGAGATGCCGGGTCCGGATGAGCGCGAGCAGATCTGGCGTGTGCAGATTCACCCGGAGAAGACCCCGCTGGCCCACGACGTCGATTTTCGAATCCTCAGCGAGCGGTTTCCTTCGAGCGGCGGTGACATCAAGAACGCGGTGATCAAGGCCGCGGCAGCCGCGGCAGCGGAGCCGGGTCCCGATGCCCACAAGGTGATCCATCAGCGCCACTTCGAGCGCGCTATCGAAGATGTTCTGGCCGCGAAATCGGTCATGCAGCAATCGCTGTTCGCCCAGGCCGGCCTCATGGCTCCTGATGACATAGCCCGCAGCCTGCAGACCGTCGAAGCGCGCTCCCGCGCCGTTCTGATCGCCCTGATCGTTGCGGCAGTCGCTCTCGTCACAGCTCTGACTGCTCTCGGTATCTTGCTCACGCGCTAGGCTGTCATTTTTCGCGGCCTTCTTACGCCGGCCGTGAATTGCATTCTGTCTGGCCACCAGAATCCTCGCGGTCACTTCTCGCTCGGCCCTGGTAGCGCCATTGCCATGATTCTGGCAAACCGTAGCGTGACCGGCGGTTCGAAATCGCCTTCGATCTCCGGAATGAAGCGTATCGTCCTCACGCGCGATCGGGGCGGTACGATTTCGCTCGTCATCAACTCTCCGAACGCCGCGGTCGTTCGCACGACCGGCGAAAGGAGAAACCCGCCGCGCATCATGGCCGGCACTACGAAAGCCGAGCGTGTTGTGTCGTCCGTCGTGTATTCCATCGTTACGCGCGAGGGCCGGAGAAGCAGGTTGCGCAGGCGGCCCTGGATGCTGGGACGCAACTCGACCTGGCACCAGAGCGGGGCGCTCGATTCCGGCACCAGCACCAGGCTGGGTGAGGACACCGTTTCGGGCAAGTGGTTTTTCGGCCGAGCGCACGGAATGGGGCGACGGATCGGCGAGATGGCA
>JADGNX010000149.1 GCA_017883265.1 Thermoanaerobaculia bacterium
GCTGGTGGTGATCTCGCTCTGCCTCAGGACCGACAGGTGGTGCCGGCCATGCGGTTCGGTGTTGGCATGCATCGTTGCGGGACGCAATTGCGGCGCGGGCGGGCGTTGTGGGACCGGCGCGGGCGGCCGTTGTGGGACCGGCGCAGGAGCCGGGGCCGGTACCCGTGCGGGTGGCCCACCCTGACCAGGTGCCGGCGACCATCCGCGCGCCGGACCGGGAGGCGGTGCCCAGTTCGGTCCTGGGACGGGCGCACCTGCCCGGACCGGCGCCGGAGCGGGAACCCACGCCGGAGCCGGTGCTGGTGCACCTGGCCACACCGGAGCGGGGGCTGGTGCCGGTGCCCACGCCGGACCGGGGATCGGAGCCAGCGCCGGCGTCGGAGCCGCAGCCGCTGCCGGCACCCGTAGGTCCCCGTCGGCGGGGTGGTGGCGGCCAGCGGGGCGCACCACCGGCAATGCGGGCAGCGGGTCGTTGAACGCAATGACATCTTGCGTCGCAACGGCTGTCGCCGGGTTCCCGCCCCACCGCTGGACCGGCGGCACCGTCTCACCCTTCATCAGGAAGGAGTCGGGGCCGAGTACGGCACCGTCGCCCATGGTCACGCCGTAGTGGACGAACGAGCCGACCCCGAGCGTGCAATCGGAGCCGATGCTCGTGTGGTCGGACTTGAAGGCGCCGTCCTCCTGCGAATGGCACTGCACTTTGCTGCCCGCGTTCAGCACGGCATGGTCTCCGATGGAGACCAGGGTGCGCTCCGTCAGATAGCACCCGTCGTCGAAAACCCCTCGGCCCAGTCGGACACCGAGCGAGCGCCAGATCAGATTCTTGAAGGGAGTTCCGTTGAAGGCATTGAGATAAGTGTCGGCAGGCACCTTCCACAGGCGCTCGTGCCACCAGAAGTACGGCTCGTAGTAGGAGCACAGTCGAGGCTTCAGCGTACGGAATGCGGTGAAGCAGCGTTCGACAAGAACGTAGTACACCGCGCTCAACAGGAAGCTGAGGGCGAGGAATGCACCGACCACGGCGTGGTCCAGCACCTCGTACAGGCCGGCGGCGGCCATCCCGAGCAGCGTGACCAGGAAGAGATGCAGCCATCGAACGAAGAGGAACACACCCATGGTCCGCACGTTGTAGCGGTTCTTCGCGGACAGCTTGCGCCGCAGGTCCTCGCCGGAATTCTGCTGGTTGAACTCGTTGTCCCGCCGGACCGATCGCGGGATCTCGAAGGCCGGTGAGCCCAGCAACCCCACCCCTTCCCGGATTGGTCCGTCGAGGGGAACCATGACCTTGGTGGCCAGCAGGCAGTTGTCGCCGGTCCGGCCCTGCGGTGGGTAGGCGATGTTGTTGCCCAGGAAGTTTCGGTGTCCGATCGACACCCGGGACAGCCGCATGGAGGTGCTCGAGAATTCGGTGTTGATCATCGACAGCCCGTCGGCGATGACCGTTCCCCGGCCGACCGAGCACAGGTACGGGTTGTCGTGGGCCACTTCGTCACCGAAGTTGGATCCGGTTTGCTTGATCCGGAACAGGTGGTAGCCCAACCTGCGCAGGTAGTAGGCGCTAAAGGCGCTGTTGCCGAACAGCTGGGTGAAGAACTTGACGTTGGTCATGCGGGTGATGGCGTGGTTGATCCGATAGGCCCTTCCGTACAGGGGGTAGACCTTCTCGGGTCGCAGGAACAGGTTGAGGAACCGGGGGACGGTCATCATGAAGAACCAACCGAGCACCACCGCGCCGCCGAACAGCACGACCGAGATGACGGCGGCATCGACGAAGAACTCGGGCGTGCCGACGGCATGTTCGCCGGGCTGCACCAGGTCGGCGATCGAGGGAACCGCAGAGAGCACCATTTCCAGGCCGCCCTCAGCCAGTGATTCGGCCGATGAGATACGGAATGACGGTCTCGACGCGAAGGATGCGGGAGCCGAGGTGGATCGGGGTGAAGCCGCAGCGAACGAGGGAGTCGATTTCCTCATCGATGAAGCCGCCCTCCGGACCGATGGCCAGCGTCACCGGGTCCGCCACGGCACGGGGACAGGCAACAGTTGCCGGCGGGTGCGCGACCAGGCGGCTGGATCCCGCGGCGATTCCGTCCAGCTCATCCTCCACAAAGCGGCGGAAGAACCGCCGCGTCTCGACCTGAGGAAGCACGGTGTCGCAACTCTGCTCCAGGCCGAGGATCAGGTTCTCCCGGATGTCGAGAGGATCGAGGCGCGGGGTCGCCCAGTAGCTCTTTTCCACGCGCCACGAGTTGATGAGGAAGATTCTCTTGACGCCCATGGAAGCGACCGCGGCAAGGACACGGGCCAGCACCTTGGGACGCGGAAGAGCCACCACCAGTGTCAGCGGAAGAGGCGGCGGCGGGTTCCGATCGAGCGTCACCTCGAGCTCGACCTCCTCATGGCTCAGGCGAGTCACTCGCCCCCGGCCGATCCCCCCGCCGAGAAGGCCTGCAACCAGCTCGTCGCCCGGCTCTACGCGGTGGACCGTCCGAATGTGCTCGAGACGACGACCGCTGAGCCTCACGGTCGTCTCGGACGTGAAATCGTCGTTCAGGAGAAGGATGAGATTCATTGGCTGTTGTATCATTCGCCGCCATGAACTTTGATGTTCGAAAGAACGGGGACGTCATCATCGTCGATTTCAGCGGCCGGCTGGCTGTCGGCGTGACTGATGAGATGCTGCCCCAGGTGATTAACGAGCTCCTCGACGAAGGCCACAAGAAGATCCTCCTGAACCTTTCCGATGTCGACTACATCGACAGCAACGGCCTCGGCGAGCTCGTGCAGGGTCTGAGGGCGGCAAAACGGCACGGTGCTTCGCTGCGCCTGCTCAACCCGCAGGAGCGAGTGCGCAAGACGCTGCGGCTGACACATCTTCTCCCGATGTTCGATACCCACGAGAGCGAGCCGGATGCCCTGACGGCCTTCGCCAGCGAGCAGATCGCCTGATCCGCTGGCCCGCTCTCTTCGAGCTCAGCGGACCCAGCGCGCCAGCCAGTTTTCCACTTCGCGATCGAAGACCCTGCTGAGGAGAACCGATGCCTCGAGCCGTATCTCTGCTGTTCGTTTCACTTCTGCTGGCCGCAGCCTCCGCCAGGGCACAGGCCATCGACGGCACCGCGGTCGATCGCATCATGAACACGGCGATGTCGCAGTGGCACGTTCCGGGGGCCGCTCTTGCGGTCGTCCAGAACGACAAGGTGGTCTACCTCAAGGGCTACGGCGTCAGGGACACGGTGAGCGGCGACCGGGTGACCGCCGGCACGCTCTTCAACATCGCGTCGATGACCAAGGCCTTCACTGCCACGGCCATGGCAATGCTCGTCGACGAAGGCAAACTGGACTGGGATGATCCGGTTCGCCAGCATCTCCCCTACTTCCGTCTGAGCGATTCCTGCGCCGATTCGTCCGTCACTCTGCGCGACCTTCTCTCCCACCGCACGGGCCTCGCCGGCTACGACGCGCTCTGGGACAACTCGCTGCTGAGCCGCGAAGAGATCATCCGTCGCATGGCTTCTGTCACGCCGGCCAGACCGTTCCGCTCGTCATACCGTTACAACAACATCATGTTCATCGCCGCCGGCGAGGCCGTCGCGGCCACGGCCGGCCTCTCATGGGACGCATTCGTCCAGAAGCGGATTCTCGATCCGCTCGGCATGACCGAAACACGCCTGACTCTGGCCGGCTACCAGGCAGCGGATCACGCCATCGGCTATCGCTGGAATGGGGCGACCTCCGCGCTCACCCCCTACGGGTTGGTGGACGACTCGAACCTCGGACCGGCTGGCGAGATCAAGTCGAGCGCGCGCGATATGGCGCAGTGGGTCCGCTTTCATCTCGCCAATGGCGCCATCGACGGCAAGCGCCTCGTCTCGGCTGAGGTCCTCGGCGAGACGAAGCAGCCAAACGCTGTGATCCGCCTGGGACCTTCGGATCAGGCAGGGAGTCCGGTCACACATCTCGACTCGTACGCCATGGGTTGGGGACTGCAGGACTATCGCGGAGAGTTGCTCGTCTCGCACGGCGGGGCGCTCAACGGCTTTCGCGGAACCGTCGCGCTCCTCCCCGAACGAAACATCGGGTTCGTCATCCTCGACAACCTGGGCAGAGGCTCGGCCGTCACCGCGATGCGCAACGGTCTCCTCGATCTCTTCCTGGCCTCCCGCGACGTCCGCGATTGGAACGCTCTTCTGCTGGAGGCCGAGCAAAAGATGGAGGCTAAGGCTGACGCTGCGAAGCATGCATTACTGGCATCGCGCGTTCCCAACACGCGTCCGTCCCACGATCTCGCAGCGTACGCAGGAACCTATGAAGAGCCTGCATACGGAGCCGCCTTGGTGGCCCTCGAAAATGGTGGTCTCGTTCTTCGCTGGCAGCGCATGGTGATCCCTCTCGAATATTTTCATTACGACACCTTCCGCGCCGTGTCGCCTGCCGACGACCTCGACGATCAACTCACCTTCAGAACCGCAGCCGATGGCAGCATCGCCGTGATGACGTTCTTGAACGCAGAATTCAAGAGGCGTGCGGAAAAGCCGTCAAAGTGAGGCAGAACCTGTTGCCGTTCTGATCGTCTGACGATGCCAGGTGGAGCGGCGGTCGCTTCGGCCGCCGGGCGGCGGCAGACGTCGGTTGCGACCATGGGCCCCCCTCCCGATCGAGCTACCTGGTTGCGCTTCAGGAGCAGTGATCGGTAGCGTGGCGCGAGCGCGCCAGCGCGTGCGCTAAACTCCTCGCGATGGCCACTCGCATTTTTCTCATTCGACATGGCGCAACCGAGCTTTCCGCCGAGGATCGGTTCGCGGGCGAGGTCGACGTCGCTCTCTCCGACATCGGTCGCGATCAGGCCCGTCGCCTCGCAAAGCGGCTATCGTCGGAACGGATGGCCGCCGTCTACTCCAGCCCCCTCAGCCGGACGCGCGAAACGGCATCGATCCTGGCCGCGCCCCACTCGCTGGCCGTTGAATCATGCGACGGTCTGCGGGAGATCTCCCACGGACACTGGGAAGGAAAGACGCGGGCCGAAGTGGAGACGGAGTATCCGAAGGAGTACCAACGGTGGGAGCTCGACCCATTCTCGTTTGCTCCTCCCGGCGGCGAGACGGGCCTGAGCGTCACCGCTCGAGCGCTGCCTGCTCTACTCGAGATCGTGGAGAGACATCCCGACGATCATGTGATCGTGGTCTCGCACAAAGCGACGATCCGGCTCCTGCTCAGCAACCTGCTGGGCTTCGACCCGCGCAAGTATCGCGACCGCCTGGATCAGTCCCCGGCCGCATTGAACATTCTCGACATCAAACAGATCGGCTACGCCCGGCTGACCCTCTTCAACGACACCTCACATTACGCGACATCGGAGGGCACCGTACCGGAGGTCCCCTCCGGCAGATTGTCGAAGTTCTGGTGAGCGAATTTCGCCGCGCGCGTCGCTGCGAGCTTCATCCGACTCACTGCACCTCGAATCGAATGCCGATCAGCATCGGGTCGCTGGCCGAATAGGTCCTGAGGTTGTTGGCCTTGTCCGAGATCTGAAGCCAGTTCAGGCGCCAGGTTCCCTTGGCGCTCGACTTCGGGATTACAGCGCGCCCGATGAACATGGTCGGGTTGTCGGGCAGGACGCTGAGAGGAAAGAAGATGCTCTGCGGCTGCTGGCCCGCGATCGGAGGACCGATGATCTGCGCGCTGGCGTTCGGCTGCACGCCGCAGAGGTCGTCCGTAATGACCGCCGTGATCGTGATGATGCCAGCCGCGAGATTCGAAAGGGCCTGAGGTTGCACGGTCATGCTTTGCACCGAGGGTGGGGTCGAGTCGCAGCTCGCACCCGAGGTGCTGAAGGCCACTTTCGCAATCAGCGGGTCGGTATTCCGGATCACCGCCTGATTGTTGGCCTTGTCCTGCAGCTGCAGCTGCTCGAGTTGCCAGACGCCGCAATCGACACACTTCGGGAGGACCACATCGCACTCCCACACATCTCCCGCCTCCGGAGCTCTGCAGCCGAATCCGATTCGTGCACTCTTGGAGGGGCTGATGAAGACGCCGCTGATCATGGCCACCCCGGAGCTGTCATCGACGGCCTCGACGAAAACGGTGTTGTGCTCCCCTTCGGTGATGGCCGCCTTGTTGAGGTAGACACTGCGCACCGTCGGCGGCGTCGAGTCTGAAGCCGAGGAACTGACGCGAAGAACCGCGGTTGCCGGTATCCCGGTGCCCCAGGTCAGGCTGGCCGTGTTGTTGGCGTTGTCCGTCATCGTCAGGAACGTCATCCTCCAGATGCCTTCTTCAGCTTTCTCCGGAACGAGCACCTTTCCGATCCACAGATCTCCCTCACCCTTCTGAAGAGGAAACGCGCGCAGAGCGCGGCCCGAAGGACTGCTGATGCTCGCCGAAATATTGCGCACCCCGGAGAGGTCGTCGGTCACGACCATGGTCACCGTCGACTCTTCCTTGTCGTGAATGGTGGGAGGAGTGAACTGGATGGACACCAGCGTGGGCGGAGTGGTGTCGGAGCTGAAATCCTTTGGCGACTTCGGTGTCTGGGCCGCCGTCGTCTGACCGCCACCGCCGGCCGGCGCGGGAGTGAACGCACGCACGATCGGAGCGACGAGTTTCTGCAGCATGGATGGCGCCGGCGGTTTGGGAGGCACCGGGCGTGGCGGCACCACGATTCGAGCGACGGTTGTCGTGGATGGCGGCGGTGGAGTCTCGCCGCCCAACGGTCTGGCCAGTTCCGCCGCAAGTCGCTTCCGCCGCGCGGCGGCGGCAGCGGCCAGCGCCACGTCGGGTGATTGCTGGACAGCCGGAGGCACAGCGATCGACTGTGAGCCGCTTTCAGACGCAGCGCGATCCGCAGTGAACGATGCCGCCGAGTTGTCCGTTCCCTCGGTCTGGCGCGCCGCGATCGGCGACGGCCGGTTGGAATAGGAATGAATGCGCACAGCGATCGCCATCGCCAGAATGACGGCCAGGGCGATGAAGAAGAGCGGGAGAAACGTGAGTCGTTTTGCCTTGATTGCCAATCAGGATCCGCCAGGTGACGACCTTCCTGCGCCGCCAGCTCATATTAGACGATACGAACGACCCGCAGATTCCGTCACGCTCGAGAATGGGGCCCTGTAGCACAGACACTTCTGTCTGTGCGCTGGAGTTTGCCCATTTTGGGTCAGGTAAAAGCAGAAAGAATGAAGGGATTGTGTGATGGGACGAGCGGGTGGGATCGAAACTGGCGCTTCGTTGCAAATAGCACCAGGCGAAGAGCCGCGGAGCGCGGCATCTACGTAGCCCAATGCGTGAGGGCGTGTTGCCCAATTCCTCGCAGGAAAGAGATCGTCTTTCAGGAGCACGCCGGAAGGCGTGCCGGATATTAGCCGGTGGCAAGCGCCGTAGGCGCGCCGCCACCGGATCGAAGACCCAAACGATTAACGACCCCGGCAGGGGTCGCGGAACGGCCTCCACCCTCACGAAATGCGATCCGGCACGCCTTCCGGCGTGCATATATTTTTCGCGCGCTACCCCGGTGGTGGCGCGCCTGCGGCGCTTACCACCGGCTAATTTACGTAACGCCTCCGGCGTAAGAGGCCGCTGAACGCCTGTAGTTGTTGGCCATATCCGAGTTGAGCAACACGCCCTCACGCGTTGGGCTACGTAGATGCCGCCGCTCGGCGGCTCTCAAGACTCGGTTCCCATAGCTCCTCTGACCACAGAATCCCTCATTCGTTCGGCCTTCGCCTAGCGAAAAATGTCAAACTCCAATGCACAGACAGAAGTGTCTGTGCTACAGGCTCAGCTATGTCCCAGCACCGGATGGGGGCGGTACGGCTCTTCCAGCGAGGCGATCTCGTCCAGAGTCAATGCCAGATCCACGGCGGCGATGGCGTCATCGAGGTGATGCGGTTTGCTCGCTCCGACGATCGGCGCGGTCACACCGGGACGGCTGAGCAGCCAGGCCAGCGCGATCTGCGCCGGCGGAGCCTCTCGCTTCGCCGCGAGGGAGACGACCCGATCGACCACATCGAAATCGGACTGGCCGTAGTACAGCTTATGAGCGAAGTCATCGCTTCGCGAGCGGACCGTCGCTCCGCTCTCCTTGTCGCGGCCCCGATTACCGGCCAGGAATCCGCGCGCCAGAGGGCTCCAGGGAATGACGCCGACGCCCTGGGACATGCAGAGCGGAATCATTTCCCTCTCCTCCTCGCGATAGACGAGGTTGTAGTGCGGCTGCATGCACGAGAATCGAGTCCAGCCGTGGAGGTCGGCAGCGTGCTGCATGGAGGCGAACTGCCACGCGTACATGCTGGACGCTCCGAGGTAGCGAGCCTTCCCCGAGCGCACGACGTCATGGAGCGCCTCCATCGTCTCCTCAATCGGCGTCTCCGGGTCGAAGCGGTGGATCTGATAGAGGTCGACGTAGTCGACGCCCAGACGCTCGAGCGAGGCGTCGATGGCGGCCAGGATGTGCTTCCGGGAGAGACCGCGTGCGTTCGCCCCGGGGCTGCTGGAAAAGAAGACCTTCGTCGCGATCACCACATCTTCCCGCGACGCGAAGTCTCGTAGCGCACGGCCGAGCACCTCCTCACTGACACCGTCCGAATACATGTCGGCGGTATCGAAGAAATTGATGCCGCCTTCCAGCGCGCGCTGAATGAA
>JADGNX010000452.1 GCA_017883265.1 Thermoanaerobaculia bacterium
GGCTATACGCATCTCAAACAGGCCGAGCCGGTGACGTTCGGGCATTGGTGCGGAGCCTATGTCGCCATGCTGCTTCGCGATGCGGAGCGGCTACTCGATTCGTTGGAGCGCGCCGACGAGCTTCCGTTGGGATCTGGCGCCCTCTCAGGAACGCCGGTGAAGATCGATCGGCTGGCCCTGGCCAGGGCTCTCGGTTTTGCCCGCCCGACCGCCAACTCACTCGACGGCGTCTCTGACCGCGATTTTGCGGCGGACTACCTTTATGGAAGCGCCATGCTGCTCGGTCATCTCTCGCGGCTGTCGGAAGACCTCATCTTCTTTACCAGCGATGAGGTCGGGTTCGCCACGCTGCCCGACGCCATGTCGACCGGCTCGTCGCGGATGCCGCAGAAGAAGAACCCTGATGTGCTGGAGCTGACCCGCGGTCACGCCGCGCGCGCGATCGGCGAGCTGGTCGGACTCCTGGCGCTCCTCAAGGGATTGCCGCTGGCGTACAACAAGGATATGCAGCTCGATAAGGAGCCGCTCTTCCGCACGCGGGCCACGCTGGCTGCCGCGCTGCCGGCGATGGCCGAGCTGTTGTCAGGCCTGGAGCTCGATCGGGCGAGGATGCGAAACGCGGCATCGGCGGATCTGCTTCTGGCCACGGAAGTGGCCGACGCGATGGCCGCTCGCGGGATTCCGTTTCGCGATGCACACCGGGCCGTGAGCGCGCGGATCGGCGACGCGGTGCGGGAGGAGAAGACGCTGCGGGAGCTCGGTCCGTCGGCGGGCAACAAGGCCGGTCGTGGCGCTATATCGATTACGGCGCCCGACCTCGAGGCGCTCGATGTCGATCGCGCCCTCAGTCGACGTCGCTCGCGCGGAGGCACCTCTCCCGTGCTGGTGAAACGGGCGGCCATCGCCGCGCGGAAGAAGATCGCCCTCGTGCAAAGGCGGCTGCCATGAGGCTGCCGAGGGGGTTTACGGCATCGGGAATTCGCGCCGGCATTCGAAAGAAGCGGCCCGATCTCGGTCTGATCGTGGCTGAGGATGGGGCGAACGCCGCGGCCGTGTTCACGCGCAATCGTTTTCTGGCCGCGCCGGTCGTGCTCTCGCAGGCCGCGCTGAAGAAGAGCCGGGGCCGAGTGAAGGCCGCGGTGATCAATGCCGGCTGTGCCAATGCGGTCACCGGCAAGCCGGGAATGGATGCCGCCCGTCGGGTGCGCAGCCGGGCCGCCGAACTGCTCGGCTGTGATCCTAACCAGATCTTTCTCGCATCCACCGGTGTCATCGGCACTCCGCTTCCCGATGACAAGATCCGGGAAGCCCTGCCGGACTCGGTGGCCAGACTCTCGGCCGGCGGGGTCGAAGCGTTCTCGCACGCCATCCTTACGACCGATGTCGGTCCGAAGGTGGCTCAGGCCACGTTCACCCTCGATGGCAAACGGGGGCGGATCGTCGGCGTGGCCAAAGGCGCCGGGATGATTCATCCGAACATGGCCACCATGCTCGGTTTCATCATGACCGATGCCGCTGCCACGCCGGCGTTTCTGCGCACGGCATTGCGCACTGCGGTCGAAGAGAGCTTCAACTGCATCTCTGTCGATGGCGACACCTCGACCAACGACACGGTGCTCCTCATGGCCTCGGGCAAGGCCGGCAACGCGGAGCTGACAGGGACGCTCTCCGCCGCCGGAGCACCGGATTTCATTCGCGCGTTGACACAGGTCTGCAAGGATCTGGCGTGGATGATCGTCCGCGACGGTGAAGGGGCCACTCGGGTCATGGAACTGGAGGTGCGCGGCGCGCGCAACGAGCGCGACGCGCGGCTCGCCGCGCATGCCATCGGCACCTCGCCCCTGGTGAAGACCGCGCTGCATGGCGGCGATCCAAACTGGGGCCGCATTCTGGCGGCCCTCGGCCGCAGCGGCGTCCGCTTCGCACCGCGCCGCATCGGTCTGTCCGTCGGATCGATCGTCCTGGTTCGCGATGGCGAACCGGCGGTTTATCGCGAGAAGGACGCCGCGCGCGTCTTCTCCCGCGAGCGCGTCCCGGTGATCGTCGACCTCGGCGCCGGCACAGCCATGGCCACGCTCCTGGTCAGCGATCTGGGACACGATTACGTATCATTGAATACGGATTATCGATCGTAAAAGAAGCCGGGCGCTTGTCGCTGTAGCACAGACAGAAGGCGCACAGACAGAAGGCGCACAGACAGAAGTGTCTGTGCTACAGGCCCTTCTTCGCACCCGCCAGCAACTGTCGTGTCGCTGGGTGCTTCGGATTCGTCAAGACTTCGCGGGGGTCGCCTTCTTCGACGACTTCTCCCTCGGCCAGGATGACGACGCGCGTGGCCCAGTCGCGCGCGAAGTCGTCGTCGTACGTCGTCACGAGCAGGGTCCGCCCGTCGCGTCGCAGACGCTCGAGCGTCGCTCCGAGCTCGCCGCGGCGTGCCGGATCGAGCGAGGCGGTGGGCTCATCCATCAGGAGAAGCGGCGGGTCCATGGCCATGGCGCGGGCGATGGCCACGCGCTGCGCTTCTCCGCCGGAGAGCTGGCGG
>JADGNX010000150.1 GCA_017883265.1 Thermoanaerobaculia bacterium
GGACGGAAAAAGAGTGAAGGGTGAAGGGTGAAGGTGGAGCGGCGGCCGCTTCGGCCGCCGCTGTAGCACACACACTTCTGTCTGTGCGCGTCTGTGCTACAGGCCGAGAGATGAGGCGCACAGACAGAAGGTGCACAGACAGAAGGTGCACAGACAAGAAGTGTCTGTGCTACAGCGCTTTCGGAAGGCGCACACAGACAGAAGTGTCTCCACTCCACCGCCCCTCCCCAGGCGCCCACCGCTCTTCCCCAGCCCTATCTGGTACCATTCCGGTGGTGCGTATCCCTTCCTTCCTTCTGCCTTTGCTGGCCCTGGTCCTCCTTGCCGGGAGTGCTTCGGCGCAGGTGTCGCTGGTGATCCGGGATGGCAAGAAAGTGATCTTCAACGTGCCGTCAGGCTCCTCCCACTCGGGCGACCTGACGTGGCTGGCGCGGCAGCGCGACCGCAGTACGATCTACGACTCCATCATCAACCGGCACTGCGACCGGCTCGGCGTCGACCCCGTTCTGGCTAAAGCCGTCATCCAGGTCGAGTCGGGCTACGATCCTCGCTGCATCTCGCGCAAGGGTGCGCGCGGCCTGATGCAGTTGATGCCGGAGACGGCGCGGCGATTCGGAGTGAGCAGGATCTTCGATCCGGAGCAGAACATCCGCGGTGGGATCACCTACCTCGCCTTTCTTCTCCAGATGTTCTCGAACGACCTTCCGAGAACCCTGGCCGCCTACAACGCCGGGGAGAATGCGGTGCTCAAGCACGGCGGCATTCCCCCGTACAGCGAGACTGTCACTTATGTTGCGCGGGCGCTCACGGTCTACTACGGCCGTCCCTATGGTAGCGCCACCGGCTTCGCCGGCCATGGCGGAGCGAAGCTCAAAGGTGGCTTCGGCGCAGCTCGTCGAGATCCTCTGGCGTTCCTTACGGTGGCAGCGGAGGCCACACCTCGTATCATGCCGGCCCTCCGCTACCTCGGCACGTACTGATCCGCCAGGACTGCCGGCCTCGCAACTCGCTGCATGTACAATCAGCCCCGATGCCGGAGCGTAATCCCGCTGTTCCGCCGCCTTTCGATCAAGGCGTCTTCCTTCTCCATTACAACCGTGGGCGCGAGGCGTTCCACGAAGCGCGTCTGGCGGAGGCGCGACGCGAGCTGGAGTCGGCGCAGAAGATGCGGCCTGACGACGCCGATGTCCTCAACCTTCTCGGCCTGGTCTACTTCAAGACCAACGCCTTTCCGGAGGCGGAAGTCATCTACAGACGTCTGACCAATGAGAACTCCGACGTCTTCATCCTTCACTCCAACCTCGGACTGATCCTCTTCAAGCAGGGAAAACTGGACGAGGCAGAACGGTACCTGCGCCGGGCCGTCGAGCTGCGACCGAACTACGCCAAGTCGCAGCTCTATCTCGGCCTGCTCTATCGCGAGCGAAAGAAATACGCCGCCGCGCTCGAGCATCTGAAGATCGCCGGGGCAGAAAAGCTGATTCGCGAGGTCGAGGCGGACATTCGCGCCATGCAGCCCCAGCCCGCCGTCACCCGCCCCATCCAGAGCGTTGGCCCGCCGGCCAGGGGGCAGAACGAACCGCTGATCACCTCTTCTTCGCAGCCTGCGCTGCCAGCCTCCGTTCCGCTGCCGCGTGAGCTGCCTTCCGAAAGGAGCCTGACCCCGGTGCCGCCGGCGGTCGACAGGATGGCCGCGGTCGCGGCCAGTACCGCGGCCCGCAAGCTTCAGGAAGCGGTCGACGAGCCACAGGCCGATCAGAAGCGGATCGACCTCGGCGGCCGGCGGATCGAAGGGGCGTCGCGGACATTCGCCCTGCACGAAAACGGCTTTCTGGAGATCAACTTCGCCCGGAGTGTTCACGTCAAGCGCGGCACGGTTTCGAGCTATTCGGGCAACCTCAAGTTCGTTTCGGAGTCGGGGCTCATCGGCACTACGGCGCAGACTCTGGTCCGCGCGTCAGGCCAGGGAAAGCTGTTCGTCTTCGAGAAAGGGCGGAAGACGTTCCTCCTCGATCTGAACGAGGAGTTCATCTACGTCGAGGGACGCAATCTGCTGGCGCTGGAGGATTCGCTGGCCTACCGGGTCGAGCCGATCTACGACGGCGGATATCAGAAGAAGATCGACACCGTGAAGATCTTCGGAAAGGGCTCCCTGGCCATCTCCACGTCGATCGAGCCGCTGACCCTGCGCGTGACTCGTGACTACCCCCTGTCGATTTCCTCCGACGCTCTGGTCGCCTGGACCGGCGATCTCATTCCAACGGTCATGGATGAAGAGGGGCTGGCCAACGTCATGATCGCCGCGGAGGACAACGCCTTCAAGATTCGATTCGAAGGCGATGGAGTGGTGGTCTCCGAGCATTAACCAGAAACCAGAAACCAGAACGGCCTCTTCTGGTTTCTGGTTTCTGGTTTCGGTTCATGTCTCAGCCCATTCCGGTCATCCGGAAGACGATCGGGATGATGACGAAAAGCTGGACCGCATCGAAGACGCCATGGGCCACGATGCCCGGAATCAGATTTTTGGTTCGATAGAACGTCAACCCGATAATCAGCGAGATGATGGCCACGCCGACGAGCAGGAGCGGCTGGCCGAAGCCGCTGTGGGCCAGGGCGAAGAGGATGGTCGAGGCAATGAGGCCGATCCGCTTCTGCAACCAGCCGCGGAAGAACGCTTCCTCGACCGTCATGGCTGACACGACGATCGTGATCTTGTTCCAGATCGGCTGGGCGGCCATCCAGGGGATCATCGGCGAAGGTTTCATGTGCTTCGGGAGCAGATGCGCGGCGTTGAGGATGAGCACGACGGCAGCGGCCAGGGCGAGGGTGATGATCCAGCCGCCGAGGCCGATGGCAAAGCCGCTCAGCACCGCGACACCGCCGTCGCGACGCTGGATATTCAGAAAGTCGGCAATCGGTGGACGGCTCGTGAGCAGCCACCAGCCGGCCAGGAAGACAACGAGGATGAAGTGCAGGGCGAAGAGCGAGTAAAACGGCACGACCTTCAACTGGGCGGCCGTTATCGGCTTGAGCGATGACGCCGTGACGATCGTCGTGAGCAGAAAGAGGAGAGCTCCCAGCCAGCCGTACGCCAGATATTTCATGGCCGGCGTGGCGAAATGGTCGCCGCGGAGGAGTCCGATGCGCTCGTTGAGGACGATGATTGAAAAGTAAACGAGCGCCGTGAAGACGAGTGGAAGAATGAAGGGATTCATGCGGCGGCGAGTTTACTCCGGAGTGTCGCGGGTTACTTCGACCAGGTTGTCGTAGAAGGTCGCACCGCGCCCGATGTCGGTCAGCCGTTGGGAGGTCGTGTCGTTGGCGTTGCGCCCGTCATCGGTGAGCTTCCCCCACCAGACCGAGGGGGCCGATACGACGCCGGGCCGGACCCGGTCGCTGATCACGGCTTCAGCCGAAAAGCTTCCGCGGTCGTTGCTGATACGGACGCGATCACCGGCGGCAACACCTCGCGCCGCGGCGTCGCCGGCGTCGATCTCCAGAGTCGGTTTACCAGCCGCCCGGCGCAGAGACGTCACGTTGACGAAGGTCGAGTTGAGAAAGGTGTGAGCCGGCGGAGAGATCAACGCGAGGGGACAGCGAGCTGCGAGCTCGGGCATCTCTTCCTCTGATTCCGCGGGCGGGATGTAGAGAGGCAGAGGATCGATTCCGAGTGCTGCAACCCGTTCGGAGCGGATCTCGATCCGTCCGCTCGGAGTGGGGAGTTTCTCACCCGATCGAAAGGGAAGGTGCGGGGCGGGAACGGTGAGTCGAAGCGATCCTGCCGCTCTCAGCTCCTGGAGCGAGATTCCAGCGGTGGTCGGACCGACATCGGTCAGTGCCTGTCGCATCATCGCTTCATCGCTGTCCAGAAGGGCAGGATGGTCCAGCCCCATTGCAGCAGCCAGACGCCGGAAGATCTCGGTGTTTGGACGAGCCTCGCCCAGCGGTGCGATGGCCTGAGCGTTGTGCATGACGTACAGATGCCCGTAAGCCTTGTGCAGATCCTCGTGCTCCAGTTGCGTCGTGGCCGGCAGGAGAACGTCCGCGTAATCGGCCGTATCGGTCTGAAACTGCTCGAGGACAACGGTGAAGAGGTCTTCACGCGACAGGCCCGCCCTCACTCGAGCGCGGTCGGGAGCCACCGATCCAGGATTCGCGTTGTAGACGACCAGAGCCCGCACGGGCGGCTCGGCCATCGAGGTCAAGGCATCCCCGAGACAGCTCATATTGATGGTGCGGGTGCCCGGGGGGATGAGATCGGGCCGCTCGAGCGCCGCCGAGTTGAGCGAGAAGGTACCGGAGGCGGAGAGCTGGCAGCCGCCGCCGACGTCGTTCCATGTCCCGGTGAGCGCCGGGAGGATCGAGATGGCGCGAACGGCCGAGCCGCCCCCACGGTGGCGCTGCAGGCCGTAGTTGAGGCGGATGAAAGAAGGACGAGTCTCTCCGTACATGCGACCCAGTCGCTCGATGGTCTCCGCCGGAATCCGGCAGATCGACGCCACGCGGCTGGGGGCATAGGAGCAAAGAGCTCGCTCCCGCAACTCTTCCCATCCTGTCGTCATCAGATTGAGATAGGGGCGATCCTCGAGCTCGTCGCGAAAGATGACGTGCATCATTGACAGCGCGAGCGCTGCGTCAGTGCCCGGCCGGATCGGCACATGCTCGTCGCAGGCATCGGCAGTTCTCGTGCGCAGCGGATCGATGCAGATGGTGCGCGCTCCGCTTGCTCTGGCCTTCCGGATGAAGGGCCAGAGGTGGGGGTTGGATGTCAGCGTGTTCGTCCCCCACAGCAGGATCAGACGGGCCTCACCGATCGTCTCCGGATCGGTTCCCATTCTCACCCCGTATGTCAGATTGAAGGCCTCGGCGCCGGCCGATGAGCAGATGGTGCGGTCGAGCAGCGAGGCTCCGATGCCATGAAAGAAACGCCGATCCATCGACGAGCTCTGAAGCATTCCCATCGTTCCGGCATACGAATAGGGGAGGATGGCCTGAGGCCCGTCCGGCGAGTCGATGATCTCCCTCAGGCGCGCCGCGACGAGCGTGAGGGCTTCCTCCCAGGTGGCCCGGCGGAACTCGCCCTTCCCTTTGGGCCCGGTGCGAATCTGGGGGTGGAGCAGCCGCCCCTCGTGATAGGTCCGCTCGAGATAGCGGGAGACCTTCGCGCAGAGAAACCCCTGTGTGAAGGGATGGCCGGGATCGCCGGCGATTCGAATGGCCCGCCCATCCTCCACGGTCACCAGCATGGCGCAGGTATCGGGACAGTCGTGCGGACAGACGGCGCGGACCAGATGAGACATCGAGCGAATTGTACCGGAGGCCGGGCTGCGCGGAGTCGGGCCAGCTTCTGCCAGGTACGAACTGGAGGCGGACGATGTCCCTCACGCTGACGAAGCGGGCTTCGCATTCTTCTGCGATCCGGAGAGGAGCATCGGCCCCCGGGGACGAGGCGACGCTGGTGGAGGGTGGAGAGGATGGGGAGCGAGTGGGCCGGCCGGGCGGCCGGCCCGAGATCGGAGCCGGTCTTTACTCGAACTTCACGGAAGAGACGTGAATGACGCCGTCCTTCATTTCGCCGCTGACGTCGGCGCGGAGGTTGTCTTTCTTGTCGCTCTTCATGAGCGCAGCCTTGGCCATCTCATTGCCCTTCTCGTTGAACTTGACGAACTTGCCGTCGACGACCGCGCCGTAGCCGGCCTTTGAGCACTTCAGCGCGCACTCTTTGGTGTGAGTATCGGGAGTGGCCAGTTTCTCCGCGTGCTTGGCGCAGCCGGCGTCCATCAGAGAGACGTTTTTCCAGGTTTCGGCCGACAGCGGCAGGGCGAGAGCGAGTACCAGAAGAACCAGTGAAGCTTTTCTCATCGTTGTATTTCTCCTTGTTTTACTGCGGTTGTATTTTACGGCGGTCGTTGTTCTGGATTTACGCGGGCCGGCTCCGGAGCGGCGACATCTGTTTGGCACCGACCCCCCCGCGCACCTCACAGAGGCGCGCGAGTGTAAACGCTGCGATGGAGATTTCGACGTCCCGGACTGCGAGATCGTAATACATTCCGGTGGTAACGAGGTTGATGGCGATGCCCACCAGCCACACCATCATCACATAAGCGGCGATCCGCGTGAGTCCGAAGAGTATGGCCAGGCCCACGGCCATTTCGACCACCCCCACGGCCCGCATGAAGACCGTGGCGCTGACCGGAATCACCCGCGTCGCAATCGGGCTGAGATACATTGTCCAATCGGTGAGAATGTTGAAGAATTTGTCGAGCCCTGCCAGGAAGGCGCCGAGACCGAGGCCAACCCGCAGAGCCCAGAATGCTGAATTGAGTCGTTCGTTCATGATATCCCCTTTGCTCCATTAGAGCAGTCCCGGCCGAATTGGTGACAACTCCGCCTGGGCCTTCAGGCGGCTGGCCAACGACCCGCCTCGTGAACGAGAATCGGCTCGTCTGCGGCTCCCTTCATCGACCTTGGTGCCGACGATTCAGCCCTACGAGGTGACCCCCGAGTGCGTCCCAGATCGAGGATCCCTGATTCGCTGACCGGTGGCGCCGGTTCAGTGCCGCTCCCGCGAGGTGATTGACCCGGGGTCGGCGGAGCGTTCTTCGAGCGGATGCGAGATCTGCTGCGTCAGAGCGTCGGCGATATCGTCCGCCCTGGCACGCAGGGTGGGCTCATCGCAGGGGCGGGGGCTGGAACGGCATTCGCTCATGAGGTGCAGCATGACCTTGCTGTGAACGAAGGCCCAGTTGGCCCCACGGAAGTCGCTGCTGAATGGATGCCCGCAGAAGGGACAAGTCATCTCGGAAATATAGGTCGCGCAGGGCTGAATTGCCCGTGACATTGATACCGGAATCCCCCGCGGGAGTTGTTACCGATCGAGGAACTCCCGTTTGCCGTCATCCGGTCTTTTTACAACCGTGCGAGTACCTTGACCAGGCCGCGGATTCCTTCGTGGTCTTCGACGACCAGGAGTCGGCATTCGCTCATATCGTTGTCGCGGTCTTTGCGGGGAGCCCGTTGGGGTGACCGAGGCAAGCGGTGATGATGGCTTTGAGCGCTGAGAGATCGAAAGGCTTCGGCAACAGCGCAGAGATTCCTTTATCCCGCGCCAGGCCGGCGTCGGGGCCGACGTTCGCTGTGACCACCACGACGGGAATGCGCTGGAGCGCGGGGTTGGCCGCCCGCACTTCGAGAACCTCCCAGCCGTTCATGACCGGCATCATGAGGTCCAGCACGACGAGCTGCACGTTTCTTTCGTCCATGGCACGGAGCGCTTCCAGGCCGTTCCTGGCCTGGGCGATCTCGTAGCCTTCGCGCTCCAGCAGGGAAACGATCATCCGCAGAACGGACGGATCGTCATCGACCACCAGTACGCAGGGGCTGTCCACGCCTCCCGTTCTTGCCGTAATCGGGCCATTCTGCGAACGGATGCCCCTGGAGTTGGAACCTGCCCCGATCAAAGGCTGCTTTCGAAGAACGGATTTACGTAGCAGTGCCGGTGACGCTCGTCAAAGGCCCGCTGCCCGACGATGTTGTCGACGGCGATTTTGCCGCTGACCACATGGCAGACCGGGCAGATCAGCTCGACCGACCGTGTCTGAAGCTCATCGGCGAGTTGCCTGGCCATGCGCTCGACGTCAGCCACCTTCGAATGAAACCCGCTCATGGCGCTGTCATCCTGTCCGGTGTACACCGACCGTTGAAGGCCCGGCATCAGGCCGGGGGCAGCTGGTTCTGGGTCTCGGTGACTTTCACCGTCTGCGGATCTTCGTGAAGACGGGCCATGCCGTCTTTGAACCCGCGGATCGACTCGCCAAGACCCTTGCCCAGCTCCGGAAGCCGCTTCGGCCCGAAGAAGATCATGACGATTCCAAGAATGAGCACGAGATGCATCGGTTGAAGCAGTCCTTCGATCATTGGTTCTCTCCTCTTTGTACCGGGGGATGCCCGGCAGATTCTCGTAAGTGTGGCAATGCCGGATCCGGCTTCGCGGGACGACCGTGTCGTCCTGCCTGCCGCTGGCCCCGGCTTTCGGGCTCGATCACTCCTGCACTCACGAGGCGGCTTGCCGATTCGTTCGTACAGCAGGTACTGCGTTGTCTGGATGCCGTGAAGGTAAGCGCGCTTCAAATAATAAACATCACTACATTGCGCGATTTGCAGGTGGAAGGAAGGCCGGTGGACTAAAACCAGGTCCGTTCCGGCTGCGGTGTCTCCCGATGGGGCCGTGCGACGGTATTGGTCGGGTAGAGTCACGCGTAGGTCAGCGGTCCCCCCGGAAGTACCACAGCCGAGCAACGAGGTCATGCCTCCACGGCGCTGGTAGCGATATCACCGAACGTCGCCGAATGCGGTTTTCATGATCGTCTGCACCGCGCGATTGAGGTCATCTCCGGAGGCATCGGGTGGCCGCTGCGGGCAGTCGATCACATGATTCGATACCTGCGCCCGGATGTACGCCCAGGAGGCGTCCAGCCGGATGGCGATCATCTCTGCGCACCAGAGGCAATAAGGCGAATGAAGAGCAGGCATACCCCGAGAGAGTGCGACTTTGATGCCGGTTCATCACCGACGCAAACAATTGAATATAAAGCCCTTATTTGCATGTCCATCCCTTTTCTTCTTTC
>JADGNX010000151.1 GCA_017883265.1 Thermoanaerobaculia bacterium
CACGAACTGGCCCGGCGCCAGCTGGCCGACCTTCCACAGCTCTCGACGGCGGACGGTGAACGGCTGAAGATAGCCTCCTGTGATCGGATGGTCCGGGCCAAGAACTATCAGGTCGCCGGACGGATGCCATTGAATGCTTCCGAACTGCGCACCGCACGACGGGAGTCGGTCGGAGCCGGAAGGCGGCACGAGGCCACCCGCTTCCTGAGCGAGGCGGATCCCGACGCGGTCCATGCTGGAGCTCACCATCCAACGTCGTCGGGCAATTTCCGCGGCCAGCTCTTCCGCCAGCGGATGCGGTCCGGTGCTGAGGTCGATCGTCGACGGACTTCCCTTCCCGCGCTCCGCTGACGGCTCCTCGCTCCCCTCCTGGGGCCACAGGAGCGCCCCCGACCGAAGACGTTGAGGTCCGACATCGAATGGCGCCCCGTCATCGCCGACGCCACCTTCGATCGCCAGGTAGCCGCGCAACCCGCCGGTGATCCTTCCGATCGAGATCGTTTCTCCGCGCTGAACCGTGAACGGCATGCCAGGTGGCACGTTCCGGCCATCGACGGTCACCGCAGCAACACTTCCAGCCCAGCAGCAGCGCCGACGCTCGAAGAGGCGTACGTCCGGACCGACGAGAACACATTCGAGGATTCCGGCGCCGGCGCGATTGCCTGTAGCGAGGTTGGCGGCGTTCGCGGCTGGTTCGTCGTACGCTCCCCCTTCGGGCAGGCCCAGCGCAACGCGCTCCCAGTCCGTCGCGCGAACGCTCACGGTCAGCTGCCCTGGCCTCTCAATGCGGGCTACTGGTGGATCGCTTCGCGGAATGCGGGCGGTCTCGACGATGTGAGCGGCCGCAAGGCCAACTGCCGGAAGAATTGCGATCTCGTCGCCGGCGCCGATCAGATTCGGCGGGTCCCGCCACGGATCCCAGAGCCTCACATCGGTCCGACCGAAGATGTTCCAACCGCCCGGCGAATCGGTGGGGTAGAAGCCGGCCATAGAGCCGGCAATCGCAAAACTTCCGGCAGGAACGAGGTTGCGGGACGTGGCGCGCCTGGGAATGCGCCACGGTTCAGGCCATCCGTCGAGGTAGGCGAAGCCGGCCCGGAACCCGAGGTATCGGGCCTTCAGTCGCAATCCCGCGATCCCGCGGAGGAAAGCGTCCCGGTCGAGGTTCTTCTCTTCCAGAAACTGCTCGAGATCGGGACCGTTCTCCGTACCGAAATCGACGGCGATGTCATGACTGCGCTGCTCGTGCAAGGAAGACTCGGAATGACGCTGAAACGCGCGCTCGAGCACATCGCGATCCGGCGGGCCGAAGAAGATGGCATAAATCGACTGTTCGCCGACGATGGCCGCCGACACCCGAACATCCCGGCGAAGGGCGTCCGCGATTCGATGAAGCTCGTCCGAAGGGATGAGGCCGACATCGACGAACAGAGCATTGTCGCCCACGGCTCGAACGCCTGCGGTCATCGGCCTCATTGTCGCATTCCGTGCGATACCATCGAACCGGTCATGGATCGTCCCGATGCCGGGACCATGAAGGAGACCTGAATGAACCTACGAGACCCTCAGGCAAACGACCGCCAGACGCCGCACTCCGACCTCACCGCCCTGGCACATGAGGCCATGCTCGATCACGGCCTGGCGCCCGATTTCTCGCCGGAGGTTCAGGCGCAACTCGAGTCGATCCAGGCTCCGGCGCATGAAAGTGGCTCTCCCGTGCGTGATCTTCGCACGATGCTCTGGTGCTCCATAGACAATGACGACTCGCGCGATCTCGATCAACTGACGGTCGCCGAGGATCTCGGCGTCGGGAAAATTCGCGCCCTGGTAGCAGTCGCGGATGTCGATGCGCTCGTAAGAATAGGGACTCCCATCGACGACCATGCGCGGCAGAATACGACGTCGGTCTACACTCCGACGATCATCTTCCCGATGCTTCCGGAAAAGCTCTCCACCAACCTGACTTCGCTCAACGAAAGCGAGGAGAGAGTCGCCGTGGTGATCGACATGACCGTCGATGAAGGTGGCAACGTGATCTCCGGCGACGTCTATCGCGCCACGGTGCTCAACAAAGCGAAACTGGCTTACAACAGCGTCGCTCCCTGGCTTGAGGGGGAGGGCCAGGCCCCGCCCCCGCTGGCCTCTGTCAATGGCCTTGAAACCAATCTCAAGCTGCAGGACCAGGCGGCACAGCGGATGCGAGAGGTGCGACATGAGCATGGAGCTCTCGATCTCGAAACCATCGAGGCCCGTGCCGTGATGGCTGACGGCAAGGTTGTCGACCTGAAGCAGGACCTGAAGAATCGCGCCAAACAGTTGATCGAGGACTTCATGATCGCCGCGAACGGAGTCACCGCTCGCTATCTGGCCGGCAAGAGCTTGCCCAGTCTGCGGCGCGTCGTACGCTCGCCGGAACGGTGGGACCGAATCGAAGCCATCGCCAAAGAGCTTGGCGATCAATTGCCGCCCGATCCCGACTCGAAGGCCCTCGAGGAGTTCCTGGTACGCCGGCGGAAGGCCGATCCGACCAGCTTTCCCGATCTGTCGCTCACGATCGTCAAGGCCATGGGAGCAGGTGAGTACGTGGTCGACATGCCTGGTCAGACGCCTGTCGGACACTTCGGCCTGGCCGTGCGCGACTACTCACATTCCACGGCCCCGAATCGCCGGTTCCCCGACCTCATCACCCACCGGCTCCTGAAAGCAGCGCTGGCGGCCACAGCCAGCCCTTACTCCCCCGACGAGCTCGAGCAGTTGGCCCGGCATTGCACCGAGCAGGAAGACGCAGCGAACAAGGTTGAGCGCCAGACGCGCAAATCGGCGGCGGCGTCCATGCTGGCCACTCACATCGGCACCCGTTACGACGGAATCGTCACCGGCGCTTCGGCCAAAGGCACCTGGGTCCGCATCTTCCATCCTCCCGTCGAAGGGAAGGTGGTGCGTGGGGCACAAGGGCTCGACATCGGCCAGCGCGTCCACGTAAAACTCATCGACACCGATGTTGACAAAGGGTTTATCGACTTTGCGCGAACGCGGGGATAGTTGCCGGTATTGAATTCCGCGATAGGGGCCACTAGACTCCACACCGCTCCCTTGTGGCGACGTAGCCAAGTGGTAAGGCAGAGGTCTGCAAAACCTTTATCCGTCGGTTCGATTCCGACCGTCGCCTCCACCTCTCTTCCCAGGCCCGACTCGCCGTGAGCTCGATCGAGATCTCGACCCCGCCGGACTTCAATTTCGCGGCCACTGTCGATTCGCACGGCTGGCGCCGGCTGGCGCCGTTCGAGTGGCGGCCGGAATCTGGCGTGCTGCTCCGCGCCGAAGACCTCGGGCAGTCCACTTTCGAGCTCCAGATCTCTCACCGCGGCCACACCCTCACCGTTCGAGCGAACCGATCGCTCTCTCGGCTCGAAGATCAGATCAGAGCACGATGCAGGCGCATGTTTCAGCTCGACCTGCCACTCGGGGAGTTTCACGAGCTCTGCCTGGCGTCGCCCGACCATCGCATCATCGCCGAGCGGCACTTCGGCCGTCTCCTGTGCAGCAGCACCATTTTCGAAGACGCCGTCAAGATCATCACGACGACCAACACGATGTGGCGCCAGACCGTACGGATGGTCGAGTTGCTGGTCCAGACCTGCGGCAGGAAGGGGCGCACCAGGCGTGCCTTCCCCACTCCGGCCGCAATCGCCCGCTGCTCGCCCGAGGAACTGCAGGAAATCTGTCGACTGGGGTACCGGGCGCGGTCGATCCACGCTCTGGCCACCGCTGTTGACTCAGGGGAGCTCGACCTTGCTGCTCTGAGCGACCCATCGCTCGACACAGAGGAGCTCTTCAAGCGATTTCGCACGTTGCCCGGAATCGGACCGTATGGGGCAGCCCACCTGCTGGCCATGGAGGGTCGCCACGACTTCATCGCGGTCGATTCGGAGTTCCGCCGCTTCGTGCGAGAGAAGTTCCACGGCGGTCGCAGGGTTCGCGACGACACGATGGTGCGGCACTACCGCCGGTGGGGGCGCTGGCAGTACCTGGCCTATTGGTCCGAGCTCTGGCTGGACATCGGTAAGGTGTGACGGAGCTCGATGAGCGCGCTGTGGGATCGCGGTCATCCAGTGTACTCCCACGTCCGCGGAACTGAAATATTGACCGGGACCGCGCGGTTTGAAATAATCGCCTGCGACGACTTGCACTGTAAGTCGTTGTTAGTTCACAAGTTATGCGACAGCAAAGGCACCTCTTGGACGACAAGATCAAACAGCTCCTGAAAGAACTGGGGAACGCGATCAACGAGTCGATCTCCAGCTCTCCGGATGTGAATGACCAGATTCAGAAGATTCGCGATGAGGGATACGACCTCTACGTAGTTCTGGATGCGACGATCGGATTGAACAAGGAAGGCGACGAGCCTTCAGAATCCAATGCCAAGCACGAGCTGACGGTCAGGGGAAGCCAGGTCCAGTTCCGCATCAATGTCAATGATCTCGCGATGTTGCGCTCCCTCGGCATTGATCCGACGCGTCGAGTGAAGATACCGAGGCGCCTTGAAGCCAAGTCTCAGTCCGACGGCGAGTGAACGCCCCAATCTCTACGACGTGAAGCCGGACGAGCTTCCGGCACTCCTTCACGCCTTCGTGACGCCGTCGTTTCGAGTCACGCAGATCGCCGAGTGGATGTACCGGCGCGGCGTCGACTCATTCGAGGCCATGACGAACCTTTCGTTCGCTTTGCGAGGAGAGCTGGCGGAACGCTTTACGATCAGCTTTCCGCGAGGCGTCGCCGCCGCCGAAGCTGCGCCCGATGGCAGCCGCAAGAGTCTCTTCACCCTGGCGGACGGAAGTCTCATCGAGTCCGTCTTCATGCCGATGGGCGAGCGGACCAGCATCTGCCTCTCATCTCAGGCCGGCTGTGCGGTCGGCTGCACCTTCTGTGTCACCGGATTCTTCGGCGCAGGCCGCAACCTGACGCCGGCGGAAATCGTCGGCCAGTACTTCAGCCTGCGCAATGAGCACGCGGTCCCTTCCGAGCAGATGAACGTCGTTTTCATGGGGATGGGCGAGCCGCTTCTCAACTTCGAGAATGTGGTGACAGCGCTGGACATCCTCGGACACGACATCGCCCCGAAACGGATGACGATCTCGACCGCCGGAATCATCCCCGGAATCCGCGATCTGGCTCGTTTGCCGAAACGGCCGAATCTCGCAGTCTCGATCAATGCTCCCGATCAGAAGCGCCGTGAGGAGATCATGCCGATCACGGCGAAATATCCGCTGGATGAACTGGTCTCGACGCTGCGCGATTACCCGCTGGAGCATGGACGGGAAATCACTGCGGAGTACGTGCTGCTGGCGGGCTATAACGATTCGGTTGAAGATGCGGCCGCACTGGCCCGCCTCCTGCGTGGCCTTCGCGTCAAGGTGAATGCGATTCCGTTCAACCCGGATCCGAACCTTCCGGAGTGGATGAAGCGGCCCTCTGACGAAGCGATCGATCGCTTCGTCCGCGCCCTGGTTCGTCAGGATGTCGCGGTCACAGTCCGTCGCTCCAAAGGAAGAGACATCGCGGCCGCCTGCGGTCAGCTTCGCGGGCGTTCCGAGCCGCGACGACCGAGAGCACGCTAGGCTGGGCAACCCGCTGGGTACTCGTGCCGCGACGGCTGTCCTGGCCGACGTCCTGTTCATGCCGCGCCTGTGGAGGGGCGGACGCTTCGGCCGCCCACCGCTCGGCGTCGAGCCGAGCGGTGAGCTGTAACGATCCTGCTCTCGTGCGTTTCGTGCTGATTCACGCCAGCCGCCACCTCGGCGGCCGAGGGGGCCGCCGCCCCACTGGAACAATCCCTAAGTGGCCCAGGCTAACTCCTCCGTGGCGCCGTGATCGCCAATTGCTGCGGTGCGAGACCGAAGGTAACGGGCGTCGTCGTCAGCCGCTCTCCGTCGGCGTAGACCTCCAGGATGTGGTGGCTGTGAAACGAGAATTCGCGCCCGCGACCGGTACTGACGAACGAAGAGGAAAGATGTTTGCCGCCGTAGGCCGCAGGCAATGTTCTCAGGAGTTGAAACCTGCTGGTGCGCCCAACCACGCAGAGATCGAGCTCCTGGTCCTCGACATTCGCCGCAGGCGTGATGCGAATGCCGCCGCCGTATTGGGATGAGTTCCCGACTACGGCAAACATGATCTCCTCATCCCGGCATTCACCATCGACACAAAGCCGTACCGAGTGAGACACGAAGCGCGGCAGGACGCGGAGTATCGCGTACAGATAGACGAGCGACCCACGCAGAATGGTCACCCGTTCGTTTGCGAATGCCGCGACCTCGGAATCGAAGCCCAGGCCAGCCACACCGAGATATCGGAGGCCGTTGGCAAGCGCTACATCGACCTTGCGCGGAACCCCGTCGAGGAGAGTGTCGCAAGCTGCAATCGGATCACGCGGAATGCCGAGCACGCTCGCGAAGTCATTCCCCGAGCCGAGAGGAAGCAGCCCCAGGGTCCCATGATCGAGAGCGAATTCCCGCACGGCCAGATTCAGCGTCCCGTCGCCGCCGCAGACGACCACCTGGTCAACCGAGTCGTCCCGGGAGGCTGTCGCCGCGAGGTCGGTCAGATGAGAAGGACTTCGGCTGACCAGCAGCGTGACGCGAGCTCCGCGCCTCTCCAGATGGGCGATGGCGCGCTGGATGTATCGCCTGGCCCGTCCTCTCCCGGCAGCCGGGTTGTAGATCATCGACAGACGCATCGGTCTCCGTAGTGTACATTCCACGCCGTCCTCCTCTTCCACGCCCGCCTTGTCCCTCATAAAATGCAGGTATGAAAAGAGTCCCCTTCGACGCCCGCAAAGTAGTCGTCCTCATGATTCTGATCGCCGGCTGCAAGCCCGCAGCAGAATCGAGACCTCTGGAGGCAGCCGTTACAGCAGCTCCGATTCCGAAGACCGTGACGGCAGCACGCAGAACTCCGGTGGTCGTCGTGGCACACAGCATCGCTCCCTCAGTGGTCAACATCCAGACTGAGGCGACGATCAAGCGGCGCGAAGTCGACCCGTTCTATGATCCCTTCGGCTTTTTCGGAGGAGGCGCCCGTTCCTACTCTTCACAGTCACTCGGTTCAGGATTCGTCTGGGCCAGCGACGGGATCATCGTCACGAATAACCATGTCGTGGAGGGTGCATCGCGCATTACGGTCAATCTGCAGGATGGAACGCAACTGGCTGCCCGACTCATCGGCGTCGATCCCGACAGCGATCTCGCCGTACTCCGGGTCGATGCGAAGAACCTGACTCCGTCGCCCATCGGCACCAGCTCCGATCTGATGATCGGAGAGACGGTGATCGCGGTCGGAAACCCGTTCGGGCTGAGCGGATCCGTGACCACCGGCGTCGTGTCGGCCACAGGTAGGTCGGTTCCTTCAAAAGAACAAGGGCGTACGTTCACCGACTTCATTCAAACCGACGCCTCGATCAATCCGGGCAATTCCGGCGGTCCACTGCTCAACATCGAAGGAAAGGTCATCGGGATCAATGTCGCCATTTACGCTCAGGCGCAGGGCATCGGCTTCGCCATTCCGGTCGATCGAGCCCGCAAAGTCATTGAAGACCTCCGACGTTACGGAAAGGTACACAGCGCGTGGATCGGGGCCGTGACGGCAACGGTGACGCCGGAGGAGGCGAAGCGAACCGGGATCCACGTCGCCCGCGGCGCCCTGGTTTCACGCGTCTTCAGCGGCTCCCCAGCCGAGGCCGCCGGCCTCCGGAGCGGCGACGTGATCATGGCCATCGGCAACACACCGGTCGATTCACGCGAGTCGTTTTCCACGCAGACTGCAACGCTGCCGAGCGGGGCGCCGATCGAGCTACGCGTGAACCGCGCCGGGCAGACAATGTCTCTTCGCGTGCGTCCCTCCGAGCCGCCGGCCTCGCTCGGATTGACGATCCTGGCCCAGATCAGCGGGATTCACGCCGCGGATCAGGGAGGTAGAGTGGTCATCGATTCCGTTTCGAGAGACTCTCGTGGAGAGAAGGTTGGACTGGCCTCCGGCGACCTCATCGTCGCGGTCAACGGTACGGAGATCCATTCGACACGCGAGCTGAACGAACAGCTCGCGGCGGCGTCCGAGCGCTCTTCCGTCATCCTCTCGATCGCGCGTGGTCGTTACATCTACAACCTGACTTTCCCCATGGCCATCTGACACCGGCGGATTAGAAGAGCGTCAGCTGAACGACTACGGGCGACGGCCAACCCTGTTGCGGATCCCTCGCCGCGCGATGAGGCTTCAGCTTGCGTCCGAGAAGTAGCCCGAGATTTCTGCGGATCCACTCTTTCGACTCGCGGTGGTATCGGAAATGCCGTTCCTGGGCGTGAAAGCGGCGGTTATGCTTTGCGCCCACCAGGTGATGAAGATATTCGTGGTGAATCACCGACTGAACGAAGAAAGCCGGCACTGCCGCAGAGTCGAGAAGAGGATGAATGCGAATCTCGCCCGATCGGTGATTGTAGGAGCCGAGGCGAATGCTTCGGCGCTGGCGGCGATGAATGCGCTGTCCCCATCGGATCGGCAGCAGGGGATGCGCCGGAAAATAGGCCCGGCGA
>JADGNX010000453.1 GCA_017883265.1 Thermoanaerobaculia bacterium
GGCGGTCTGCGAGATCTGGTCCGCTGCGAGATGTTCGCATCGATCGAGCGTCTCCTGGAGATGCGGCGCAAGAGCGGCCTGCAGCCGCTGCGCGGCGTTGGAGCCGATGATGCCGAGCCGCACTGCCGCCGCGAGAACACCGCGGCAGGCGAGCTGGAGAAAAATCGCCTGCGCCGGACGGCGGCCGACTCCGATGACCGCGCAGACCGCGCCGAACAGCGGCGCGTAGTGCATCGCCAGCCGCTGATCGCGCACGCTTGTAGCGAAGGGCTGCACTGGCGGAAAGGCGCGCTCGGCCGCTAGGAGGAAGGCCACTCCCTGAATCCGGCTGGAGCGGTTCGCGACGGCGTTGCTGAGGAAGGCGTCGCAAAGCTCATCGAGATCGGCGAGGCTTGCCAGGCTCTCGTGCGCGGCGCGGACCAGCGGCAGCGCGCCATGGCCGCACTGCGTGATGACCTGCCGGACGAAGTGCTCTACCCCATCGATCTCGCCCTGCTGCCAGGCCGCCTCCAGACCGCCCGAGTGGGCGAAGCCGCCGGAGGGAAAGGCGGAATCGGCGAGCTGCCAGACCAGCCAGTCCATGATCAGAAGAGGAAGTAACGCTGCGCCAGCGGAAGCCGGTCCGCCGGCTGGCAGCGCAACTCCTCGCCGTCCGCGCTGACGGTGTAGGTCTCGGCGTCCACGCGCATCACCGGCGTCGCATCGTTCAGCTTCATGTCGCGTTTGCCGATCGAACGACAGCCGCGCACCGCCCGGAGGCGCTTGCGCAATCCGTAGTTCTGAACCACCTCTTCATCGATCGAGCGCCCGGAGACGAATGCCACTGAAACGCTCCCGGGCGCACTTCCGAAGGCTCCGAACATCGGGCGCATCCGAAGAGGCTGCGGCGTGGGAATGGAAGCGTTGGCATCTCCCATCTGGGCCCAGGCGATGAAGCCTCCCTTGATGACCAGCTCCGGCTTCACCCCAAAAAAAGCCGGCTTCCAGAGGACCAGATCGGCGAGTTTCCCCGTTTCCACCGATCCCACCTCGTGGCCGATTCCGTGAGCGATGGCCGGATTGATGGTGTACTTGGCCACATACCGGCGGATGCGCAGATTGTCGTTGTCCCCCTGCTCGCCGGCCAGCCTGCCGCGCTGGTCGCGCATCTTGTGCGCGGTCTGCCAGGTGCGAGTGATGACTTCTCCGACACGGCCCATGGCCTGACTGTCGCTGGAGATCATGCTGATCGCGCCGAGGTCGTGCAGGATGTCTTCGGCGGCAATGGTCTCCGGCCGGATGCGGCTCTCGGCGAACGCCACGTCCTCGGGAATGTTGCGGTCGAGATGGTGGCAGACCATCAACATGTCGAGGTGTTCATCGAGCGTGTTCACGGTGTAGGGCCGGGTCGGATTGGTCGAGCTGGGAAGGACATTCGGCTCGCCACAGACGCGGATGATGTCGGGCGCGTGACCGCCGCCGGCCCCTTCGGTGTGATACGTGTGGATCGTCCGGCCTTTGAATGCAGCGATGGAGTCGTCGACATACCCGGACTCGTTGAGCGTGTCGGTGTGGATGGTGACCTGCACGTCGTACTGGTCGGCCACCGTCAGGCAGCAGTCGATCGCCGCCGGCGTCGTTCCCCAGTCCTCGTGCAGCTTGAGACCGATCGCGCCGGCCCGGATCTGCTCGACCAGCCCTTCCGGTTTCGACGAGTTCCCCTTGCCGGTGAATCCGAAATTCATCGGCAGCGAATCGGTGGCCTGCAGCATCAGCTCGATGTGGCGCCCTCCGGGGGTGCAGGTCGTGGCGTTCGTACCTGTTGCCGGCCCCGTCCCGCCGCCGATGAACGTGGTCACGCCGCTGGCCAGAGCCACCGCGACCTGCTGCGGCGAGATGAAATGAATGTGCGAGTCGATGGCTCCGGCGGTGACGATCATTCCCTCACCGGCAATGACCTCGGAGGTGACGCCGACGATCATGCCGGGCGTGACGCCGGCCATGACGTCGGGATTCCCGGCCTTGCCGATGCCGGCGATGCGGCCGTCTTTGATCCCGATGTCGGCCTTGTAGATTCCGCTGTAGTCGACGATGAGAGCATTGGTGATCACGCAATCGAGGGCATCGGCCTGGCTGACGCCGGTGGCCTGACCCATTCCGTCGCGCAGCACCTTGCCGCCGCCGAACTTGCACTCATCGCCGTAGGTCGCGTGGTCGCGCTCCACTTCCAGGAGGAGGCTGGTGTCGCCGAGGCGTAGACGATCGCCTGTGGTCGGTCCGAAAATATCGGCATAGTGACGCCGGTCGATGGTGTGACTCATGACTGATTCTCGTTCCCGAAGCCGCGCTCGCGGACCGCGGCGAGGGTCTTCTCCAGATTCTCGGCAGACACTGCGCCGTCCGCGAGTGCGTTACCGCCACGGATGACCTGATTCCCGGCGATGGTCACGAGCGCCACCGTTTTCGTGTCACCCGGCTCGAAGCGCACTGCGGTGCCGGCTGGGATGTCGAGCCTCCGGCCATACGCGGCCGCG
>JADGNX010000152.1 GCA_017883265.1 Thermoanaerobaculia bacterium
GCCGCTGTCGTTGATGGCGTCGGGATCGATGGCCATGTAGAACTGCCCGAGGTCTGATTTACCGGCGGTGGAGAAGAGGCCGATGATGTTGGGGCCGAACGCGGCGCCGCTGAGGATTCCGGTGAGGATCTCGACGATGAGCGAGAGCCCGTAGCCCTTGTAGCCGGCCGTCGATTCTTCGCCGCCGAGCGGTTGGAGCGAGCCGGCCAGAGCCTCGGCCGGCGTGGTAGCCGAAGAGCCATCAGGACCGATGGCCCAGCCAACTGGCAGAGTCTCTCCCCGCCGGGCGGCGACCTCGATGCGGCCGCGCGGGATCGTGCTGGTGGCCATGTCGAGGACGACCATGCCGTACTTGCCGGCGGGCGCTGCCACAGCGATCGGATTGGTCCCCAGCAGGCTCACTCGGGCGCGCGTCGGCGCGACGAGAGGGGAGGTGTTCGTCAGGCTGATCCCGATCATCCCCTTCTCAGCTGCGCGCATGGCATACCAGCCGGCGATCCCGTAATGATTCGAGTTGCGAACGATGGAGATGGCGGTGCCGGCTTCCGTGGCCAGCTGGATTGCATGATCGATGGCCACGCGGCCGGCGTGATGCCCGAAACCGTTCTGCGCATCGAAGAGCGAGAGCGACGACTTGCCGCGTTCCAGTCGCGGACGCGCCGCCGGATTCATCACGCCGGCTTCGGCCAGTTTCACGTACTGTGGAAGTCGGGCCGTCCCGTGCGACGCGATTCCCCGAAGATCGGAAGCGATCAGAAGCTCGGCGACGTCGCCGGCGATGTCATCGGGCGCCCCCAACCGTTGGACCAGCGTTGAAGTCCAGACCAGAAGAGCCTCGGCCTGCACTGTCCGTCCGCCGACTGGATCGTCATAAACCGGCATGGTTCACCTCGCATCTAGAAATCAGAAACCAGAAACCAGAAACCAGAAACCCAGCAATCAGAAAGTAAAAACTACAAACCAGCAATCAGAAACTGTTCAGTTAATGTTCTTTCTGGTTTCTGGTTTCTGGTTTCTGGTTTGCCTCAATGATGCGCTTTCAGCAATAGAGACACGGTCATGGCGAAGCCGATGAACAGGACGAAGCCGCGTACGAATCTCCGGCCGAGACGCCGGGCCATGCGAGCGCCGAAGTACCCTCCTATTACCGAGGCGAAGGCCATGAGAAGCACGTCGATCCAGATGACGGTGCCGCTGAGGATGAAGTAAAGGGCGGCGATGCCGTTGACGACGAACGCCAGAAGATTCTTCAGGCCGATCATCTGGTGCGTATCTTTCAGCCCGATCAACCCCAGGGCCGCCAGCATGAGAATGCCGATTCCGGCGCCGAAGTAACCACCGTAGACGCCGACGAAGAATTGAAAGACGTAAGCCCCGATGCGCCACACCGCAGACTCATGCGAGCCTTCCGTGATGGCCACCATGCGCGTCTTCCGGGTGATGAGTTCCTGCGCCGCGAGAAGGATGGTAGCGCCGAGAATCAGATAAGGAACGATGATCGAGAAGATGTGCGATGAGGTGTGGATGAGAAGGATCGCACCTGTGACCCCACCGATGAATGAGGGGATGACCAGGAACAGCAGCCAGCGCTTGCTCCTCGCCAGTTCCTCTCGGAACCCAATCACGCCGGCCACCGCTCCCGGCCAGAGCGCTACGGTGTTCGTGGCGTTGGCCAGAATCGGATCGCGCCCGATCCACAGAAGCGTCGGAAAGGAGATGAGCGTTCCGCCACCGGCGATCGAGTTGACGGCTCCGGCGGTCAGCGCCGCCGCGAACACCACCACCTCACGCCACAAACTCATGGCGACGCATTATGCGACAGCCTCAGGCGAGGTCCGCAATTTCCCATCCCGCTCGCGCCTTCCAGACGGCGAGAGCGGCGTGCTTGCCAGCGGGCGAATGAAGGCGGAGGATAGGGCCCTGCCGATTAATTGAGGAGTGGTCTGAATGGCACTGACTTACGACGAGGTCTACGCGCAGTCGGTGACCGATCCGGAAGGGTTCTGGGGAAAAGCGGCCGGCGACGTTCATTGGTTTCAGAAGTGGGATCGCGTGCTCGATCGCTCCAGAGCCCCGTTCGACCGCTGGTTTGCCGGCGGCCGTACGAACAGCTGCTACAACGCGCTCGATCTCCACGTGGAGCGTGGACGCGGCGGGCAGACTGCGCTCATCCACGACAGTCCCTTAACGGGCTCGACCCGATCCTTCACCTTTCTCGAATTGCGCGACCTGGTGGCGCGATTCGCCGGGGCCCTGGTGGCCGAAGGGGTGGAGAAGGGAGATCGAGTGATCATCTACATGCCGATGGTGCCGGAGGCGGTCATGGCCATGCTGGCCTGCGCCCGCATCGGCGCGATCCACTCGGTGGTCTTCGGGGGATTCGCGGCGCCGGAGTTGGCCAAGAGAATCACCGACGCCGCACCGAAGCTCATCGTGTCGGCCTCGTGCGGTCTCGAGCCCGGGCGTACCGTCTCCTACAAACCGCTCCTCGATGCTGCCATCGAGCTCTCACCGCAGAAGCCGCATCGCTGCATCATCCTGCAACGCCCGCCGGTCGAAGCATCGATGGTGGCCGGCCGCGACCGCGATTGGAACGACGTGATGAAGGCGGCGTCGCCGGTGGATTGCGTTCCGCTACTGGCGACAGATCCGCTCTACATTCTCTACACGTCAGGAACGACCGGCCATCCGAAAGGGGTGGTGCGGGACAACGGCGGCCATCTGGTGGCCTTGAAGTGGAGCATGAAGAACATCTATGGAATGGATCCCGGCGAAGTCTATTGGACCGCTTCGGACATCGGTTGGGTCGTCGGCCATTCCTACATCGTCTACGCTCCGCTGTTTCACGGCTGCACGACCATCCTGTACGAAGGCAAGCCGGTCGGAACTCCCGATCCGGGTGCATTCTGGCGGGTGATCTCTCAATACGGCGCGCGCGTGCTCTTCACCTCGCCGACTGCATTTCGGGCCATCAAGCGCGACGATCCCAACGGAGAACAGATCAAGCGCTACGACCTCGGCAGCCTCCGTTACCTCTTCCTGGCCGGTGAGCGATGCGATCCCGATACGCTCCACTGGGCGGAGACGAAGCTCGGTATTCCTGTGATCGACCACTGGTGGCAGACCGAGACCGGTTGGCCGATCGGAGCCAATTGCGTCGGCCTCGGTGCATTTCCGGTCAGGCCCGGCTCCTGCGGGAAATCCGTTCCCGGCTACGACGTGAGATCACTGGACACAGCGGGCAACCCGGTTCCCGACGGCGAGATCGGAAACATTGCCATCAAGCTGCCGCTCCCTCCAGGCTGCCTGACCACGATGTGGAAGAACGACGCAGAGTACAAGCGGTGGTACCTCGAAACATACCCCGGCTATTACAAGACCTCCGATGCCGGTTTCCGCGACGCGGACGGCTATCTGTGGATCATGAGCCGCACCGACGACATCATCAATGTCGCCGGACATCGGCTCTCCACCGGCGAGATGGAGGAAGTGCTGGCCGCACATCCCGATGTTGCCGAGTGCGCCGTGGTCGGCGTGGCCGATGCCATCAAGGGAGAGATCCCGCTCGGTCTGGTCGTTCTCAAAGCCAATGTAACGCGCGCTCACGCCACCATTGTGGAGGAGTTGATCATGGCGGTCCGCGAACGGATCGGCCCGGTGGCGTCGTTCAAGATCGCTACCGTGGTGAAGCGCCTGCCGAAAACAAGATCGGGAAAGATCGTCCGCGGGACGATCAAGAAGATCGCCGACGGAAGTGCTTACAGCGTTCCGCCGACGATCGATGATCCGGTCACGCTCGACGAGATCGCAGCGTCGCTGGAAGTCCTCGGATATCCGCGGGATGGGGTGAGCGCGGCGGATCGAAGCAAGGTCGATTGATCGTGGCACAGAGGGTCGCTTCGCTGTTCGGCGGCTCGCCTGGCTCGGCGCGACAAGCGCACTGGAGCAGCCTTGCGCGAGCCGCAATTGCCGAAGCGTCGGGGACAGCCCGCGACAATAAGTTACCCCGGCGGTATCAATGCCTTTCGCGCTTCTGAATTATCAGTGGCAGCACGCCGACCCACCTCGGCCAGTCGATCAAGAAAGTGGTTGACAAGCCGAAAACGGAAGGTGCACTGTGAGTAAGAATCGTTCAGCGAAACCGTCCAGCCAAGAAACGTGATGGAGGTGCTTTGTGGACCTGTCCCGTCGTAGTTTTCTGAAGGTGTCGACTGTTGGTAGTGCTGTAGCACTCGGTTTTGATCTCTCGAAGGCTCACGCCGAAATGCGCGAGTTCAAGATCTCCCGAACGACCGAGACCCGCAGCATCTGTCCCTACTGCGCTGTCTCCTGCGGCGTGATCATTCACACGCTGGGCGACAAATCAAAAAACGCCACGGCCTCGGTCGTCCATATCGAGGGCGATCCGGACCATCCCATCAGCCGCGGCAGCCTCTGTCCGAAAGGGATCACGCTCAAGGACGACATCAACAATCCCAACCGCCTGAAGGCTCCGAAAGTGCGGCGACCGGGATCGGACAAGTGGGAAGACATCAGCTGGGACGACGCCATCAAAGGCATCGCACGGCACATCAAAGACACACGCGACCGGACCTTCGTGGCCAAGAACGCCAAAGGGCAGGTCGTCAACCGCACGCCCGGCATGGCCATGATCGGCGGCTGTACCGACACAAACGAATTCAACTTCCTCCAGTGGAAGGCCATCACGGCGTGGGGAGTGCCGTACCGCGATAGTCAGGCCAGGGTTTGACACGGACCCACGGTGGCCAGTTTGGCCGCCACATTCGGTCGCGGTGCAATGACCAACGGCTGGGTCGACATCAAGAATGCCGACGTGATCCTGGCCATGGGCGGCAATCCCGCTGAGAACCATCCGGTCGGATTCAAATGGTTCATGGAAGCGAGGAAGATTCGCGGCGCGAAGCTGGTGGCCGTCGACCCGCGCTTCACACGGACTGCTGCGGTTGCCGACCTTTATGCTCCGCTTCGCGCTGGTTCGGACATCGCTTTTCTTCTTGGCTTGATCCGCTATGCCATCAGCACGGGGCGGTTCCACTCCGATTACGTCAAAATCCATACGAATGCGCCGTACATCATCAATGACAAGTTCGCGTTTCAGGACGGGATGTTCTCCGGATTCGATCCGACCACGAAACAGTACGCGAAGGAAAGCTGGGCTTACGAGGGCAACCCGGCGGCTCAGGGAAGCTACACGGTCGACATGACCCTGCAGCACCCTCGTTGCGTGTTCCAGCTTCTCAAGGCGCACGTGGAACGTTACACTCCGGAGGTCGTCGAGCAGATCTGCGGCACACCGAAGGATACCTTCCTCAAAGTCGCCGATATCGTTACCTCGACCGGCAACGCGGCGCGCGTCGGCACTCTGACGTATGCCCTTGGCTGGACGCAACACTCCATCGGCGTTCAGATCATTCGCGCCGGCGCCATGCTACAGCTCCTTCTCGGCAACGTCGGGCGGCCCGGCGGCGGCGTCAACGCATTCCGCGGCCATTCCAATATTCAGGGCGCAACGGACACAGGCGGCACGTTCGAGATTCTGCCGGGGTATCTCAAGACGCCCACCTCGCAGTTCCAGACGCTCAAGGATTACAACGAGGCAGGAGTGCCGACCACGCTCAATAAGCAGGCCTGGGCCAGCATGAACTACTGGTCCAACTATTCGAAGTTCATGGTCTCGTTGCTCAAGGCTCTCTACGGAAACGCCGCGACCAAGGAGAACGACTTCGGCTACACGTGGATGCCCAAGGTCGACGGCAACTACTCGTGGATGTACATGTTCGATGACATGTACAAAGGCAGCTCCATGCGCGCGGGCGGCAAGGAGCCGGGACCGGAAGGCTTCATCACCTTCGGAATGAACCCGGTCGCTCTCGGCCCCAACTCCAAGAAGATGATCGCTGCGCTGTCCAAGCTCAAATGGATGGTCGTCGTGGAGAACGTGGAGATCGAGACGGCGAGGTTCTGGGATGCGCCGAAGGAATACGGCGGTGCTGCCCCGTCTCAGATACCGACAGAGGTGTACCTGCTGCCAGCGACGTCGTTTGCGGAGAAGGATGGCACCTTCACCAACTCCGCGCGGTGGCTGCAATGGAAGTGGAAGGCTCTCGATCCGCCGGGCCAGGCCAAGGCCGATCAGGAAATCATCTCGCGCATCTTTCTCGCCGTGCAGGCCCTCTATCGCAAGGAAGGGGGCGCCCTGCCCGAGCAGGTACTCAATGTCTCCTGGAGTTACGCCAACCCGGCCAACCCCGATCTGGCCGAGGTCCTGAAGGAGATGAATGGCAAGGCTCTGGCCGATCTCAAGGATCCGAAAGATCCGACCAAGGTCGTCAAAACGGCCGGACAGCAAATCGATGGTTTCGGGCAGTTGATGGACGATGGGTCGACGATGTGCGGCAACTGGCTGCACTCGGGCGTATTCACCGAAGCGGGAAACAACGCCCAGCGCCGCAGCAACGCCGATCCCAGCGGCCTCGGCATGTTTCCGAACTGGGCCTTCTCCTGGCCTGCGAACCGCCGCATCATGTACAACCGCGCCTCGGCCGACGCCAACGGAGCGCCGTGGGACCCGACACGGGTCGGCATCAAGTGGAACGGCGAGAAGTGGGTGGGCGACACTCCCGATATGAAGCCGGATGCGCCGCCCGGAACGTTTGGAGCGTTCATCATGCTGCCGGAGGGCGTCGGACGCCTCTTCGCGGCGGGCCTCAACGACGGTCCATTTCCTGAGCACTATGAGCCGGTGGAAGCGCCGATCGACAACCCTCTCCACCCGCACGTCACGTCGAATCCGGTCGCACTGAAGTTCGCTTCCGACAAGGACTCCATCGGAAAGAAAGAGGATTTCCCGATCGTCTGCACCACCTACCGCCTGACCGAGATGTTCCACTACTGGACCAAACACCAGCAGGGTGGCGTTCTGAACGAGTTGCAGCCAGACTTCTTCGTGGAGATCCCCGAGGCGCTCGCGCACGAGAAAGGGATCGCCAACGGGTCGACGGTGAAGGTGACCTCGGCACGAGGCGCCATCGAAGGCGTGGCCATGGTCACCAAGCGCCTGCGGCCGATGAAGATCGACGGCAAGAACTTATGGCAGATCGGATTCCCGATTCACTGGGGCTTCATGGCGGCGAAGGACCATACGGGGCCGCTGGCCAATTTCCTGACCGCATCGGTGGGCGATCCGAATACCTGGACGCCTGAGTACAAAGCATTCCTCGTAAAGCTGGACAAGGCATAAGGAGGAGACGGTCATGACGGCGCAAACCCTCGAGATCAAACGCTCCTCCGCTTCGCTGTGGGGGACCACCACCGGAATTCGCACTCTTCCAACTGTCGCCAAGTACATCGACACCACGACCTGCATCGGCTGCAAGGCCTGCGAGGCCGCGTGTCAGGAGTGGAACGACCTCAAACGGGTTCCGACCACGCAGGACGGCAGCTACCAGACTATGCCGCAGCTAGACGCCGACTTCTGGAATTTGATCCGCTTCAATGAGCGGGAAGTCGACGGCGGCCTGATGTGGATGATGCGCAAGGACCAGTGCATGCACTGCGCTGAGCCCGGCTGCCTGGCGGCCTGTCCGGCACCCGGGGCCATCGTGCAGTATTCGAACGGCATCGTCGACGTAAACCCGGAGCTCTGTATCGGCTGCGGCTATTGCGCGACCGGTTGCCCGTTCGACGTTCCGAAGTTTCACGCCAAGACCAGCAAGATGTCCAAGTGCACGCTTTGCGTCGACCGCGTGGAGGTCGGCCTCGAGCCGGCTTGCGTGAAAGCCTGTCCGACCGGGTGCCTCAACTTCGGCGAGAAGGAGGACATGGTCGCTCTCGGCAACGCGCGCGTCGCGCAGCTCAAGACCGCCGGATTCAGCGAGGCCGTCCTCTACGATCCGAAAGGCGTGGGCGGGACGGGCGTCATCACCGTGCTCAAGTTCAACCGTCCGGAGTGGTACAACCTGCCGGCTGATCCGCACGTTCCGCTTCTCGTCAGGGCCTGGAAGTCGATCCTGCGTCCGCTCGGCGTATTCGCCGCTTTAGCCTCAGTGATCGCCGTGTTCGGCCATTTCACGACTTACGGACCGAAGGAAGTGGTAGGGAGTGATGACACACTCGATCGCCCGCGCCGCGACGACGAAAGGGGGCCGCAATGAGCAGCGTCATGCCGCGTCAGCAGGTAGATAGCGCCGTCGTCGTTGCCCGCACCCGCGAGGACGTTGTCGTCGGAGACGAGATCATCCGGCATCGCCGCCTCTCGCGATTGATCCACTGGTCGGTCGCCGTCACATTCTTCATCGGTGTCTTCACCGGCATGCCGATCTGGACGCCGCTATTCCGCTGGATGGCCGGCTTCTTCGGTGGCCTCGAGGTCTGCCGCTGGCTGCACCCCTACGCCGGATCGCTCTTTTTCGTGTTCTCAGTCGTCCAGTTCTTCCACTGGCTCGGCGATATGCACTTCCGGGATGACGAGCGCGGGTCGTGGCGGCCGTCGAAACTGATGTCGTACATGAGGTACGACGACGAC
>JADGNX010000454.1 GCA_017883265.1 Thermoanaerobaculia bacterium
TGAGGTTGTCGTTGACCGGGGGAGATGTCGGCTGGATGACGAAAACATCCGCTCCCCGCACGTTCTCGTCGATCTGACAGTAGTTCTCGCCGTCGGAGAAGCCGTAGAGCGTAACGTGCCCCGGCTCCACGCCCAGCAGCGTGCAGATCTCACCGGCCAGTGTCGGGTGGGCCCTGCCGGTGAATATTTTGAGCGGACCGTACAAGCGCGGTGATTATACAAATCGCGCCGGTGCCGTGTAGAGGAGAATTCATCATCAGATGATGCGCGCCAGCACTTTCAGGAGATCCTCGACCCCGTAAGGTTTGAGAAGGTAGCCGACGTGCGGCCGTTTCAGCGCATCTTCCAGAAGGTCTTCATCTCCGTGCCCTGTTGAAAAGACCACGGGCAAATCGGGCCAGCGCGCGGTGATTTCCGCGAAAACGGTAAGGCCGTCGATGTCCGGCAGGCCAACGTCGAGGATCACGGCATCGGGGGCGAATCTCTCGATCTCTCCGGCCGCATCAAGTCCCAGTGTCACCAGACTCACATCGATCCCTTCGATCTCCAATACGGCCATGAGGCCGGCTGCAACATTCGGATCGTCCTCTACCAGGAGGAGCCGGGACGGACGCGAGAGGACCGGATTCTCGTGTGACGGTCTGACAGCGTCAGGCGGCGGCGACTTCGGAATCATGAGGTGAAAGGTGGTCCCCACGCCGGGCGTGCTCTCGACGATCACCTCTCCGCCGTGTCGGGCGATGATCTGGTGGACCACCGCCAGCCCGAGCCCGGTTCCGGTGGACCGTTTGGTCGTGAACATCGGCTCGAAAATCAGGGCCAGCTCGGACTCGGGAATGCCGCAGCCGTTGTCGCGGACGCTGATGCGGAGCATATCGGGCAAGGCGCGGTTGCGCGGCTGCGGACCACCGGAGGAGCAGTCAGAGACGTCGATGGAGATCACTCCGGCTCCCTGCATGGCATCGCGTCCGTTCGCCACCAGGTTGCTCAGCACCTGCTGGATCTGGTGGTCATCGGCCATGACGTAACAGTGGTCCGGCGCGCTGACTTCAACCGTCACCGCGCTGCCCGCGATCGTCCGGAGCTCGTCGATCGCGTCACGCAGAAACACCCCGACGTCGACCGGCGCGAGCAGCGGCTCCGATGCCCGGGCGAACTTGAGAATGTCCTGAGTGATCTGCTTGCCACGCTGAAGGGCCTGGGTGACATGGGCCGACGCGCGCGCCTGCTGCGGGTCGGCACTTCTTCTGATGATCTCGGCGAAGGGATAGATTCCCATCATGACGTTGTTGAACTCATGGGCCACAGTCGCGGCCAGGCGACCGAGGCTGGACAGACGCCTGGCCTGCTCGAGCTCGCGCTCCGCCTCGTGCAGTTTGCTGACGTCAAAAGAGATCCCTACGATTCCCGCCTGGGTTCCCGCTTCATCGACTATGGTCGCCAGGACCATGAAGACCGAGATCTCCCTCCCATCGCGCAGCCGGACTCTGGTCTCCCCTTCCCATCGGCCGCCGCCTTCCACCTCGCGAATGGCCTGGTCCAGCAGCGCGGTTCCGCCGACTGGAATCAGCACGTCTCTTACCCTGGTGCCGAGAGCCTCTTCCACAGTCCATCCGTACAGGAGCTCGGCGTATTGATTCCAGTAAATGATGATCCCATTCGTGTCGATCGCGATCACGGCGTTCCGGACGTGAGCCAGGAGACCGGCCTGGAAGCGGATCTGCAGCTCAGCCATGCGTGCTGCCGTGATGTCACGTCCGATGGCGAAGAGCGCCCGTCGGCCCGATTGGTGGACGACCGGGGTAGTCATCATTTCCAGGTAGGCATACGCTGCGGACGGCGTCACGATCCGAAACACCTCGGCTTCGCGCTGGGCCTCATCCAGGCTGGATAGAAAAAACACTTCGGCCCGCTGGCGATCGTCGGGATGAACCAGCTCGATGAATCTCCTGGAAGCAATCTCCTCGAGGGACCAGCCGGTGATGGCCAGCGTAGCCGGATTGGCATCGGTCAACATGCCGTCCTCAGAGAGGAGGAAGATGGCGTCGGTGGCCCTCTCGACGATCCCCCGGTACCGTTCCTCGGAGCTCCGCAACGCTTCTTCTCCCCGTTTTCTGGCGCTGATGTCGCGCACGACCACCTGCACGGCCGATTTCCCCTGGTAGTCGAGGGGGATTGCCAGAGTTTCGACGTCGACGGTGCTCCCATCAAGGCGTATGCAGCGCTCCTCCATGAGCGGAGCGGACAGACCCAGCTTCAGGACGCGATCGATGCGTTCCGCGGCGCGGTCCCTGTATTCCGGATCGAGGAACTGAAGAGCAGAACGGCCTATCAACTGATCGCGACCGGTGGCACCCATGAGTCTCACCGCAGCGTCGTTCGCGTAGACGATCACGCCGCTGACATGGACGATGATCGCATCCGGTGAAAGCTCGACGATCCGCCGGTAATTCTCTTCGCTGGCCTTCAACTCGCGTTCGGCTTTTTTTCGCTCGGAGAGG
>JADGNX010000153.1 GCA_017883265.1 Thermoanaerobaculia bacterium
ACCGTCCCCATGAGCTTTGCGGCCACTCCCGACTCGAACGCTCCGATCTCATTCGACGAACCGATGAAGATCTGGTTCACAGCGGCCACCCTTCCCAGGAGATGCTCCGGCGTCATGGTCTGAACGAGCGTCGATCGAAGGACCACACTCACATTGTCCGCCAGGCCGCTGATGGTCAGGACGACAAGGGACAGGAGGAAGCTCCGCGAGAGTCCGAAGGCGATCATTGAGAATCCGAAGAGGGCGACGCAGGCCAGGAGCGTACGCCCGGCGTGCGGCAGCGGCGGACGGTGCGCCAGATAGAGGCCCATGACGACCGATCCGGCCGCCGGAGCGGCTCGCAGAACACCCAGGCCCTGCGGGCCGGCGTGAAGAATGTCCGATGCGAAGATCGGCAGCAGTGCTACGGCGCCGCCGAAGAGAACCGAGAACAGATCGAGGGTCATGGCGCCGAGAATCACCGGTTGAGCGAAGACGAACCGCAAACCCATGCGCAGGCTCTCTCCGATCGGGACGGGATCGCCGCCGGAGGGAACGGCATGGTGGCTGATGAGAGCGAGTGCGGCCGCCGATACGGCCATGAGCGCGACGTCGGCAGCATAGGCGGAGAGTGCTCCGGCAAAGCCGTAAAGCAGTCCGCCCACCGCCGGTCCGACGACGGCAGCGAATTGCCAGATCGAGCTTCGCCATGCGATCGCGTTGCCGTAGAGCTCGCGCGGCACCAGCTCGGCGCCCAGGGCAGTCGATGCCGGCCTAAAAAAGCTCCGGGCGATGCCGCTGGCGAAGATCACGACGTAAATGGGCCAGACGCCGTGCCGGATCATGAAGCCGGCCCGGAGCGTAAAGATCAGCAGCGCAAGCGCGCACAGCAGCATTCCGGCTGTGGAAATCAGGGCCACCGGCCGCCGGGCACGCCGGTCGGCCACATGCCCGGCATACAACGCGACGGCGATGAAGGGAAGCGCCTCAGCCAGGCCGACCAGCCCGAGGGACAACGGATCGCGGGTGATGGAGTAGACCTGCCAGCCGACGACGACCGCCTGGATCTGTGTGGCTATGGTGAGAGCCCACAGACTGATGATGTACAGGCGAAAATTGGGGCGCCGGAGGGATGCATACGGATCGTGGCGTTCCGCCTGTGGAGTCATCGTCACGCAGCGAGAGTGTACCGTGATGAGTACTGGGTCGCACGCCGCGCACGCCTCCGGCGTACTCCGTTTGGCAGCCCGACCACTACCCGGCGGGTTTGACGCTGACTCGCGCTTTGCACTAGCCTTCGGCGTCCATGCAGCGCGAAGAGAAATCAGAACGCAGCAGGCGGGTCGTGCTCGATGCAGCACTCGACCTCTTCTCTCATCAGGGCTATCGGGGGACCAGCGTTCGAGAGATCGCTGACGCTGCCGGCGTCTCGACCGTGAACGTCTACCACCACTTCCCGGACAAGGAAACCATCTTCCAGACTCTGATCCAGGAGTACTGGACGGCTACCGAGAGCAAGCGCTTCCCTTTCACCCGAGCCCTCTCAGCGGGAGCCTTTCCGGAGAACATCGAGCAGCTCGGCTTCGCGGCGCGGGACAGCGTGCGCGAGTATTCGCGTTATGTCGCGCTGATGTATGTCGACGTCATCGAGTTCGAAGGTAAGCACATCCGTGACTTTTACTCGGAGATGGGGAATCGCCTCATAGCCTCGGTCGAGCAGGAGGGAGCACTCGACGAGCTCAAGTCCCGCCTGCGTCCATCGGTCTCCCCGAATACCGCGATGCTTCTGACCGCCCGGTTCTTCTTCACCTATTTTGCCGTGGAGGTCCTGTTCGGAGTTCGCGAGCCTTTCGGCATGGACTCCCAGCAACTGGTTCAGGAGATCGCCGACATCCTCAGGCACGGGATTTTGAAGACGACGGAATGAGCCCGAGGGATTTCAGCCATGTCCTGGCAACCGGCGCAGTATGAGCGATTCAAAGAAGAGCGGGCGCAGCCTTTCCGCGATCTGGTAGCCCTCATTCGGCCGGAGCCAGGACTGCGCGTACTCGATCTCGGCTGTGGAACCGGTGCGCTGACCAGAGAGCTCCACGATTCTCTCGGGGCCCGCGAGACTCTGGGCATCGACAGCTCAGCGGAGATGCTGGAAGGAAGCAAGGCTCTCGAGACTGCAACCCTTCACTTCCAGCGATGCGACATCGAGACCTTCGGGGCCGATGAACCGTTCGACCTCGTTTTTTCCAATGCCGCCCTCCACTGGTTGCCGGATCACCCGGATCTGTTTCGCAGGCTACGAGCCCTTCTCGCGCCGGGCGGTCAACTGGCCGTGCAGATGCCGTCGAACGAGAGTCACCTGTCTCATGGCACTGCTGTGGAAGTAGCGGAGGAGGAGCCGTTCCGGAGCGAGCTGTCCGGCTACCATCGGCAAAGCAGCGTCCTGCCTCCAGAAGCTTACGCCGAGCTGCTGTATGACCTCGGGTTCCGTCAGCAGCACGTGGAGCTGCGCATTTACGGACACGAGCTGGAAAGCGGCGCCGACGTCGTCGAGTGGGTCAAGGGTTCCCTGCTGACCGATTACTCGCGCAGGCTTTCTCCCGATGCTTACGATCGCTTCCTCGAACGATATCGCCAGCGGCTGGCCGGAGCGATTGGGGAAAGACGCCCCTACTTCTACACCTATCGACGAATCCTGATGCGGGCGCGCCTGTAGGGCCGGATTTTCCGGGTTACTCCTCGGCCAGGATCGTATGCATCGCTACCATGACGGTGAGCGAGGCCAGCACCAGCACCATCAGCATGAGTGACAGTGAGAGCGACGTCCCACCAGTGGCCGCCGCCGATACGAAGCCTCCCGGGGTGAGACCGTTGATCCACTGCTGCAGGGCGCTCCACTTCCAATTGAGCAGGGCGGCCCAGCATCCTGCGACGATGAGGTAGGCGGCACTCTGCAGCATTCCGAGAGGGCGCGCTACGCGCTCGGCGGACCTCTGGCTCTGAAGGATCTGAGCCTTGATCCAGATGATCGAGGCGGCCGGCAGAATGTGCTGACGGTCGGGAAGCGCAGCAAACTCGGTGAGCCATGGTCCAACCGCAGCGGTGGCGGCGCATTCCTCGCAGCCCTGGCGGTGCAGGCGCAGCTCATCGCTCCAGCGTCCCTGACGTGCCGCGCGCCGGACATCGTTTTCGAAGATGCATTTCTGATCGGTCATGGCTTCATCCTCGGCGCCAGTCCTCTCGACTGCAGAAGGCCGGCCAGCTTCTTGCGCGCACGGAACAGAAGAACACGAACGCTTTTCGGCCTGACGCCCAGAGCCTCGCTGATCTCGGCGTGATCCGACTCTTCCACATGCGCCAGCCAGAGCAGCGCCCGTTCCTGCGGCTTGAGCTCGGAGAAGACACGCATCATGTCGTGACGCAGCTCGCCGCCGTCGCTCCGGATCTCAGGAACGACAGGAATCTCGCGGTGCTCCCGGTCTCGCCTGCTCTCGCGGAAGTGATCCATGGCCACGTTGGTGGCAATCCGGTAAACGTAGCGGCGGATATGCTCGTCGCTGGACAGGACCGTCGCGCTTTTCAGGTAGCGAAGAAATGTCTTCTGAAGGAGGTCGTCGGACGTCGCTTCGTCGCCGGTCAGGCGGAAGAGATACGACCAGAGGCTCGCTGACATCTTCCGATACAGCAGCTCGAACTGAGACTCATTCATCATGGACATGCGGTTGGACTGACGCGGTAAGGCGTCAGTCTCATCCTCCAGAACGAGTCCGTCCAGCGTCATTGAGAGTGGCTCGCACACGTCAGAGATGCATCGACAGGCCGTTTTCCGTGCCGCTCCCCTCGGTACCGGGAGACGGCATCAGGCCCCAGGCGCGCGAGAGTTTGACCGACACGACCGCCGAGATGCCATAGCCCACGCCGAGGCCCAACAGGATGCAGCCGGCGATGAAGAAGCCTTCGTTGCGATACTCGGGGCTGAGGCAGATGGCGAGGAATCCCAGTCCAAGAAACGAGAGGACGATCGCGCGGCGGACCGAGGCCAGGATGCTGTTGCGGGCGCCGGCTTTGGGCACTGCTCCCATTCCCCGCATGAACTGACGCCCGCTGTCCGATTGTAGAAATCCGACGAATTCAGGCGCCGATCCGAATCGTTCGATCAGCTTGCTCTGGAGCTCTACCTGCATGCGGGCGACCCGTTGCCTCGAGCGCACTCCGGTCGAGACGATGACTGCCACCATTGCAAAGAATGCCACCGAGATCACCATCGGCATAACTGCCATTTGCTCCATTGGGTCCCTCCCTGTTGCTGTCTCCCTTATTACGTCCTGGGGCGCGGCCTGGTTAACAACAAGAATTTCCAGCTCGCGACATGACCGACGTGGGGCTTCCTCTCACGCCCCTCAGGTGGAGGGGCGTCTGCTCCCGGGCGTCAGCGCGCTGACGCACCTCAGCCGCCCACCCACGGCGGGCGAGGCGCCCGCCGCTCCACTGGAAGCTCCGCTCTGGACGAATGGAGCGTTACTTCTGCACGTAGACCGTCCCTTCCTTCATGACGAACGAGGGGTTCTCCAGCAGCGCGACATTGTCCAGAGGATTGCCCGGTACGGCAATCAGGTCTGCCGACTTGCCGGCCTCGATCGTCCCGATCAGGTCGGAGGCATCGAGAAGGTCGGCCGCCACCCGGGTAGCCGACTGGATGGCCTGCATCGGCGTCATCCCATAGCGAGTCATGTAAGTGAACTCCCGCGCCTGCGGAAAGTCCCATGGGAAGCCGCCGGCGTCTGTGCCGAAGGCGATCTTCACGCCGCGGCGCAGCGCCTTCTGGAAGCTGGCGTGATGAAACTCAGGCACCTTCGCCCAGATGCCCTTACCCTCGGCCGCGCGGCCCGGCGCCACATACTCTGTGACCGTCAGCGTGGGGCAGAGAAAGACCCCTTTTGCCACCATGCGGTCGATGAGATCGTCGGGGATGGCCACGCCATGCTCGATCGTATCGACACCGGCGTCCAGCGCGTTTTGAATGCCGGGACGGGCCATGGCGTGAGCCGCCACTCTGTGCCGCAATCGATGCGCCTCGTCCACGATGGCCTTCATCTCTTCGAGGGTGAAGGTCGGGATGCTCGAGAGCGTCCCATCCTTCTGCACGAAATAGGAGCGGTCGGCGTAGACCTTGATCCAGTCGGCGCCATGTGCGATCTGCTCCCGTACCGCCTTCCTCCCCTGTTCCGGACCATCGACGATCTGCACCCCCATCGGATATGAGATCTCCGGCGAATAACCGGACGGCCCGTAGCCTCCGGTCACCGACATGGCCCGCGTCGAAACGTACAGGCGCGGACCAGGGATGACGCCGTTATTGATGGCTCGTTTCACATCCACATCGGTGTACATCGATCCTTCGTTCTCCACGTCCCGCATCGTCGTAAAGCCGTGTTCGAGGGCAATGCGCACGGCCCGGCTGGCCCTCAAGGCCCGGTAGGGCAACGATTCCTTGAATAGCTGCTCGTCGTAGTCTTCGGACGTGACGTCGCCCTGAAGCATGACGTGAACGTGCGCATCGATGAGACCGGGCAGGAGCGTGGCATCGCCGAGGTCGATCACACTGGCTCCGGGCGGCACGGTTGCACCGGCGCCGACCAGCTCGATCTTTTTGCCGCGCACGACCACGACCGCGGGCGATATCACGCTATCGCTACGGCCATCGATCATGCGCGCCGCCTTGATGACCACCAGCGTATCGGGGGGCTGAGCCTTTTGGGCTCGCGCCGTCGGAAGGAAGAGGGTCAGGACGGGGGCTGCGAGGAAGAGAGTCTTCAGGCGCATGCGGGACCTCCATTTACGAACGTGGAGCGAGGATATTCGAGCCGGTAGGATTCCGCTACTGCGTTGATTATTGCAGTGCTGAATGCAGCACTCTCCGGTCGGTTTCGCACGATTCAGCGATTCCGAAGGCGCCCTTGAACGCCAGAGGCGTCCACTGCACAGACAGAAGTGTCTGTGCTACATCGCTCCTGTAGCACAGACAGCACAGACAACGTCTGTCCGTGCCTGGCGACGCCAGAGGCGTCCAACTGCCCGCCGGGAATGCCACTACAATGCTTGCCGCGACGAAATGAAATACTCGATCGAAGAATACGTCCGCTGGGAAGATATCGACGCAGCGGGCATCATCAACTACCAGGCCTACCTCCGTTTCTTCAGCCTGGCCGAAGTCGAGATGTTCCGGTCGTGCGGTCTGGCCTACCGTCAGCTCTTCGAGAAACTCGGCATCTGGCTTCCCCGTGTGCACGTCGAATGCGATTTCTTCTTCCCGGTGACCCTCGACGAGCTGCTGGTGGTCGATGCCTTCTTCGGAAAGATCGGAAGAACCTCGATCCATCTGAACTTTGAAGTCCGCAAGAAGAGCGATCCGTCGACGGTCGTGGCTACCGGCCAGTACATCCTGGTTACAGTGCGGCAGGGGCAGTTCATCCCTGTGCCCGTGCCGGATGAGTTGCGGCTCAAACTAGCCCCCTTCGTCGTGGCGGGAGCCGTGGAGCCGGGAGCATGACGAGGTGGCTGTCAAAATGCGGCGGCTCATGGCCTCAAGCGAGCTCGATCGGTAAGATGTCAGGAGGCTCGAGGAGGCTCTCCAATGACGACGCCGGATGTGCGCGACTCACGCGAGACAGAGCGCTTCATCGCCGACGGGCCCATCGAAGGGCGCTTCGGAGGAACTGACGTCACGATCCGGGATTTTGCCGAGAGCGGCCTGCAGATCGAGCATGCCGAGCCGTTGAAGCTGGCCGCGAAAGGGCGGATCGCATTCAGCCTCGATGAAATGAAGATCACGGCTCCAGGAATCGTCATCTGGAGCCGTCTCTCCCAGACGCCCGACGCACGTGGCCGGTTGGTGTACCGGTCCGGGATCAGGCTCGAGGCGGACCTCGAGCTTTTCGCCAGAGCGATCAACGTGCTGGCCGGTTCCGGGAAAATACGTCGCGACGACGCCTCGCTCGATCGCAAGCGGAAGAAACTCAAGACCCGGGAGCAGGAGAAGCAGCTTCGCCCGGTCATTCGTACGACGCAGCCGGCGCCGAGCATTCCGCCCGATCAGGTCCTGCTGGTGCAACACGCACGCGATCGCCTGCGGGACAATCCGAACGAAGCATCGAAATGGTACAACCGCGCGAAGTATTCTCTGGCCGAGGGGTCGTTCACCAACATCCCGCATCGGGAAGAAGTGCTGGCCGTCTGGGAGTACCTCGAGCGCAGCATCGACATCCAGATCATCATCGCCATCTTCCCGCTCAAACGATAGTGCCTGCTTCTGCGTCCCAGCGGCACGTTCGTCGTGGCGTTTAGGTCGATATGCCGATAAAGTTCGGTTCCGGCTGAATCTCGATGCCGAACCTCTCACGCACCGCGCGCTGAATCATCCTCACCAGCGCAAGCACCTCGCGCGCGGTCGCTCCTCCACGATTGATGACGGCGAGCGTGTGCTTCGAGGAGAGACCGGCGTTGCCATGAACGAATCCCTTCTGGAATCCGGCATGCTCGATGAGCCACGCGGCCGAGAGCTTCACGCTTCCGTCATCGGCCGGGAATGCCGGAATCTTTGCGTCGGAGCCGACAAAGCTCTGCGCTCCACGGCGAAACTCCATGAAGGCGTCTGCCGCGAGAATCGGGTTCATGAAGAACGAACCGTCGCTGCGGGTGTCGGGATCGGCGGCATCGAGTACCATCCCTTTGAGCCTGCGGATGGCCAGCACGGCCTCACGCACGCTCGCCAGATGGCCCGCGTCACCGTCATGGTCGTCGAGATAGCGGTGCAACTCCGGATAGCGAACAGCCGCTTCGCCCCCCACTTCCAGCCGGAAGACAACCGACAGGATGATGTACCGATTCGGCGTCTCGTTCTTGAAGAGGCTCCGCCGGTATCCGAAATGGCACTCCGCATTCGTAAACCAGCGCACAGTGCCGCTGTGACGATCGAGTGCCTCCACTCGGACGATGGTCTCGCTGACATCCTGTCCGTAAGCGCCGACGTTCTGGATCGGCGTGGCGCCGACGCTGCCGGGGATTCCGGATAGCGATTCGATGCCGGCCCACCGGTTACGGACTGCTCCGGCGACGAAGGGATCCCACAGCTCGCCGGCCGCCGCCTTAACCATGACGTATCGATCCTCGCTCTGGACCGTGATTCCGCGGAGGGCGATCTGGATCACCAATCCATCGAAGCCTTCGTCCGCGATGAGAAGGTTGCTGCCGCCCCCGAGGATGAAGAGCTCGATTCCACTGGCAGCGGCCCATTCCAGAGACTCCCGAAGCGCATCGACGCTCCCGGCGCGAAAGAAGAAGCGAGCCGGGCCGCCGATCCCGATCGTCGTGAACTGCCCCAGGGGAACATCGCGCTCGAATCCCGACGGAATTGAACCAGGGTCTGTCATCGACGGTTACCATAAGGCAGAAGGCAGAAAGCAGAAAGCAGAAATAGAGTCAAAGGGAAGGCAGAAAGC
>JADGNX010000154.1 GCA_017883265.1 Thermoanaerobaculia bacterium
GCCGGCGGCCGCCCGCAGGCCAGAGCTGCGGCGAGCGCGCCGGCGACGCTGCTGGCACCGCTGCCGCCCAGCCCCGCCGACATCGGGATGCCTTTGGCGATCGACATCCGGAACGACAGAGGGATGCCGCACCGGTCGAGCCAGAAGCGCGCGGCGATGGCGCAGGCGTTGCGGCCCGGATCGCGGGGGACGAGCTCGAAATCGACGCCTGTGACTTCGATCGTCGACGAGCCGTCGCCCGTCAGCGCGATCGTGACCGTGTCGCCCAGACCCTCGATCGCCAGCCCGAGTACGTCGAAGCCGGGACCGACATTGCCGATGCCGGCCGGGGCAAAGGCGCGCGCCCGGCCGGGAAGAGGAATGGTGTTGGACACGCGAGGGCGATTCTATCGCGTCAACAAGCGGCAGAAACGCGTCGTAGTCACGTTTGCGGGTGGCGGCGCGAGTGATTGACGACAGGTACGACCTGATGTCCGTAACACCGTAACCATACAGTGGTCCGAACGTCCGATGAGTATGCGTAAGATTCTGCTGATTGGCTTGCTCATACTATTTGGCTGCGCGCTGCTCTGGCTCGCCGGTTCCGCGTTCGTTTCGTCTCTCACCACCACCTCGGCGCAGCAGGAATGGCCGGTAGGTCTGGGCAGCACCGTTTCCGTCCCCCGTCGCTTCCCGCCTGCTGAGATAAACGACGCGGCCCGTGCCTTGATCCCCATCGCGGCCCGCCTCGGCGTTGGGATCGCGCCCAACTCTCGCGGTTTGCAAACGGGCTCCCTCTCCGATGAAGCGTCCTCTTACGTAAGCAGCGAGAGCACTCGGACAAGCGATACTGTCCAGCCACCGCCCTCTGCGCTCGGCGCGTTCCTTATAGAGCACCAGGACGACTTCGGGCTGCTCGAGAATGTCATCCAACATTCTCCAATCGTCTGGGCCACGCACATCGAAGCAGGGGGCGATGCCCCCATCCCCAACCTCCTCGGTCACTTGAAGCTGCACCGATTGCTGGTCGCGCGAGCGCTCGCGCGGCACGACGATCCTGCGGCGTGGTCCGACCTGGAGGCATCCTGGATCCTCGGCCGTGGTCTGATGCAGCGGCCGGAGCTCATCTCGACGCTCGTCGGCCTGAGCATCGCTCGCACCACGAATGCGGTCGCTCGGTTCCTTCCCGTTTCCGCTCCGCGGTGGCGCGACGAGATGGTGCGGTTCGATTACCGCCGCGCGTTGATCGCCTCGCAGCAGGCCGATGCCTGGTCTGTGACGATGGCGAAGCACTCTTTTACAGATGAAGGCGGACAGCGCCATCCCCTCGATCCCTTTCGCGCCGCGGCGAACTTTGTGATGACGCCATACATCGACTACGCCGCCGCAGCTCTGGCGAAGGCCTCACGTGAATCGTCGGGAAAGCTCGCATCTATGACGCAGTGCGGCATGGATGGCGAGGCCTTCAGCCGCGGCGTCCGCAATAGGATTCCGCGCTGGAATCTCCTGGCTCGAGCAAGCAATCCGAATCTCGGACAGGCATGGCAACGAGTCCTCCGTTTTCGCGCCGAGCTCGAGGGAACGAACAGAATCCTCGAGCTCAAAGCGCTCGGATGGCCGGCGTCACTGCCGGGCATCGAGCGGTCGCAATGCAGCGACGGGAACTGGATTTATGACGGCCATTCGCTCCGCTTCTCGAAGGAGTTACCGGTGCCAAGACCGATCAAGGCGGTCCCGCTCCGGTTCACATACGTGCGAACAACGCCGGCGAGCGATTTAGTGATCGGGAAGCCTCGAATACGCCTCGTGCGCGCGGCGCAGCCAGCGATGCGCCGCGCTGGCTAGCGACCTACGAACCCGTCCCAATGGCTACGATGTCGTTGAGCACGCCCGCCGCCGTCACTTCTGCCCCCGCTCCCGGCCCGGTGACGACGAGCGGATTGGTCTTGTAGCGCTTCGTGTGCAGGACGATCTGATTGTCGGTTCCGTGCAGCCGTCCGATCGGCGAATTCTCGGGGACAGCCTCGATGCCCACGCGGATGCCGTCGGGAGTGATTCGGGCCACATAGCGCAACACCTGCTTGTTTCGCCGTGCGATGCGGAGGCGCTGGGCCAGCTCGCCGTCGAGCGCCGCCAGGCCGTCGATGAATCGCTTCGGATCGGAATCGCTCAGCTCCGCCGGGAAGAGCGGCTCGAGGGCGATGTCGGTCATGTCGAGACGATGGCCGAGAGTGCGGGCCAGGATGAGCGCCTTGCGCGCGACGTCCATGCCCGACAGATCCTCGCGCGGATCGGGCTCGGTATAGCCGAGGTCGAACGCCTGACGCACGGCCTGCGAGTAAGGCAGTCCTTCGTCAATCTGCGTCATGACGTAGCCGATGGTGCCGGAGAGGCAGCCGAGTACCGAGATGGGGCGATCGCCGGCCTCTTCCAGTTTGCGCAGCGTGTCGAGGATCGGCAGACCAGCGCCCACAGTCGCTTCGTAGCGTACGGACACATCCTCCTGTTCGGCGGCCCGCATCAACTCGTCGAAGTCCTTCTGCGGCACCGCCAGCGGTTTCTTGTTCGCCAGGACGAGATGGAAGCGATGCTGCACTGCTTCGAGGAGGAGTGGGAATGTCTCGTCGGCCGTCAGGTCGACCAGCACCGGACGATACTGTGGCAGCGGCCAGAGCTTCGAGCGGAACGCCCTCGTGACTCCGTCGACCGTCATCTTCCCCTTGCGGGCCAGAAGGCTGCCGGACGTCTCTTTGCGCGTGGCCAGCTCCGCGAGAGCGTCGGCGCTGAATCCCTTGGTCGCCACCCGAATGCCGGAACGGTCGGCCAGAGCGATGCACTTCAGCTCCAGACCGACGTCGTGGCGGAAGAACGACTGCTGTGTCGTCATCTGGCGGGCCAGCGTTCTTCCGATCTGGCCGAATCCGAGAAGAGTGACGTCGATCTCACGACCCTGGATATGCGCCAGTGGGCGGATCTTGTCGAGTTGGTATTCGCGGTGAAGCGAGATCAGTGCGCGAGGTACGTCCTCGTCGTTGATGGCCACCGTGATGTTGAGCTCGGACGAGCCCTGGGCGATGGCCAGGATGTTGATCCGCTGGCGGCCGATGGCCTGGAAGGTGCGCGCGGCAATTCCGGGCGCGCCGCGCATGCCGAGGCCGACCACGGCCACCAGCGCAACGTGGCGCTCGACGTCGATGGCATCAATGAGACGCGTCTCGATCTCGGCTGCGAAAGCGCGGCGCAAGGCGCGCACGGCGTCTGTGACTTCGCGCTCCGGCAGGACCAGGCAGATGCTCGACTCGCTGGAGGCCTGGCTGATCATGGAGACCGAGTGTCCGGCCTCCGACAGCGCGGCGAAGGTGCGGCTGGCAACGCCGGGAACGCCCAGCATGCCGTTGCCTGTCAGCGAAAGGAGAGCCTGTCCGCGGATTGCGGTCAGCGCCTTCACCGGATAGGAGCCCGGCTTCACGTCTCCGGCAATCCGGGTTCCGCTGAACGAGGGGTTGAAGGTGTTTCTGACATAAAGCGGGATTGCCGGCTCGATGAGTGGAATCATGGTGCGGGGATGAAGCACGCTGGCCCCGTAATAGGCCAGCTCGGCCGCCTCGCGGTAGTGCAGCTCCGGGATGACACGCGCATCGCTCACGCTCCGCGGATCGGCGGTCATCAGGCCGTCCACTTCCTTCCAGAGCGTCACGCTCGCCGCGCCGATGCTGCGGGCCAGGATGGTTGCCGAGAGGTCCGATCCGCCGCGCCCCAGGGTGATCAGTTCGCCCGACTCGCCGCGCCCGATGAAGCCGGGCATCACCACAACCCGGCCGGCCGCGACGTGCGGCGCGATCTTCTTCGCGGCATTCGTGCTGCACTGCACCAGATCCGGCCAGAGCCCTCCCAGCCGCCGGTGCACGGCGATCACCTCGGTAGCGTCGACGTAGATCGCGTCGGTCCCCTTCTCTTTCAGCAGCGCGGCGAAGATGCGCGCCAGAATTCGCTCCCCCTGCCCGACGAGCGCGTCCTCGGTCCGCGTCGTCAGCTCCCGCAGAGTCAGAACACTCTCGCCGATCGCCGTCAGCCGCTCGACCATTCGATCGATCTCCGACTCCAGCTGGCTCGTGCTTCGCCGCGTGTCGATGAGGTGGCGGACCAGGTCGACGTGGCGCGTTCCAAATGCGTCGACAGCCTCGAGGAAGCGCTCGCGGTGGCCGGCGAGGGCATGGCGGCCGGCGTCGAGCAGCAGGTCGGTCACTCCGCGCATGGCCGACACGACTACCACTGCCGGCTTGTGCTCCTGAACGTGGCCGGCGGCCAGACGGATGGCCTCGGCCGATCCGACGGAGGTCCCGCCAAACTTGAAAACGGCAGCGCCGCGTTTCTTCGACCGTGGCATAGGAGGGGCGATTGTATGCCGGAGGAGCGGCCCGAAGCCCTCCTCATTTACCTCACTTCGAAGTGTGTCACGATGACGCCCTTTGCACTGTTCCACGTGCAACGCCAGAGCTCAGACATTGGAGAACGCCTGTCGGGCCGAAAATGGCGCGTTTTCCGCCGTCAGGCCGCCGCCGCCTTACTTTCGCCCTTTTTCTCTCCGGCCGCGTCTGCTAAATCCTCTGAAATAACTTCGGAAATGGTGCGGAAAAGGAGCTGAGCGCTCGCAACCTCATCGCTGCCAATAATTAGACCCCTTTTGCGGAGAAGTGGCGAAAATGCTGTGGATTTCCTGCGGGAGCAGCGTTGGAAATCCTGTGGAGAAGCTGTGAGGTAGCGGTGGAGAAGTCGCGGAAAATCACGCGTATAACAGCACATAAATTGCTGACAGTGGAACTACTTGCGCATGATGTAGTGTTCTGATAGTTGCATACCACTAGATCTAGTGGTTTCGGCCTTGACTTCCCTCTGGGGCAGGTTTACCGTTTCCGAATCGAATCCAGAAGCCCGGTGTGACACGTGAGGGAGGTTCCATGAAGGTCTTGAAGGCTCAGTACCGGCTTGCTACCCGTTCCCCGATTCGCGCGGTTTCGCTGCAGATTCGGGACTACCAGGTTACGGTCAAGGTCAAGTCGCCTCTGCCTCAGGCCAAACAGATTCGGTGAGATCAGTTTCGGAAGCAGCCTCAAGCGCTGCTTCCGAATGGAGAAGCGGCACCCGCGGGTGCCGGTGGGGGAGAAGGGGACTGGAGCTCGGATAGCAAGAGATCGATCGGAAGCGACAAAGCGACAAACGGGAAGCAAACCTGCACGATGCCCTGGTCCGGACAGGACGTCTTGCAAGGATAGAACGAAAACCCCGCTCTCCCGAGCCGCCTGGATACGCGCCTCTCGACCTCCTGCCAAAACGACTTCCGTCCTCTTTATTTTTTTTGGAACGCCGTCGAGGCACCACCAGGGAAATAGGAGAGCAACAGATGACTTCCGTCGATTTGCCCGGACCACAGCTCCGGGCCCGCTCTAACACGCCAAAAAAAGCAGGGAGGAAAGAGACGCGCAGCGGCGGGATTACCGTCGATCGCTTCTACACCAGGCCAGGGGTCGACGTGTACGACACCTGCGAGTGGGAGATGCGGAGTGCGATCATCACGAACGAGCGTGGCGAGGTGGTCTTCGAGCAGAAGAACGTCGAGATGCCGAAGTTCTGGTCGCAGATGGCCACCAATGTGGTGGTGTCGAAATACTTCCGCGGCCATCTGGACACGCTCGACCGCGAGAGCTCCGTCCGCCAACTGATCGGACGCGTCGTGCGCACGATGACCGGGTGGGGACGCGAGGGAGGCTACTTCGCCAGTGAAGCGGACGGCGACGCCTTCCGCGACGAGCTGACCCACATCCTTCTCTATCAGATGGCGTCGTTCAATTCGCCGGTCTGGTTCAACGTCGGCATCGAAGCGCGCCCGCAGTGTTCGGCCTGCTTCATCAACTCCGTCCAGGACACCATGGACTCCATTCTCGGCCTGGCCAAGACCGAGGGGATGCTCTTCAAGTACGGATCGGGAACGGGATCGAATCTCTCGAAGATCCGCTCCTCCCGCGAGCTCCTGGCCGGTGGCGGAACCGCTTCCGGGCCGGTCTCCTTCATGAAGGGCTACGACTCCTTCGCCGGCGTCATCAAGTCCGGCGGCAAGACCCGCCGGGCCGCGAAGATGGTCATCCTCAACGTCGACCATCCCGACATCGTCGACTTCGTGGAGTCGAAGGAAAAAGAAGAGAAGAAAGCCTGGGCCCTCATCGACTCCGGCTACGACGGCGCGTTCAACGCTCCGGGCGGTGCCTACGATTCTGTGCAGTTCCAGAACGCCAATCACTCGGTGCGCGTCACCGACGACTTCATGCGGGCCTACGAGAAGGACGGCGACTGGACCACCTGGTCGGTGGTCGAGCCGAAGCGTCCGATGGATCAGTTCAAGGCCCGCGGCCTGATGCGGAAGATGGCCGAGTCGGCGCACCTGTGCGGCGATCCGGGCATGCAGTTCGACACTACGGTCAACGACTGGCACCCGTGTCCCAACACGGCGCGCATCAATGCATCGAATCCCTGCTCGGAGTACATGTTCCTCGACGACTCGGCCTGCAATCTGGCGTCGCTCAACCTGATGCGTTTCTACAACGAGTCGACCGGCTTTGATGTCGAGGCCTACCGGCATGCGCTGCGCATCGTCATCACGGCGCAGGAGATCACGGTCGACAACGCCTCGTACCCGACCGCTGCCATCGAGAAGAACTCTCACGCCTTCCGCCCCCTCGGCATCGGCTACGCCAACCTCGGGGCACTCCTCATGGCCCGCGGGCTTCCGTACGATTCGGACGAAGGGCGCGAATACGCAGCAGCCATGACCTCCATCCTGTCCGGCGAGTCGTACGCGCAGTCGGCGCGCATCGCCGCGAAGCTCGGACCGTTCGAAGGCTACAAGGTCAATGAGGCCCCGTTCCTCCGCGTCATCGACAAGCATCGCAGGGCGGCGCAGAAGATCAGCACCAAGGCTCTCCCGGTCGACCTGGCCGCAGCGGCCACCAGATGCTGGGACGAAGCCTACGCCCTCGGCTCGGAGCATGGCTTCAAGAATGCGCAGATCTCCGTGCTGGCACCGACCGGCACCATCGCCTTCATGATGGATTGCGACACCACCGGCATCGAGCCCGACATCGCCCTGGTGAAGTACAAGAAGCTGGTCGGCGGCGGCCTCCTGAAGATCGTCAACCAGACCGTCCCGACGGCGCTCAAGCGCCTCGGCTACAACGCGAAGCAGATCAACGAGATCGTCCAGTACATCGACGAGAACGACACCATCGAAGGGGCGCCGCACCTCCTCGACCAGCACCTCCCGGTCTTCGACTGCGCCTTCAAGGCCGCCCACGGCACGCGCTCGATCCACTTCATGGGGCACCTCAAGATGATGGGGGCCGTGCAGCCGTTCATCTCCGGCGCCATCTCCAAGACCATCAACATGCCGACCAGCGCCACGGTGGAAGACATCGAGGGGGCCTACTACGAAGCGTGGAAGCTGGGGCTGAAGGCGGTGGCCATCTACCGCGATGGTTGCAAGCGCAGCCAGCCTCTCTCGACCTCCAGCGGTAAAGAGAAGTTGAACGAGGTCATCGCCGCTCCGGCCTCGACGGCGGTGCGACGCAAGCTGCCCGACGAGCGGGAAGCCATCACGCACAAGTTCTCCATCGGCGGACACGAGGGCTACATCACCGTCGGCAAGTACGAAGACGGCACGGCGGGCGAGATCTTCATCACCATGGCCAAGGAAGGCTCGACCATTTCCGGCCTCATGGACTCCTTCGCCACCATGACCTCGCTGGCTCTCCAGCACGGAGTGCCGCTCTCGTTCCTGGTCGACAAGTTCACCCACACCCGCTTCGAGCCCTCGGGATTCACGAAGAACCCCGAGATCCCGATGACCAAGTCGATCATGGACTACATCTTCAAATGGCTGGCCATCAAGTTCCTCGACCGCGACAGCCAGACCCACGCCGGAGTGATCCTGCGCGACGAGCCCACGCCGACGCCAACCCAGGCCAACGTGGCCCCGCTGACAAAGGAAGAGGTCAAGTTCGTCGACGCACTGGTGACGCCTTCGAGCGTGAACGTCGGCCCTGCGCCTTCCGCCACGAACGTCGTCACCTTCGTCACCACGTCCAAGAGCGCCGACGCCTCGAACACCAACACGCCGAAAGCAACGTTCCTCTACCAGCAGGACGCACCCTCATGCTCGGACTGCGGCTCGATCATGGTGAGAAATGGGGCGTGCTACAAGTGCCTGAATTGCGGGAGCACGAGCGGCTGTTCGTAGGAGCGGTTACTCGTAGAGAAGGAGAACAGCATGGCTAAGAATGAAGTAACGGGCAAGAAGGCAGGAACAGCCGCGTCGAAAACACTGAAATCGGGCCACGAATCGAAGAACGCAAAGACTGCTGCCGGAAGCGCTCTTACACAGAGACCGAACAGGA
>JADGNX010000021.1 GCA_017883265.1 Thermoanaerobaculia bacterium
CCGGAATGACCGTTCAACTCATCTCTCCCCTGCCGCGGTAAACACCGGCGTGATGTCGACCGGGATATCGGTCAGCTTCTCGATCGTGCTGCTGATCTCCGGCGTCAGTTTTCCGTACTTGTCGAGCAGCGCTTCGGCACGCGCGTAGTCGCCGGTGGCTTCGATCGTCAGCAGCTCGTTCCCCAGCGAGCGAACCGCTTCGCGGAATCTCGTAGAGTCTGCTGAGTAGTGGCCGTCACTCGAGCCGTTGACGAAGCCTTTCTCGCGGAACCAGTTCCATTGGACGGCCGTGCCGCGGCCGTGCGCTTCGTTGATCCCGAAACGCATGCTGCGGAACATGAGGCCGGTATAGGTGGCGGCCAATTGTTGCTCATTGAAGCCGCTCAGCAGTCCGTGATCGAGGGCATAGAAGATGTTCCAGAGCCCGACGACGTCGGCCTTGCACTCCTCGATGGTGGAAAAGAGGTTCTTGAGCGGGATGCGAACCTCGACGCGCTGACCGCCGGGCTGGTTGATGAAGCCCGGCCCGAGACCGTGCGACAGCTCGTGGAAGAGGGTGTGATTGAAATAGGCGTCGAAGGAGAGGAGCGAAGCCTGGGACGGATCGAGTACGCGTAGAGCGACCGGCGATCCGCTCTGCTGGAACTTGGCGTTCATCACATTCTTGAGGAGGACCTTCTTCGAACCTTTGGCCTCGCGAACCTTCTCGTCGTTCGGGAGATTGAATGCCGATGTCTGGACGCCGCGGCGCGCGTCACCGGCCGTGTAGATCTCCTGGACTACCCTGATCGGCGAGTCGGTCCCGCGGCTCGGATTCTTGTACTGGTCCGGCTCGGGCAGGTTCCTCTCCATGTCCGGAAGGTGAGCAGCATAGACAGCGAGCTTCTCGCTTTCCGGCCGATCGACCACGGTGACGAACGATTCGAACGCCGCCTTGTAGTTAAACAGATTGTCCTCATAGACTTCGTACGGACCAATGACCACCTCGATCGGTCCTTTGAGATCCATCCAGGCCAGGTCGCTGGCGAAGTAGTCGTCGTTGAGGAAGGCGTCGGCGCGCTTCGTGAGAAAGTCTCGCAGCGAAGGCTCCTCGGAGAGTACAGCGGCTTCGCGAAGGCGCGCCGCGGCAGGCTCGAGAAAGTCGCGGTAGAAGCCGGAATAGGGTATGCCGGCCAAGGCCGTTCCGTCGCGGCGTACGACCGTCAGGAGGCCTTCGAGCTCTGCCTTCGAGCCGGGATGCGCTGCCACGAACGACTCCAGCTCGGCCTTCGACATGTCGGCCGGGTAGAAGGCGGCCCCGTCCGGCTTCTTTCCCACGGCGCCGAATGGCGAGATGAACGGAGCATCCTCCTTGAGCCGGTCCCAGCGTCCCTTGTTGATGTCGAAAAGGTCCAGGCCCGCTCGCTCGAGCGCCGACCGGCCCGTTCCTTCCACGAGGCGAGCGCGAATGACGGGATTGTCCTCCGACACCTGACGAAGGTAAATGTCGTCGATCAGCTTCGATGCTTCGATCAGCTTCCCGACGACCTGCTGCTCTCGCGGGCTGAGAAGCGAGCGATCGTAGTCGATCGGCGTGCGCGGGAGCTGGCTGAGCCGCTGCGGAACATCGGGAAGGATCTCGAGCGGCGGGGTTGCGGCCATCGGCGCAGTCCCGCGGGCGGTTGAAGGTGTCGCCGCGGTCGTCGTGGCAACGGGAGTGGAGCTGGTAGCCGAGGGTGTTGCTGTAGTCTGGCAGGCCACGCAACACGTGAGCAGGAGCAATCCGACAATTTCCTTCCGATGCACGCGCTTCACCATCGTTGGCTTTTCTCCGGCACCCCTGCCGGGGTGCGAATTGTGGTTGTCGTTAAGAACCGATGGCAGCGCGCCTTTGGCGCTTGCCACCGGTTAATCTACTTGACGCCTCCGGCGTCTTTCGCCGCTCCGCGGCTGCGTAGTTGCGGCGGCATCTAACCGTCCGCCTCACTCCTTCCGCCCCTGGGCCAGCGCCGTGGCCCGATCGATCTCCGCCGCATAAGCGTCGAGAACGCCCGCCAGAATCGTTACCTGCTGTTCAGCCTCCGGATACTGCCTCTGTTCGATGGCTTCACGCACGCCGGGGAGCGTCTTGACTCCGTAGCCTGTGTAGTAGCCCGGGGCATAGACGAAATGCCGATACCACGGCCGCCGCGGGAGGCCTTGATCACGCGTCAGCATCCGCTCGGCATGCATCAGAACCCGGTCGAGCGACTCCTGGTTCACTGAGGCGTTGGGAGACGCGGCGATGGCATTGACGCGCACCGCATCGAACGCTTTGGCGCTGCGCTGCAGATGAGCTACGGCGTTCTGCAGCGGCGCGAAGTTGAGATAGGGCGCCACCGTCTCCGGCTTTGGCGCTGCCATCGGCTCAGTCGGATCGGCGGCCAGAACGAGGCTCTGGTCGTTGACCTCCAGGTTTCGCTCCTCGGCCTCCTCGCGCATCGATGCCGCCAGATGGGTGAGGTCGTCGGCGTAACGCGCGACGGTGTCGGCCATGTGAGTGAACTCGAAAGGAAGCACCTCCGCGTTCGCCAGGCGAAGAACCATCCGGCCCGTCGTCCGGGCCTGAGTCAGACCGTATTGGAAATCGGGATCGACGAAGCGGGTGAAATGGGAGTAGGAGTCGAAGATGGAGTGATAGGAGCCACTTCCGTCCTCACCGCCGTAGCCCACGTTCAGGGCGGCGACCCCGAGGTGCTGGAGAAATGCGGAGTAGTCGGATCCTGAGCCGAGAGCTCCGATGCGGATGCCATCCTGAGAGCGGAGAGACTTGCGGTCGCCGGCTGCTGCTGTCGTCAATTGGCGCGCCCGGAGGCGTTGGAGAACAGAAACGTTGCGCTCGGGATCATTGACGTCGCGGGCGACCTCATTCACAAAGCGCTCGAGGGTGTGAGAGCCCTCGACACCGAGAAAACCCCGCCCGTTCGTATCGGAGTTGATGTAGACGACCGCATTTCTCTGCAACTCCTCAGCGTGGGTCTCCGCCCACTCCGTAGAGCCGAGAAGTCCTTCCTCTTCGCCGTCCCAGGCGGCGTAGATGATGGTGCGAACCGGACGATGGCCCTCTTTCGCCAGTTGCCCGATCGCTTTCGCTTCCTCCAGCATGGCCACCTGGCCGCTGATTGGATCCTCGGCGCCGTTGACCCAGGCGTCGTAGTGATTGCCGCGAACGATCCACTGGTCCGGCCTCTGGCTGCCGCGCAGACGGGCGATGACGTCCCGCGCCGGCACCATGTCCCAGTTGAACTCCAGTTTGAGGTGGACGCGCGCAACGCCCGGTCCGATGTGATAGGTGATCGGCAGGGAGCCGCGCCACTCCTGCGGTGCCACCGGGCCGGAGATCGCGCGCAGCAGAGGGAGAGCATCTCCGTATGAGATCGGAAGGACCGGGATCTTCGTCAGTGTTGTGGCGTCTTTGCGGTCGAGGCGCTTTGCGGTGGCCGTGGCGCCGACCCCGGGAGTGAGCGGATCGCCCGGATACTGGGGCATGTCCATGACCGAACCGCGCTGCGCGCCGCTGTCGTTGCGGAATGCTCCCTTGGGGTAGACGTCGCCCTGGAAGTAGCCATCGTCGTGCGGATCGGAGTAGATGAGGCAGCCGATGGCGCCATGTTCGGCAGCCACCTTCGGCTTGATGCCGCGCCACGAGCCGCCGTAGCGCGCGATGACGATCTTTCCTTTGACATCGATCCCGCGGCGATCGAGCTCCTCGTAGTCCTTTGGAACTCCGAAATTCACGTAGACCAGATCGCCGGTCACGTCACCGTCGATGGAGTAAGCGTTGAAGGTCGGAAGCTGCTCGCTGACCTGACTGCTCGTCGGGTCGTCCGTCAGCGGCGTTTCGGCGAGATTGGCGGTGAAATGCTGAGGTCCGACCATCTCCAGGAGGCGACTCTTCGGCGTCGGGAAGAGCACCTGGAACTCTTCGATCGCCGTCTCGTATCCCCACGAGCGGAAGAGAGAGGCGATGAATTCCGAGTTGTCGCGGTCATAGGCCGAGCCGAGGTGATGCGGCCGTGCCGTCAGCCGCTTCATCCAGTCGCGAAGGTCGTTGCGATCCAGTCTGGCGTCGTACTGCGCCTCGAGCGAGTGTTCGGCAGCGGCCGCCGGCACGCTGAAGCCGCCGACGGGGGCGTCGTGTGTGGAGGTCGTCTGAGCGGAGAGGGAGAGAGCCAGCGAAGCCAGGACCACGGGAGCAAGTCTGCGGATCATGCGTCCTCCAAGGCCGGCGATTGTACGGAGGTCGTCGGGAGTCAGCAATTCGGCAGTTTCGTGTTACTCCACCAGCCGTAGTCGCAAGTTCTGTTACGAATACGCAAATTCGGGTCATTTTTCGTGCCGCATCCGTTTGCGCATCGCGCTGGGTGCGACCTATGATCGACGGCCCAACAACACAAGGAGAATCAATGAACAGAAACGCCAGAGCGATCCTGCTGGTCCTACTCTCGATTTCCGTTGCAGGAAGCTCGATAGCCGCTGAGAAGAAAGCGTCCCAGGCATCGGCCACCACCGCCACGAAGCACACGGCCGCGCCGGAGCGAGTGACGTCGGTCGAAGGCATCACGGAGTACAGGCTCCCGAATGGACTCATCGTTCTGCTCTTCCCTGATCAGACCAAGCCGACGGTCACCGTCAATCTGACCTATGAGGTCGGCTCGCGTCACGAGAGCTACGGCGAGACCGGCATGGCTCACCTGCTCGAGCACATGATGTTCAAAGGTACGCCGACACATGGCAACATCCCGCAGGAGCTGAAGGGTCACGGCGCGAACTACAACGCCTCGACCTGGTACGACAGGACGAACTACTTCGAGATCCTGCCGGCTACCGACGAGAACCTTCGCTTCGCCCTCGGGCTGGAAGCGGATCGGATGGTGCACTCGTTCATCGCCAGGAAGGATCTCGACTCCGAAATGACCGTGGTCCGCAACGAGTTCGAGGCGGGGGAGAACGATCCCTCCAACATCCTCGAGGAGCGGACCCTCTCCACGGCCTACCTCTGGCACAACTACGGCCATTCGACGATCGGTTCGCGCGAGGATATCGAGCGCGTTCCGATCGATCGTCTGCAGAACTTCTGGCGGAAGTACTATCAGCCGGACAACGCCGTCCTCCTGATAGCCGGCAAGTTCGACGAGCCGAAAACGCTCTCGATGGTCACCGACGCCTTCGGGAAGATTCCCCGTCCGACGCGAAAACTCGAGGAGCCTTACACTGTCGAGCCGGTTCAGGATGGTGAGCGCTCCGTGACGCTCCGCCGGGTCGGCGACGTCCAGGATCTGATCATGGTTTATCACGTGCCGGCGGCGGCTCATCCCGACTTCGCTCCGGTCCAGATCCTTGCCCGCGTCCTGGCCGACACCCCGTCCGGCCGTCTTTACAAGTCGCTGGTCGAGGCGAAGAAAGCGACCGCCGTTTCGTCCGAACTGCTGGAGATGCACGACCCCGGTTTCGTCGCCTTCGAGGCCCAGGTGCGTCAGGAACAGTCACTCGATGAGGCCCGGCAGACCATGTCGACCACCATCGACGCGCTCAAGAGCAATCCACCGACGAAGGAAGAGGTCGATCGGGCGCGCACCGCACTGCTCAAGAACATCGATATGACGCTCAATGCCGCCGACCGCGTCGGTCTGGCCATGAGCGAATCGATCGCTGCAGGCGACTGGCGGCTTTTCTTCATCAACCGCGATCGTCTGCGCGCGGTGACGCCAGCCGATGTCCAGCGAGTCGCCGCGACGTACCTCAAGGTCTCCAACCGCACGGTCGGTGAGTTCCTCCCCGACCCGAAGCCGGATCGCTCCGTGGTTCCGGCCACTCCGGCCATCGCCTCGGTCGTCGAAGGCTATAAGGGCGATGCGGCGCTGGCAGCTGGTGAGGCCTTCGATCCCTCCCCCCTCAACATCGAATCGCGTACGACGCGCTCGACCCTGGCGTCCGGAGTCAAGCTCGCGCTCCTGCCGAAGAAGACGCGCGGCAACACGGTCGTGGCGTCCATGACCCTCCGCTTCGGAGACGAGAAGTCGCTGCTGAACCGTTCCACCGCTGCGGCCGCAACGGCAGCCTTGCTCACGCGCGGCACATCGAAGCACACCCGTCAACAGCTGAAGGATGAGTTCGACCGCCTGAAGGCTCGCGTCTCCGTCACCGGCGGCCCGGCCCAGGCGATCATTTCCGCCGAGACCACACGCGAGAACCTGCCGGCTGTGCTGGCGCTGATCGCCGAGGCCCTCAAGGAGCCGGTGTTCCCGGCGACCGAGCTGGATCAATGGAAGCAGCAGACCCTGGCCGGGGCCGAAGAGCAGCGGACCGACCCGCAGTCGATCGCTGTAACCGCGTTCAGCCGTCACATGAATGACTATCCGCAGGGCGACGTCCGGTACATCTCCACCCCTGAAGAGGACATCAAAGATGTCAACGCGTTGACCCTCGATCAGGTGAAGAACTTCTATCAGACGTTCTACGGTGCATCTGCCGGCGAACTGGCCATCGTCGGCGATTTCGATCCAAAGCAGACCGCGGCGCAAGCAGCGGACCTTTTCGGAAGCTGGAAGAGCACCACACCCTTCACTCGGGTTCCACACAACTTCCAGAACATCGCACCAGTCAACCAGTCGGTGGAGACCCCCGACAAGGCGAACGCGCTTTTCCTCGCCGGGACCAACCTCAACATCCGCGATGACGACGCCGACTATCCCGCCCTTGTCATCGGCAACTACATCCTGGGCGGCGGCACTCTCTATTCGCGCCTCGGCAACCGGATCCGGCAGAAGGAGGGGCTGAGCTACGGAGTCGGCTCTCAAGTAAACGCCAGTCCCTTCGACAAGAGCGGTGCCTTTACTACCTTCGCCATCTATGCTCCGCAGAATGTCACCAAGCTGGAGACCGCCTTCCGCGAGGAGGTTGCCCGCGCTCTGAAGGACGGCTTCACTGCGGACGAAGTGACCGAAGCGAAGAAGGGCTATCTCGAATCCCGCAAACTCCAGCGTGCACAGGACAATGCGCTGGCCCGCACGCTGGCCGCGGAGCTGTACAGCAACCGCACGCTGCAGTGGGATGCCGATTTCGAGCAGAAGATCGCCGAGCTCACGCTTGACCAGGTGAACACGGCCCTACGTCGCTGGATCGATCCTTCGAAGATCACGATCATCAAGGCGGGCGATTTCGCAAAAGCGTCCTCGTCGCCGGCAGTACCGAAGCAGTAGCGAAGATCCGGGAGCGGTTTGGTCGCCGGGCGAGATGCCCGGCGACCCCCCTCGCTGCTCAACGCCTCGCATCGCGACGTCGCTCTTGTGGAGGGGTGCCCGTCCTCGGGCACCCCGAGCGAGGAATGGGGCCAGCCGCGCCCTCCCCCCGGCGGCCGAAGCGACGGTGCGCAGACGCGTCGCTGTAGCACAGACACTTCTGTCTGTGCGCGTCTGTGCTACAGGCCTTAGAGAAGAGCGCCAGACAAAAAGCGCACAGGCAGAAGAAGGCGCACAGACAGAAGTGTCTGTGCTACAGGCGAGGCGCCTGGGGGCTTCACGCCTGATACTCTTTGCGTCGATGTGCGGTATCAATGGAATCTTCGCCTATGCCCCGACGGCGCCTGCGATCGATCGCGATGAGTTGATACGGGTCCGCGACCGGATGCGTGCGCGTGGTCCCGACGGCGCCGGCGCCTGGTTTTCCGACGACGGCCGTGTCGCCCTCGGACACCGGCGTCTGGCCATCATCGACCTCTCCGAGACGGGTGCTCAGCCGATGGCCAGCGCCGATGGTCGCTATCAGATCGTCTTTAACGGCGAGATTTACAACTACCTGGAGTTGCGCGAAGAGCTGGAAAAGCGAGGGCGCCGCTTTGTCTCCCATTCGGACACCGAGGTGCTGTTGCATCTGTGGGAGCTGGAAGGGGAGCGGATGTTTCCGATGCTGCGCGGCATGTTCGCCTTCGCGATCTGGGACTCGCCTCGCCGCCGCATGCTGCTGGCGCGCGACCCGTATGGCATCAAGCCGCTCTACTATTCTGATGATGGCGTGAGTTGTCGATTCGCCTCGCAGGTCAAGGCACTCGTCGTCTCGGGCCGGGTCTCGAAGACATTCGATCCGGCCGGGGCTGTAGGATTCTTTCTACGCGGTACGGTGCCGGAGCCCTTCACGATGTATGAGGCGATCCGCATGTTGCCTGCCGGATCGTTTCTCTTCATCGGGGAGGAGGGGCCCGGCGAACCGGTGCCGTTCTTCTCGATCGCCGGAACCTTGCGCCGGGCGGTGACTGACGATCGCCCGATATCCGAAACGGAACTTCAGCAGATCGTGCACGACGCCCTTCTCGAATCGGTTCGCTATCACATGGTCGCCGACGTTCCTGTGGGCGCCTTTCTTTCGGCAGGCATCGACTCGAGCGCCGTTGTCGGGCTGGCTCGGGAAAGCGGCGCTTCGGACCTCGAGACGCTGACGCTCCGATTTGAAGAGTATCGTGGCCGGGACAATGACGAGGCTCCGCTGGCGGCCCTCGTCGCTTCTTTCTACGGCGTCCGCCACACGGTGCAGGACCTGACCCTCCCCGAGTTCAAGACAGCGCTCCCACGAATCTTTGAGGCCATGGACCAGCCGACGGTCGATGGGATGAACAGCTACTTCGTCAGCCAGGCTGCGGCAGCGGCCGGTCTCAAAGTGGCGATGTCCGGCAGCGGCGGGGACGAGCTGTTCGGAGGGTACACGTCCTTTCGCGACATCCCGCGTTGGATGCCTGTCACCTCCTTTCTCTCTCGCGTTCCGCGCCTTGGCGATGCCGTCGACAATCTTACGAAAGTGGCGGCGACAAAGAGCCGGCACGTCAATCCTAAGATGGGGGAGATCATTCGCTACGGCTCGTCGTACGCCGGTGCCTATCTGGTCAAGCGAGGGCGCTTTCTCGCAAGCGAGCTGCCTGAGCTTCTCGGCGAAGAGGTTGCGGCGGAAGGTCTGCGGGGCCTCGACATCCTCGGACTGATCGAAAGGACCGTGATGCCCGATCCGGGCACGCCCTACGCGCGAGTGATGGCACTGGAGTCGTCGCTCTATCTTCGCAACCAGCTCCTGCGTGACATGGACTGGGCCAGCATGGCCCACTCACTGGAAGTGCGTGTTCCGCTCGTCGATGCCCGTCTGCTCGAGAAGCTGGCGCCGGTACTGGTGCGTCGCCGCGGCCGCGGCAAGGGCATCCTGGCCGCTGCGCCCCGCCCGCCGCTGCCCGCGGCGATACAGACGCGGCGAAAGACCGGCTTCACGTTGCCGATCCGCGAATGGCTGCAGAAGGACGAGGGAGTCTCGGCTCAACCAGGAAAACGGGCCTGGGCCCGAAAGGTCTACGAAGCGATGTTCTCGCCGCAGAACGGGAGCTGGTAGCTATGTAGCACAGACACTTCTGTCTGTGCGTCTTTGTAGGTCGGATGACCACAGACAGCACAGAAAGCACAGACACTTCTGTCTGTGCTACAGACTCAATGCACGCTCATCGGCTCGGGCTCGAGGGATAGCTCGAGCTGACTCGGTGACGCCATATTCACGAAGATCGTGTCGCCCTGCTTGAACTTTCCCTCCAGGAGCTTGATGGCCAGCTTGTCCATGATCTGCTTCTGAAGCGCTCTCTTGAGCGGCCGCGCGCCGAAAGCAGGATCGTAGCCTTCCCGCGCCAGGTACTCCTTCGCCGCGTCGCTGATCTCGATGTTCAGACCGCGCTCGGCGAGCATCTTGACGAGGTTCTTGAGCTGGATCTCGATGATCCTCTTGATGTGCGCCATATCGAGAGCGTGAAAGACGATGACGTCGTCGATGCGATTGAGAAACTCGGGTCGGAAATGATGGTGCAGCTCCTCGTCCACCTTCCGACGCATCTCCGCTTCCTTGGCCGGCGTCTTGGTCGACTGCTGGAATTCGTGGATGAATTGCGATCCGACGTTCGAGGTCATGATGATCACGGTGTTCTTGAAGTCGACCAGACGCCCTTTCGAATCGGTGAGGCGCCCATCGTCCAGCAGCTGCAGCATGATGTTGAAGACCTCCGGGTGAGCCTTCTCGATCTCGTCGAAGAGGATGACGGCATATGGCCGCCGGCGGATGGCCTCCGTCAACTGCCCGCCTTCCTCATAGCCGACATATCCGGGCGGCGCTCCGATGAGGCGCGAGACGGCGTGGCGCTCCATGTATTCCGACATGTCGATCCGCACCATGGCGCTCTCGTCGTCGAACAGGAACTCCGCCAGGGCGCGCGCCAGCTCGGTCTTACCAACTCCGGTCGGACCCATGAAGATGAACGAGCCGATCGGGCGGTTCGGGTCCTTGAGGCCGGCGCGCGAGCGGCGCACGGCGTTTGAGACCGCCACCACGGCTTCCTCCTGGCCGATGACGCGCAGCTTGAGGTTGTCCTCCATCCGCACCAGCTTCTGGATCTCCGATTCCAGCATCCGGGTCACCGGCACGCCGGTCCATTTGGAGACGATCTCGGCGATGTCTTCGTCGGTGACCTCTTCCTTCAGCATCGCGCCGTTCTTCTGCATCTCCGCGAGCTTCGCCGAGGCAGCGTCGAGGTCGCGGGTCAGCTGGGGCATGGAGCCATAGCGCAACTCTGCGGCGCGACTCAGGTCCCCTTCCCGCTCGGCGCGATTGGCGGCCTCGCGCGTGTCTTCGATCTTCTTCTTGAAATCGTTGATGCTGCTGATGACGCCGCGCTCGCTCTCCCACTGCGCCTTGAGTCCGGCCATCTTCTCCTGCAGACCGGCCAGCTCGCTTTCGATCTTCGCCAGCCGTTCCTTCGAGACCGGGTTGTCCTCCTTGGACAGAGCCTGCTTCTCGATCTGCAACTGGATCATCCGGCGCTGCAACTCGTCGATCTCCTGCGGCATCGAGGTGAGCTCGATGCGAAGGCGCGAAGCCGCCTCATCCACCAGGTCGATAGCCTTATCGGGAAGGAAGCGATCCGTGATGTAGCGGTGCGAGAGCATGGCCGCAGCGACGATGGCCGAGTCCTGGATCTTCACGCCGTGATGAACCTCGTAGCGCTCCTTGAGGCCGCGGAGGATGGCGATGGTGTCCTCGACGCTCGGCTCTCCCACGTACACAGGCTGGAAGCGGCGCTCCAGAGCCGCATCCTTCTCGATGTACTTCTGGTACTCATTGAGGGTCGTGGCCCCGACCGCGCGCAGCTCGCCGCGGGCCAGAGCGGGCTTGAGGATGTTGGAAGCATCCATCGCTCCCTCGGCCGCTCCGGCGCCGACGATCGTATGCAGCTCGTCGATGAAGAGGATCACGTTCCCGTCCGACTCCTCGACCTCCTTGATGACCGCCTTGAGCCGGTCTTCGAATTCTCCGCGGTACTTCGCGCCGGCGATCATGGCGCCGAGATCGAGCGAGACGACGCGCTTGTTCTTGAGCCCTTCAGGAACGTCGCCCTCGACGATCCGCCGGGCCAGACCTTCGATGATGGCCGTCTTGCCGACTCCCGGCTCGCCGATCAACACCGGATTGTTCTTGGTGCGCCGCGACAGGACCTGAATGACGCGCCGGATCTCCTCGTCCCGTCCGATCACCGGATCGAGCTTGCCGCGACGTGCCAGCGCCGTCAGATCGCGCGAGTATCGTTCCAGGGCCTGATACTTGTCCTCAGGATTCTGGTCCGTAACACGCTGCGTGCCGCGGACCGACTGCAGCGCCTTGAGCACCGCATCCCTCGTGACACCGTGACGTCGGAGGATCTGAGCCGCGCCCGATTCCTTTCCCTCCGTCAGACCGATGAGCAGATGCTCGGTCGAGACGTATTCGTCCTTGAATTCATCGGCTACGGTGAAGGCGAGGTCGAAGACCTTCCGGAGAAGCGGAGAAGTCATTGGCTCGGCCGATGCTCCTGCCACCTGCGAGAAGCGACCGATCGCGGTCGCCGCCTCCGTCTCGATCGCGCCGGGATTCAATCCGAGCTTGTTGAGGATGGGGGAGACGATCCCGCCATCCTGCTTCAGGAGCGCCACCAGCAGATGTTCCGGTGTCAATTCCGGGTTCCCGGCACCGCGCGCAAGGGTCTGAGCCTCGGTGATCGATTCCTGAGCTTTCAGTGTAAGTTTATTGAAATTCATCAGTTACCTCGTTTCCGGCGAAAGTTGATGACTATAGACTCAGATTACTAAACGGGCAAAAACCACTCAACATTCCGGCGTCCAACTTCTGAAACGAGGAAGGAGCTTCACTCGGGAGACGGCAGGGTCATCTGAGGAGCCTCGAAACCAGCTGGCGTCGCCAACTTATGGTTGTTCCGCCAGGCGCGTACGAACTTCTTCCTCTTGATCTGCAAGCGGATGAGATTGCCCAGCAGAGCGAGCATGAGCAGCTCGACACCGAAATCGGCGGCGACGAAAATGTCCTTCTCACGCTGAGTGCCATGCGGGAGCGAGGTGGCGAAGCCGAGCGCTACATAGAGCAGTCCTATTCCGCACGCCGTAGCTTGTCTCCGGATGACGCTGCCGGTCTCGAAGATCTCCAACTCGTCCAGCTCGAGATCCTTGCGCCGGGCGTAAGCGTGCCGGTAGAGCAGGATGAAGATCAGGAAGATCGCGGCGAATCCGAGGCCGAAGATCGTCAGGATCCACGGCTTGTGTTGCGGCAGGATCGCCAGCTCCATGCCGTGGGCAGTCTGAATCTTCCCCTTCATCAACGGGTCACGGAGGAGGAGGGTGAATAGAAACTTGAGCGGATAGACGAAGAACAGGACCGTGAAGAGGAGAGCGAGATTGAGAATGACCGTGACGCGATCCTCGAGACCATAGCGCCGGAAGAAGATGAACTGCGAATACCAGATGCTGGCCAGCATGAAAAACGTCACGACAAACCCGAGGAAGCTGTGCATCGTTTCGAGAAGCTCGGTGGAAGTGTGTGGCACTTCGAGGGATACGATCAGCAGCGTGACAGCAAAGCCGAAGACTGCGTCGCTGAAGCCTTCGATGCGTGAGACTTCCCGGCTACGCCATCGGAAGTCGTCGACGATGTGATACTTGATCAGCGGGTCGCGCAACATCGGTGGATTGTACCGTCTTACCGACCTGATACTCTGTCCTGCCGGCGTGTCCGCATGACGGCCGCCGGCGAATTCATACGATCAGCAGTGGAGGAACAGATGGCCACAAAGCGACAGGCAACGCGAGCAGAGCGCGACACCATGGGAGAGGTCCGCGTCCCGGCAGGGGCGCTGTACGGAGCGCAGACGCAACGCGCCGTCGAGAACTACCCGATCAGCGGGCTGCGTGAGCATCCCGTCTTCATCCATTCATTCGTCATCCTGAAGAAGGCAGCGGCGCTGGCGAACCACGAGCTGGGCGACATGAAGCGCTCGATGGCCATGGCCATCTCCGATGCTTGCGACCTCCTGACCGGTGATGAGGCGAACGCCTTCGCCTCCGTAGTGCGCCGCTCGAAGAAGCCGCGTGCCGGCCGGCCGGCACCCGATGATCTTCGTGCCGATGCGCCGTCGGCCTATGTCGCGCGCGGCTATCTCGATCAGTTCGTGGTCGATGTCTTTCAGGCCGGTGCGGGAACGTCGTTCAACATGAACTGCAACGAGGTCATCGCCAATCTGGCGAACAAGGCCCTCGGCGGGAAGATCGGCGAGTACAAGCCGGTGAACCCCAACGATCACGTCAACATGGCGCAGTCGACCAACGATGTCTTCCCGACAGCCATTCGGATCGCCACGCTTCTCCTTCTGCGCGAGCTGCTGCCCCCGCTGGACAGGCTGGCCTCGGTTCTCGAAGGGAAGGGAGAGGAGCTTGCGGACGTCATCAAGTCGGGTCGCACGCATCTCCAGGATGCTGTGCCGGTCACCATGGGTCAGGAGTTCAGGGCCTATGCAGCAGCCGTCCGCCGCGCCACGCGCCTCCTGGTCCAGGATTCGGAGGAACTGCGGCAGCTCGGCATCGGCGGCACCGCCGCCGGCACCGGCATCAACACGCCCGTTGGATATCGCCAGGTCGTGGTGCGCCACCTCAGCGCGCTGACCGGCCTCCAGCTCACGCCGATCGACGACCTCCGCGAAGCCATGCAGTCGCAGCTGGCAATCGCCGCCGTATCGGCCGCCATGCGCAATCTGGCGCTGGAGCTGACGCGCATTGCGAACGATCTTCGCCTTCTGGCGTCCGGTCCGCAGACCGGCCTTGCCGAGATCACCCTGCCGAGCGTGCAGCCCGGCTCCTCGATCATGCCGGGGAAGGTCAACCCCTCGATGCTGGAGTGCATGAACCAGCTCTGCTTTCACATCATCGGAAGCGACACAGCCATCGCCTTCGCAACGCAGGCCGGCCAGCTCGAGCTGAACGTGATGATGCCGCTCATGGCCTTCGAGCTTCTCTTCTCGATGGAGATCCTGAAGAACTATCTGCCGGTGTTCATCGACAAGTGCATCGCCGGCATCGGCGCCGATCGGGTCCGTTGCGAGGCGTACTACAGCAGCTCGCCATCGTTGGCCACCGCGCTCAATCCGCTCATCGGTTACGCCCGCGCCGCAGAGATCGCCAAGGAGTCGGCAAAGAGTGGCACGCCGATCCCGACTCTTCTGCGCCAGAAGAAGCTGCTCAGCGAAGAGGAGATCGGACGCATTTTCACGCCGGAGTTTCTAGCCGGCCAGGGCGATCGGGTGGCGTAGAGTTCCGTCTAGAAGGCGGCCAGAAGTGTCTGTGCCACCTCCCTGCGGGCACAGAACGACTCTTGCCTGTAGCACAGACACTCTTGTCTGTGTGCCACGAGCCGGACTCGCTCCACCCGCGCACAGACAGAAGTGTCCGTGCAAGCACAGAGAGAAGTGTCCGTGCAAGCACAGACAGAAGTGTCTGTGCTACAGGCAGACCGCTTCTACGACGGCTCGTCAGTGTACGGTGGCCGAGATGAGCGCGCCAACGGATACGAGGCCAGCAGCGTGTGCGTCGCTCCCTCTGTTGACAGCCGGCTCCCGTAGAGCAGGACGTGATCGATGCGGAAGAGCGGCGAGTCAAAGGCACCGATGGCGCTCTCGAAGGCGGCGACCGATTCCGCCGCCCATGACCCTTTCAGCCGGGCCAGCGTGAGATGAGGGTGAAAGGGCTTCTCGTCGAACGGGATGCCGGCTACTGCGAGACGCTCACGGACGACTGTGGCGACGGCCATCAGCGGATCTCGCGGCGTGACGCTGCACCAGGCGATGCGAGGCCGCGATCTTGACGGGAAGAACCCCGCTCCTTCCAGACGAGCATCCAGGGCCGCCACCGGAGCGAGGCGCGGCGCGAGGGCCGCGGAGATCGTGTCGATCGCACGCTCAGGCTGCTCGCCGACAAAGGCGAAGGTCACATGTTGTGCTTCGGGACGGACCCATGAGGCAGCACCGACGCGGGGCTTCACACCGCGGATCACGTGGTCGAGCGCCTCGGCAACATCGAGAGGGAGGGTCGCAGCGATGAAGAGGCGCATGGTTGACGGGGATTATCCCACCGGGCGGTGCTGCACGCCCGGTGGGATCGGGGATGAGCGCAAAGGCCCCTCCCCGCCTGCCGCCGGTTTCTAGGCCATCTTGGCGACCATCTGCTCGAGCTGTTCGGTGGTCGGCATGACCTGCTCGACGAGATCGCCTTCGAACCATTTGTAATCGCCCTTCAGAAGGTTTGTGACGAGCTTGTACGACTCTTCGTCATGATTATCGAAGAGATGCTGGAAGTTGTAGTCGATCCGCATGCGGGCCTCGCTGCAGAAAACGTCTGCCAGGTCGATGGCGTTCTTGTGGTCCCCGCCCTTCTTGGCCAGCATCGTCGCGTAACTGACCGCTGCGGACATGGCGAACAGGTCGGTGCCGATGTCGACGATCCGGAACAGCACCATCTGCTTCCGCTCCAGCTTCGCCTGGTACCTCATCATGGCGTGGAAGATCGAGCGGGAGAGGTGCCGTGAGGCGCGCTCGACATATCCCATGTGCCCGGAGAGGGGGCCGAACTCGCTGAAGCGCGGAAACCGGCTCCAGCCGAGGTAGCGCGATGGATACCAGTGCGCGTAATGGAGGCCTGCCCTGCCGGCAGCGGAGCCCTTCGCTCCGAGCGGTGCCTTCGGATCGAGCAGAACGCCGGCCCGTTTCATATGCGGGTCGACGGCCTCGCGGGCGATGAAGAGATGCTGGATCTCGCTCGTCCCCTCGAAGATTCGATTGATGCGCATGTCCCGCATGATCCGTTCGACCGGATAGGGCTTCTCGCCGCGTGCGGCGAGCGACTGCGCCGTCTCGTAGCCGCGGCCGCCGCGGATCTGGACCAGGTGGTCGACGCACTGCCAGGCCACTTCGGTATTGAACAACTTGGCCATGGCCGCTTCCAGACGGAGGTCGACGTCGCCGCGATCAGCCAGGCCGGAGGTCAGCCAGACGATCGCTTCCATGGCGAAGGTATGCGACGCCATCCAGGCGATCTTCGCCGCGACTCCCTCGTGCTTGCCGATCGGAGCGCCCCACTGAACGCGCTCAGCCGCCCATTCCCGCGCGATCTGCAGCATGCGGCGCGCTCCGGCGGCGCAGCCGGCAGGAATGGTCAGACGGCCGGTGTTCAGAGTGATGAGCGCAAGCTTGAGCCCGAGCCCTTCGCCCCAGAGGAGATTCTCATCGGGAACATAAACGTCTTTGAAGCGGAGTAGGCCGTTGCCGATGCCGCGCAGTCCCATGAACTGGCAGCGGTGAGCGACTTCGACACCCGGCGTGTTGGTCTCGACCACGAACGCCGTGATCTGTTTCTTCTCCCTGCCTTTGACCATCTTCGGCGGCGTCTGGGCCATGACGACGATGAGCTCGGCCTGGGTGCCGTTCGTGCACCAGAGCTTCTCGCCGTTGATGATCCATCCCTTGCCGTCGGAAGAGCGGACTGCGCGGGTCTCCATCTTGGCCGGGTCGGAGCCGACGCCTGGCTCGGTCAGAGCGAACGCGGAGATCGCTCCTTTGGCCAGACGCGGCAACCAGCGCTTCTTTTGCTCCGGTGTGCCGAAGAGCTTGAGCGGCTGCGGAACACCGATGGACTGATGTGCCGAGAGCCAGGCGACCGAGGAGCCACACCAGGTGGCGACCAGGGCGATGGCGCGGTTGTAGTTCGTGGCGGAGAATCCGAGCCCGCCGTACTCCTTGGGAATCTTCATGCCCCAGGCGCCGAGCTCCGCAAATCCGGCGAAGTGCTCTTTCGGATATTCGCCGCTCCGGTCGATTTCATCGGCGTCGACGTTTTCAGCTAGGTAACGCTCGAGACGGTGGAGGAACTCATCCGCTTCTGCCTTGTCGGCCGCCGGCTGCTCCGGGAAAGGATGGATCAGTTCGAGGTTGAGGTTACCGAGGAAGAGATCGCCGACGAACGACGGCTTTTCCCATTCGGTCTGGCGACTTGCTTCGGCAACTTCCATCGCCTCGACGGCGCCTTGAGATTTGACTTCTGCCATGGAATCCTCCAGCTCGGATGGGGAGCTCACGAATAGTCATTACACGTTCTGTTCCGGAGCGTTGAATCGGACGCGAAAGGGGATGTAAACGCAGCCTAAGAGTATGAATGAACGTTCATTCAGTGTCAACGAGCTCTCCCCGTGGTCCTTTGCAATCGGAAGCTGGACAGGATGCGTTTTGCAACCGGGGTCTCGCATATTCATCGGTCCCGCCGGCTGATCTTCATGCGATCATCCCGGTGCATTGGAATCGGAGAGCTCTCGAATGAAGAAAGATCCTCACTTGATCGACGCGAATTCCCAACTGGAAGCGCTGCTCAACGCACCCGGGACGCTGGCCACGCAGCGGCCCTCAGTCGATCACGCGCAACTCGAGCATCACCTGGGCGAAGCGCTCAAGCTCCTTTACGTCGATCTGGAGAACGAGAACGTAGTCGATACGCCGCGGCGCTGGGCTTCATCGCTCATCGCCATGACCAGCGGCTATGATTTCGTCGACTTCAAGAAGCTGACCACCCTCTTCCGCAAGGCCTGCACAGCAGCGGATGAAAACTGCCAGAACATGGTGGTCATCGGGGGGACATACAAGACCCTCTGTGCCCATCACATCCTGCCGTTCTTCGGACACTTCATCGTCGGCTACATTCCGGAGCACATGATCATCGGAGCGTCGAAGATCCCGCGCATCGTGGAGGTCCATATGAGGCGCCTGCAGTCGCAGGAGCACCTGGCTCACGATGTGGCCGACACCATCGCCACGATCCTCGAGCCGCGCGGTCTGGCGGTCTGGATGGGCGGGACGCATCTCTGCATGGTCATGCGCGGTGTCGAACAGGAGTCATCCTTCATGGAGACCAACGTCCTGCGCGGCGCCTTCCTCAACGACGAGCGGACGCGCCAGGAGTTCATGTCCATCGTCAACCGGCGTGGAAGCAGTTGACAGTGGAAGAGCAATTGACAGTGGAAGGTTGACAGTACTAATTAACATTTGCGATTACCACGCCTTTATTGATGTCACAGTTGTCAACTGTCAACTGTCATACAGTAACAATTAAGATTTGCGATTAATATGACTGACTTGCGCCGTCAATTGTCCGCTGTCCACTGTCAACTGCTTTTGATTCTGCTCCAGTAGTCCGCGCCCGATAGCCACTGGCCGCCGTCGATGACCAGGCTCTCGCCCGTAACGTACGACGCGAAATCCGATAACAGGTAGCTCGCCGCATTGGCCACCTCCTCGAGCGAGGCGAAGCGCCGCAGCGGAATGGTGCGCCGGATTCCTTCCATGACCTGGGGATCGGGGAAGAGCTTGGCGGACGCTCCCGGCGTGTCAACCGGGCCCGGAGCGATGGCGTTGACCCGGATCTTGTGCCGGGCCCACTCCACGGCGAGGGTCTGGGTCATGGCCAGGACGCCGGCCTTGGCGCTGGCCGAGTGCACGACGCCGGCTGCGCCGGTCCAGGCATAGTTGGCGATGATGTTGAGGATCGAACCGCCCTTCTTCCCGGCGATCATCCGGCGTCCCACAGACGAGGAACAATAGAAGGTCCCGTTGAGCACGATGCCGATCACCGCGTTCCAGCCGTTCGGCGTCAGCTCTTCCGCCTTGGCGATGAAGTTGCCCGCGGCGTTGTTGACCAGGAGATCGACCGATTCGCGGTCGCGGTCGACCGACGCCACCATCTCTTCGACCGCCGCCGGATCGCGGACGTCGAGCGCGTGAAACGACGCGCCGTCGGCCCGGCCGGTCTCAGAGCGGATGGTCTCGACGGCCGGCCCCAGATGCTCCTCGCTCCGGCTGACCAGAACGACGTGCGCGCCGAGTCTTGCGAGCTCACGGGCAATGGCGAAGCCGATGCCGGTACCGCCACCGGTGATGATGCCGGTCTTGCCGGCGAAGCTCTTCTCTGGAAGCATCTGAATTCCCCCTCAGTCTCACCGTCGAGCTTATCAGCACGCTGTTCTCATCTGTCTCCGCGACTGAGAAGCAGCTTTCTCGCAGGAAGACAATTGAGGCTCCGCCTGGCGCCACGAACTTACCCCACCTGTCTTAGAATCGCCCCCATGCTTCGCCGTCGAATCAGGATTCTCCTCATCATCGGGGTCCTCATCGCCATGGCCGGATGCGACTCGGAAAAGCCGAAGCCACTCGATGTCGCCGGCGAAAAGATCTACGCCATGCGCGGCGTGATCACCGCTCGCAATCCGCAGCAGGGAACAATCACCGTCGACCACGAAGCCATCCGCGGCTTCATGGAGGCCATGGCCATGGAGTATCCGGTGCGGGGAGTGGCGGTAGACCGTTTGCCCGCAAACGGCGCAAGGATCACGGCGAAGCTGCATGTGACCGACGACGCCTTCTGGTTGACCGACGTCCAAAAAAGCGAATAACGCGGCAGTGGGCTTGATCAGGATCGAATCGGTCCGATCAACACCGTTCGCACCATCGCCCCCTCCTCGATCCGTGTGATCCCTTCCTCGACGATGGCCAGTCCGTTGGCCTCGACCATGGAGGTCGACACTCCGAAGCCCTGCGCGGTCATCGGGAAGGCCACCAGCTCGCCTCCCGCCGCCACCACCCGGACTCGCTGGTAGGTCCTGCGGTCGCCTCGCGAACGGAGCGAGCCTCCCAGGCGGACGTCGACGGCCGGCGGAAGCAGATCGCCCAGCTCGCCCATGGCCTTGCGCAAGGCCGGAATGATGAAGAGATGAAAGCTGACCATGCACGACACCGGATTGCCGGGAAGGCCGAAATAGAGTCGATCGCGAAGTGTCGACAGAACCACCGGCTTGCCCGGCTTCATCGAGACCTGCCAGAAGCTCGTTTCAGCGCCGAGGGCGTCGAGAGCTTCCTTGACGAAGTCGTAGGCTCCGACCGATACGCCGCCGGAGGAGACCAGAAAGTCCGACTCGAGGGCCGACTCGATGGCGGCGATCGTCGCCTCCCTCGTGTCGGGCACGATGCCGATCATCCGCGGAATGGCCCCCGCGGCCGAGGCCAGGGCGGCCAGCGAATAGCTATTGGAGTTGATGACTTTCCCGAGCTCCAGCACTCCGTCGACGTCGACGATCTCGTCACCTGTCGAGATGATGGCCACGGTCGGGCGGCGCGCCACCCTGATCATGCTCTTCTGCGCGCTTGCCAGCACGCCCACCTCGGCCGGCCCGATCCGCGCGCCGCAGGCGAGGACGAGCGAGCCGCGCGTCATGTCCTCGCCGCGGCGACGGACGTTCGTTCCGCTGGCCAGCGGCCGGAAGACGCGCACCACGGCAGACCCCGCATCCGTGATCTCCACGTGCGCCACCGTATCGGCTCCATCCGGTATGAGCGCGCCGGTCATGATCCGAACGGCAGACCCCGGCTCGACTCGCTTTCGGGCCAGCGAACCGGCGGCGAGGTCTTCGATGACTCGGAGCACTGCGGGGGCATCGGCAGTGGCGGTGGCCAGGTCGGCGGCACGGACGGCGTAACCGTCCATGGCTGTGTTGTCGCCCTGCGGGATGTCGTGTGTGGCGTGAACGTCCTCGCGCAGAACCCGGTCGAGGGTCTCTCTGAGCGAGACTCTCTCGGCGCCGAGCAGGTGGACCGCGTGGAGGACGCGCTGCTGCGCCTCCTCGACGCTGATCATGCGGCTGTTTTCACGTGGTGGCTGAAAGGAAGGCATGCTGGCCGATTTTTCGAACCGAGGTCGGTGTAGGCGAAAGCTCGGGAGCGAAATGTTGCTCCAGATTCCCGAATGCGATTGGAGCTCAGACAATACCGTCCCGTGGCGCGATCGTGCAACCCGTTTCCAAGGTGTGTGCGGGCGGGGGTCAGTCCAATGGATAATGCGAAGGACAGATCGACCAAGGGGGGCTCATGAAAAAACTCCTGCTTCTGGCCGTGCTCATCGCCGTGCCCGTTGCCGGCGCCGATCAGCTCTACATCGTTCCGGTGTTCGCCACGCGGGTCGTCGGAGCGAGCGGGCAGTCGACCGCTCACGTGCATGTCTTCAACCCTGGACCGTCGGCAGCAAACGTGACGATCCAGGAGATCTTTGCCAACGGCGGCATTCTCGATTGCCCTCTCGCTCCCGGTACGCAGACTCTCGCTCCTCTGGAGGCGCGCGACGAAATTCGTCCGTTCTGCGGCGCCAACATCGTGGCCGCGTACACCATGACCAGCGATCAGCCTCTGGTGATCACCGACGATATCGAGACCACCGGAAGCGGGCATGTCGAGCACCAGAGCGTTCACGTCCTCAGCGACTGGCTGCCCGCAAACCGGCAGGCTGTGGTGCCGAACATCATGGCCGGTGGAGTGGGCGAGCGCGCGAACCTCTTTCTGGTCAACCCGAATCCGTTTCCGATCACCATTTCTGTGAGCATCTCACCGAGAATAACCGGTGCCACGGTCGATCTTGCCATCGAGGTTCCGGCAAAAACGACTATCGTGCATCCGCTTCCTGATTTGACGGAGTGCAGAGGCATCATCCCCTGCGTTGGACCAAAGGATCTGCTGGTTCGAGCGAACGGAATGTTCTTCGCAGGCGCTTCCTGGCTCGAGAGCGACGACCCCGTCTTCCGCGATCCGGTGCTGCTCGATGAGTGAGACCGAAGAGAGACCGCAGGACGGCGCAGCCGGGCGGCTCTGTCCGCGCTGCAGCTCGGACCATGTCCGGCGGGGCGGAAACCGGACCTGGCTGATCTTCATCGCCCTCATCGTCCTGGCCGTTGCAGCGGTGGTGGTGGTTCACCTCCCGGCCGGGCTGGTCGCAGCGGCTCTCGTCGTGCTCATCGTCGTGACTCACCTCGTTCTCGGCGAGTGGACCTGCCAGGACTGCGGCGCGCAGTGGTAAGCGGCCGGGCAGCCCGGTGACCCCACAGCTCCTTCAAAGGGCTGGCCGGGGATGACAACGACCCCGCTTCGTGTTAGATGGAGCGCCGCAATTCCGGCGGCTACCCATGCCCGATCAACAGTTCATACGCAATTTCTCGATCATCGCGCACATCGATCACGGGAAGACCACGCTCTCCGATCGCATCCTGCAGACGACGGGAGCGGTCGAGAAACGGGACATGTCCGAGCAGATGCTCGAC
>JADGNX010000022.1 GCA_017883265.1 Thermoanaerobaculia bacterium
GAAACCTCCATAAGTGGTCGTCGTCAGGCGGGCACGCGCGGCCGCTTCCAGGCCCCTGCTGGTGGCGCGTCCGATGTTCTGAAAGGACGAGGCAACGTTGTCGAAGACGATGAGGTCGCGGTAACGGCTGTCGAACAGGGTCAGGGAGAAGGTTCCGCTGGCGCCGAACTTCCGATCGTAGCCGATCTCCGCCGATCGGCTGTGCTCGGCCTGCAGGTTGCGGTTGCCGAGGAAGGGAAAGTAGAGCTCTCCGAGAGAGGGCGCACGAAAGGCCTGCCCGAAGGCTCCACGCAGCTTGTTTCTTCCGGCGACGAGCGCGATCGCCGCACGCGGCGAAGTCTGCCGGCCGAACGTATCGAAATCGTCATATCGTCCGCCGGCCGAAAGCTCGAGGGAAAGCTGACTGCCGAGCGAATGCGAAAAGCGATCTTCGACGAAGAGCGAACGGCTGGTTCGCCGGGCGCCGGAGAGGTTCGGGCCGAAGTTCGACGAGTCGTCGACGACCGCCCTCTCGTATTCGCCGCCGCCGACCAGCGTACCGAGAGGAGTCGCGGAATGAAGTGAAAGGCGAGCGTGCCGGGTGACCGAAGCGGTCGATGAGCTCGTCGAGCCGAAAGGATCCTGGGGATCGGAAAAGTCGTCGTTTCTCCGGCTCTCGGAAGCGGTCACCTCGAAAGCCACCGGACCGACCCTCTCCGTGAGCGGAATGGCGATCTGCAGCTCGTTTCCGCTCTGGCGTCTATGAAGGCTGGGAACCAGCGCGGTCCCTTCGGAGTTGAGGTTCATCGGAACGCCGAGATCGTATCGGGTGTAGCGGCCGGCAAGGCCGATCGAAAAACGGGGGCTCGATACCCAGTTGGCGTCGAGCAGTGCGCTGTCCTGTGAGAAGTCGTCATTCGCGCTCCAGCCGCTGTCGCCCCGGCGTTCGTAGGAGCCTGAGATGACGCCGTTGCCGCTCACGACCGATCCGTCGACCGCTGCGTTCTGCAGGCCGTGACCTCCACGGAGGAAAGAGCCGCTCAAGCCGCTCCTCACCGGGGTAGTGATGATGTTGACCACTCCAGCAACCGCATCCGATCCGTAGAGGGACGAGTACGGGCCGCGGACGATCTCGATCTGCTCGATACCGGCCGTGGAGAAACGGCCCCAGTCGTAGCCGGCAAAGTACGGATTGTTGATCTCGATACCATTCCAGAGCACCAGCGTGTGCGTGGAATTCGCGCCGCGGCTGAAAAGCGAAGTGGCCTTTCCCGAAGAGCCGCTGCGGCTGATTGTGATTCCCGGGACCTCGCGGAGAACGTCGGCGACATCGAGCGCGGCGTGCTCATCGATCTCCTCCCGCGTGATGACCGAAACGGCTGCCGGCGTCTGATCGAGGCTTTCCGGAAGCGCAGACGCTGTGACGATGATCTCGTCGTTGACGGAGAGGCCGGGGCCTGCCGGGTTGAGACTCTGCGCCAGAAGCGAGGTTGTCGTGAGAAGAACCAGGACTGAGAGGATGGATCTGTCGAACACAGGGCGACTCCTTCGCTTCCCACCGAAGCGGATCGAGGCAGGAGAAGTCGCGCATGGCTACTCCTCGCTGCACCGGAGGAACGGAAAAATCGAAGCAGTCGGTCTCCTGGCTTCCGGGTCATCCTCATCACGCGCCCTTCCCGTGCTTTCACAGTGGGGGGCTACGAGCCCGAGCGTGAGTCGTATCCGGTTACAGTGGCGGGGGCCGCGCCGGCATTGCACCGGCTTCCCTGGAGCAGCATTCAAGAGGTCTGCTCCACCGCTTCGATTCGTTGTTAAAAGAACTGACGCGATTGTACAGGAAACAGCCGATCCGTCCGGCGATGCCCGGTTGGCCCCGCATGCGTGGTGTCATCCAGCCTCGCGAGTGACGGCAAGGGGCTGGCCCGTCGGTTGCGACGCACCTCTATAATCAGGGCATGGATCTCCTGATCGTAGACGATGAAGCGTCGTTGCGCGATTTCCTCTCGATCGTTTTCGAACGGGAATCGTGGACCGTCGAAACGGCGGCGACGCTCGCAGAAGCGCGGAAGGCCATCCGGAAGAACGAACCCGACGTCGTGCTGTGCGATCTGATGTTGCCTGACGGATCGGGTCTCGACCTGCTCCGGGAGATCAAAGAGCAGAACCCATCGGTCGGCGTCATCATGCTGACGGCCCACACATCCACCCGCTCCGCGGTCGAGGCCCTCAAAGCCGGAGCGTTCGACTACATCGCCAAGCCGTTCGACATCGACGAACTGAAGTTCATCGTCCGCAAGATCGTGCAGCACCGCGAACTGGAGGACGAGAATCTCCATCTCCGCGTCGAGCTGGAAGAAAAATTCACCTTCTCCAACATCATCGGCAAGAGCAGAAAAATGCAGGAGATCTTCTCCATCATCGGGCGGATCGCCAAAACCAATTCGACAGTGCTCATTTCCGGGGAGTCCGGCACCGGGAAAGAGCTCATCGCCAGGGCCATTCATTACAACTCGGGCAGGCGCGGTAAGTTCGTCTCCATCAACTGCGGGGCCCTGCCGGAGACCCTGCTCGAGTCGGAGCTCTTCGGTCATGAGCGCGGCGCGTTCACCGGCGCAATCCGGGAAAAGCGCGGCCTCTTCATGGAGGCCGAGCGCGGAACGATCTTCCTCGACGAGATCGGCGAGACGTCTACCGCCATGCAGATCAAACTGCTGCGGGTGCTGCAGGAGCGCGCTGTCCGAAAAGTGGGCGGGACTGAGGAGTTTCCGATCGAGGTCCGCGTTCTCGCGGCGACGAACCGCGACCTGACCGACTCCATTCAGAAGGGGACGTTCCGGGAAGATCTTTTCTATCGAATCAATGTCATCCCGATCGAGCTTCCATCCCTGCGTCAGCGCAAGGAGGACATCCCGATCCTGGCCGAGCACTTCATCGCCAAGTTCTCCGGCAACCAGGGAACCCGAAAGAGGATCTCGGCTGATGCCATGCGCGCCCTCGAGAAGTATTCCTGGCCCGGGAACGTCCGTGAGCTGGAGAACGTCATCGAGCGAATGACGGCGCTCGAAGAATCCGACGTCCTTTCGACGCGCTCCCTTCCGGAAGTGGTCCTCCTCGGAACGGCAGTGCCCGACGTCATGTCTCTGGAGCTCCCCGCGGATGGCATCTCGCTCGAGGAACATCTGGAAGGGATCGGAAAAATCTTCATGCTCAAGGCGCTGGAGCGAAGCGGCGGAGTGCAGACTCAGGCGGCGGAGTTCCTGAAGATGTCATTCCGCTCTTTCCGATACTACGCGAAGAAGTACGATCTCATCTCGCGCGATGTCAAGAATGAACATACGAAGAATGAAGAGGAGGAGCTCAATCCGTGAAGCCTGGATCAGACCATATCGATCGTGGAGGGTTTCGGGCCGTAGTCCGTCACTTCGCCAGCGGGGTGTTGGTCGTGGCGCTCTCCACGATGCCGTCGTGTCGGACCAAACCGGCGCCTGTGGTCGCCTCGGCGTCAGCGCCGGCAACCGCTTCCACACCGAGGGTCATCCTGCCTGATGGGTTTCCGGTGGATGTCGAGATCGCTGCAAATGACGAAATGCGAGAGCAGGGATTGATGTATCGCGATACTCTCGCACCTGGCAAGGGAATGATTTTCGTCTTCACAGCGACGGGTGAATATCCCTTCTGGATGAAGAACACCCTGATCCCTCTCGACATGATCTGGATCGACGACCAGAGGCGCGTCGTCCATGTCGCACACGATGTTCAGCCGTGCCGCGCCGACCCCTGCCCGAGCTATCCCCCGCATGCCCACGCCCGGGACGTCCTCGAGCTGGCCGCCGGGTCGGCCCGGGCCCACCGCGTTGTGGAGGGCTCGCAGCTGCGCTTCGAGAGAATCGAGGGTGTGCCGGTTCGCTGAGCCGGATTTTTTCCGCTCGGGCGCTGCGTTGAGGACTCGAAGGACCGCCGGTCCGCATTCAAGATCATGCCGCGTACAAAATCCGAGAATCTTCGATCGATCTACGTTCTGCTCTTCCTGAATATCGCCTTCTACTTTCTGGAGGTTCAGGATCCGAAGCGGTACGCGCTCCTCTTCTCATTCTCATGGGACCGCGTGCTCTCGGGAGAGGCGTGGCGCCTGCTGACCTATCAGTTCCTGCAGGGAAGCCCGCTCTCGCTCTTCTTCACACTCATCGTTCTCTACATCATCGGCGGCGCCGTTGAAGAAGAGTGGGGCACTCTGCACTTTCTTGTCTTCTGTCTGATCTCCACGATCGGATCCGCCGTGGTGGCCACGTTTCTCGGTGTGGCCCTCCTCGGCTCGTTCGTCTTCAGCTATTCACTTCTCTTCGCCTACGCCTCGCTGTTTCCGGATCAGGTCTTCTACATTTTTCTGGTATTGCCGATCCGGGTCCGCTGGCTGGCTTATCTGTCGATCGGCTTTCTGATCGTGACCAGCGTCATGGGCAGTCGCGCCAGTATGGCGGCGCTGGGAGGAGCGGCGCTCAGCTACGGCTACTACGCTTTCTACTTCGGCCTGCCGAGCCTTCCGCGGCGCACCAGTCGCCCCGTGGCCAGGGTGGTCTCACGGAACGATCTCCCGCCGACCGTCGATTACAACCTGACCAATCGGAACCGCGCCCGATTCGCCAAGATGAAGCAGGCGCTGGCATCGGGGTCGCCCGTCGACATCGACCAGCAGATCCGATTGCTGGAGCCGGAGATCGTTCCTGGCGTGAACATCTGTCCGCCGGTGGACTTCAAGCCCGAGAACTCGGATGGCTACTGCGTGCGATGTGAGGGCTTCGCCGAATGCTCGATTCGTCACATCAAGGCAAATCAGCCGGCCGCCATCCGGTCAGCAGCTGAACCGCTCGGCAGCAACGCTCCGGCCTGACCGCGGCTCTTCACCCGTCGATTGCGTCCATGGCCATCAGGCCGGTCTGCGCGTCAGATCGTTTCGGACGTGGCGCTCTGTACTATTCCGAAGGTGGGGTGGACGAACCGTCGCCCGGTTGCCCGTTGCGAGAGCGTCCACGACGTGGCCGACGCCGGCGGCGCGAACGCCCCCCCTCGCCTCCACTCGTCCCCTTCTCCCCATGCGCCGGCTTCGCAGCGGAGGCCGTGGGCGCCGGAGCGCTCGCCGCTGCTGGCGATGGCAACCGCCCCGGGCTGGCGTTCGGCGACCCTGCTTCGGTGGATCGCTCGCCGCGGGCGCGACCGCGGCGGCGCCTCGGAGGGCGGCGGCCCTGCTCGACGGGCGAGCCTGGAGCCGGCGGCTGCACGTCGGGCGCCGATTTGGTGCCCGCGCCGGCCTCGGGGTGCTGGCCTCGCCGCCGCAACTCACTGCCGGCGCGCGCCCGGCGTCGCGGCCGCTCAGGCCTCGGCCCCTCGGGCCTCGACTCCGTGACTCGCTCTGCCGGTTTCGGAGATCCTCGACGACGACGCGGATCCTGCGGGCCGCGGCGCTTTCTTGAGTCCGGCGGCGCAGCAGGTGAGTTTGCCTGGACGGGATTCCGGCGGGCGGCGTCGCGCGCTACTCGCGCATCGTCCTTCGCCTTCTTCTCATCGTATCCGCAGTAGGGACAGCGCTTCCACCCCTCAGGGTAGGTGTGCTTGCAACTCACGCAGAGCAGGCTTTTTGGTAGCGGCATCGTGTTCGCGCGCATTGTACACGCGTGGAATTGCGCGCCCCCTCGGTTGCGGGAAATAGCGAGCGTGTGCGGGGGGGTTGAGCTAGGCGATGATCGAGAGCGAACTGCGGCGAAGGCGAACGATCGAGACTCTGATCGATCTGGCCACCAATTCCGATCCCGGCGGCTGCTGGGACGATTCGCGCGCAGAAGATCTGTTGCGGTCGCAGTCCACTCCCGCCGAAGTGCGTGCCGCGGGAATGGACGAGTCGATGATTCGACGGATCTGGGCTGAGCTGTGAGTTTCGTTGTTCGCATCGAAGCGCGTTTCGAGGCCGCTCACTTCCTGCGGGAGTACCGCGGAATCAGCGAGCCGCTGCACGGTCATTCCTACAAGGTGGTCGCTGAGCTGGCCGGCGCCGAGGTCGATATCGACCGGGATGCCATCGCCGTCGATTTCGTGGCGGCGAAGCGGCAACTCGAAGCGTTGGCTAAACGACTCGATTACGGTTGCATCAACGATATTGCCCCCTTCACCGAGCGCAATCCGACTGCGGAAAACATTGCCGAATGGTTTCATCTGGAGCTCTCCGCTCTTCTGGCGGCCGAATCCGCGGTTGTCAGCGCGATCACCATCTGGGAAGGGCCTTCCAACGCCGTCACCTACCGCGCATCCAACGTTGTGAGGGGCTGAGTCCCTTCGCCGAGCGCGGCTTCCCGGAGCGCTTGCGGCGGTTGCCGTTTGCGCGATACTGATGGTTCTGCCATGGAGATCGTCGGACTCGCGGTTCTGCTCGCCGGCCTTCTTGTCGTCGGGGTCTTCTTCGGCCTCGCCATCCTGATTGCGCACTCCGAGCGGTCGCCCACGGTTCCGGCCGGACCCGGCCGCGATCTGATCAACGCCTCGATCATCCATCACTTGCTTATGCTGGGAGGAGATTCCCCGGACGCGGCGAAAAGACGTCTGCGTGCCATCGGACGGATGGCGCCAGTCATCGCCGGCATCGACATCACCAGCTGGGGCGAGCGCTATCGACAACTGGCCTCGCGTGAGGCCTGCGCACTCCTGCTGGAGCAGGCGGTAGCAACGATCATCGATCAGCACCGTACGATCCCGCTGGCACAGTACTCGGCGATTCTGGAGCTGAACTTTGCGCTCGGCTTCCAGACCGACTCCCTCTTCCGTCTCCGGCATCGCTTCGCATTCGATTACGTCGATCACGCCAGGCATGGCCGGCCTCCCGAGGCGGATCGAGGGGGGAGCGGGGCACCCCCGTTCGACGACAATGCCCGCAGCAATGCCGCCGACGCGACCAGACTGCTCGAGATTCTCGGCCTCGCGGAGCCGGTCGACCGCCAGCGCATCATTGCCGCGTACCGGCGGCTGGCCTCCGAGTTTCATCCCGATCACCACCTCCACGAGCCCGCCGAGGTTCAGGCCGCCGCCGCCGCGCGCTTCATCGTGGTCACGGATGCCTACTCGCGTCTGTTGACGATTCACCATGCGGATTGACTCCGCCACGGGGGCGTGGTAGTCTTCGTTCTGGAATAAGGGTAGTTAACCGTTTGTTCACGAGCAGTTTTTTCGAGTCTTATCCCCTCCTCACACCGTAGATCTCACTGACCCTGACACCGCTCCGAGGACACCCGTGTCCGATCGCGAGGACGTGTTTGGAGGTCGTCACTGGGTGGGGACCGTGAGTTCCGCTTGGATACCATTTTAATAAACCATTTTTGTCTCATACGTTTACGCGATTGATGGCGGCGGATCGGAACCAATGAACACCCCGTCGAATCTAACGTTGAAGCGGCACGAGATATGAAGCCTGATTGGCAAACGACCGGAGAAAACAATGAAGAGCGCTGAAGTGCACGAGCATGAGCAGGGGTGGGATTTCGAAAAGGCAGCGATGCCCTACGTCGACTCCCTCTACAACACGGCGTACCGGATGACCCGAAATTCGGAAGACGCCGAGGACCTCGTGCAGGAGACGTATCTCAAGGCCTACAAGTACTACGACAAGTTCGAAGAGGGGACCAACTTCAAGGCGTGGCTCTTCAAGATCATGAAGAACACGTTCATCAACAACTACCGGAAGAAGAAGCTGAGCCCCCACAAGATCGACTTCTCGGAGATTGAGGAGTCGTACGAGCGAGTGATCCAGAAGAACGCCCCCGACCTGATCAAGGATCCGGAGAGCGAGATCTTTCAGGACATGATGGATGAGGACGTCAAGCGGTCGCTGGACTCCCTTCCCCACGACTACAAGATGGTCGTCCTCCTCGCCGACATCGAAGGGTTCTCGTACAAGGAGATCGCCGAAATCCTCGACTGCCCGGTGGGGACCGTGATGTCCCGCCTTTATCGCGGGAGGAAGATGTTGGAGCGAACTCTGCTCGAGTATGCGAAGAAGTACGGCTACATCCGAAGCGGCGAGCCGGTGAAAATGCGGTCTCGCAAGGACGAGGTGAAGCCGAAGAAGCGTGCGCCTGGAGAAGGCGACGCTGCCGAAGTTCACGAGCCCGAGGACGGCGACGAAACGGTCCTGTTTGCCGATGATGAGGAGTTCGAATTCGAGCTGGAGGAGGAGCGGGAGGAAGAGGAATTCCAGATCGAATAAGCCAGTTCTGGAAGCCCGAATGCGGATACCTCGCCTCAGGAAGGGCAATCGATGATTTGTTACGATGTCAAACGCGTCATCTATTTTTTTCTTGACGGTCAGCTCGGTGAGAACAAGCAGAAAGACTTCACCAGCCATCTGAATTTGTGCGGCGATTGTGAGCGCCGGGCAGCGATCCAGAGTCGCCTCCGCCAGTTCGTAAAGAAGCGAATGCACATCGATCCCGCGCCTGAGCACCTCAAGCGCAGACTTGCTCGCGCGGTACGTGCGTTCCGCGCCGAATGGTCGGCCTCGCAGTAAAGTAGAATCGCCCGTGTGGCTGACGATAGGCTGATTCTCGTTTCCGGAAATCCCAACAAAGCAATCGAAGCCGAGCGCATCCTCGGCCTTCCGCTGCTGCGTGTGGCCCTCTCCCTTCCTGAGATCCAGGCTCGCTCGGTCGAAGACATCACGCGCCACAAGCTCGAGACGGCACGTTCGAAGGGATACCATCGACTCATCGTGGAAGATGTCTCGCTGGGATTCGACGAGCTGGGCGATTTTCCGGGACCCTATGTCCGGTGGCTCCTGGAGGCCGCGGGCGGTGTGGGGCTGGGAGCAATGGCCTATGCGCTCCGCAACCGTGCGGCCCGCGCACAGTGCTGTGTGGCCTATTGGGATGGCGCCGAAGGGCACGTCTTTCACGGGGAGGCGCGTGGCGAGATCCTCGTCACGCCCAAGGGGAAACAGCTCTTCGGATGGGATGCGTGGTTCCGCCCCGCCGGATTCGAGAAGACTTTCGCCGAGATGACCGACGAAGAGAAGGACAGGACCTCCCATCGCGGTGCGGCCTATCGCCTCCTGCGCGACCATCTCCGAGCCGAATCGGGCAGACCGCGAACGCTTCGCTTCTGATCTCCTCGATAGACGCGTCGGCCCGAAAACAGGACGCCCGACCGTCGGGTCGCTGGCGACCCATTTCGCAATGAAGGTGTAAACGCAACAGAACCAAGTTACTTAGCAGACAGATCCGGCCGTTCCGGACGCTGGCAGGGCCTTTGAAGTAACGAAAGGCGCCGGCGAGGTTCGCAGGCCCCCGAAAGGAGAACGACATGTGGGTCTTCGATGGAGAAGAATGGACTGAGGAAGGCGTCAGTCGCGACAACAGCTCGAAAAAGCCCAATCACGTTGCGCCGCGACAGGATGAGATGCAGCCCGATCTGCAGATCCTCGAAATCGTTCCGATCCCGCCGCTCCCGCGTTACATCCCTACGCCGCTGCCCTGAGCGTGCTTGAACTCGACGATGAGCAGGAGCCGCGCCCCAGAGCGCGGCTCTTGACTTTTAGGGGAGTGGAGCGAGCGGCTTCCGCCTCCTCACGATTGCACAAACAAGCCTGTCCTGCTGCCGACACTCCCAACACCTTGATCACGGATTCACTGCATGGCGCGCCAGAAAGTCCGCCACCAGCGCTTCAGCGCTCTCCCTGGCCTGAGTGAAGATCCGGTCGGCGTGGTAATTACCGGGAATCTCGATGATGTGGAGCTCTTTCGGGTCGTTGGCTCTTTCGTAGAGACGGATGGAGTGCCGATGACCCACCAGCCAGTCGTTCTTGACATGGATCAGGCAGAGGGGAGCATGAGCACGCGAAATGTCGTCGACGGCGTTGAGCCGTTCGGCGCCTCGAGGAACGCGCAGTGCGAATCGAGGACGATTCAGGGCCTGCGAGAATGCGATATGGCGATGAATGGTGAAGGGGTTGATTCGAGGCATCACTCGGGACAGCTCGGCGACCGGAGACACCAGAATCTGGGCCTTGAGTGGCAGTCCGTCGCGAGCCGCCGCTGAGGTGGCGATCGCTCCGCCGACTGAAAATCCCATCAGCACCACCGATTGCGCATCGAAGGCTCGGAGAAGCTCTTCGGCCACGGCGGCTACGTCGTGATGTTCATTGATGTTGAATCCGTATGTGCCGCCGCTCGACCCGTGACCCCGCAGGTCCACGATTGCCGTTCGATATCCGAGCCCAGTGAGGAATGAAGCGAGCAGCGGCATCGACGGATAGCGTCGGTCGCGCCAGAATCCCGGAACGACCAGAACGGCGATCGCTGAGGGCGGGCCGTACACGTCAAACTGGATTCTGGTTCCGTCGAAGGAATCGACGACAGCGTTGAATGGAAGAGCGCGCTGCCCGATCCGTTGCGGCACCTCTCGATCTGAAGCCGATTTTCTTGACATCACAGACGACTCCAACTATATACGGCAAGTGCAGCGGGCGTGCCGTGCGCCCGGATGCTGCGCACAGCTGTTGCAGTATGTTCCTGATCCGACCTCCTATTGGCTATTGTTCCATTTGATCTGAATCGGCGCGCGTAGCGCGCCAGCCTTTCAAGATGACATGCAAAGGGGGGTGATCGGGCAACCCAGCGACATCCTCAACTCCAGAACATCGAACATAGATCCAGGCCGCGAGGCCTGAGAATTTGAAGGAGATTTTCGAATTATGAAGAAGTCACTCTACGTAACTCTCGTCGCCCTGTTCGCCGTCGCCATCTTCGCAGTTGGCTGCAAGAAGGAAGAGACCACCACCACCGATACCGCAGCGACCGACACGGCGATGAGCACCAGCTCGACGACCGATACCTCGTCCACTACCGGCACGATGACGACCACCGACACCACCGGCACGGGCGCCACCGCCACCAGCGCCACCGCCATGCCGTCGGGCACCATGACGGACACCTCGGGCACCATGACCACCGAGACGACCGCCACGACGACCTCGGGCACCGCCATGACGTCGACCACGACCTCGGGCAGCGCTTCGACCACCACGATGGGCAGCACCAAGAAGAAGAAGCCCTAGCAATTTGCCTATCGAATCGCAAACGCTCCGCTTCGGCGGGGCGTTTTTTTTGCGCGCGAACCAGGCCCGCACGGACTCATCTGGCACTGGCGTTGCTTGCTCAACAGTGCCCAAGGCATCCGCCTTGGCAAATTGAAGAAAATATGCAATGCCGGCGCTCGACCGGATTGCTGTCCATCATTCCGGGACGGCCCCCGATCTCGACTTCATGCGAAGGAGGTGAGCGCAGGCAACCAGCATCGAGTCCATACCGCCTACTGGCAATTCACTTCAACCTCACGAGGAGAACTCAATGAAAAAGACCCTGACTGTCATGATTGCCCTGGTAGCCCTCACGTTCTTTGCATTTGGCTGCAAGAAGGAAGAGACCATCAACACCACCGACACGACGGCGACGACGGATACCGCGATGTCGTCTACCACGAGCACGACCGACACGGCCATGAGCGGTACCATGAGCTCGACGGGCACCTCGGCCACAGGTACGACCGGCACCATGAGCACCACCGACACGTCGATGACCGGCATGAACGGCACCATGAGCTCCAATGATACGAGCGGCACCGGTGGCACCATGACGACCGGCGGGACGACCGGAACAACGGCTACGACCACCACCACCAAGCACAAGACGACCACGACCACGAAAAAGAACTGATCGCCTTAATCGACCCATAGCTCGACGCCCCGCTCCGGCGGGGCGTTCTATTTTGCGGCGGCAGAGCGGCGCAGATCCTCCTTGAGAAGGTCGTAAACGCGCCGGGTCTCCCGCTCCAGGGTCGGCACATCGCCACGGTTGACGATCACGTAGTCTGCCTGAGCCAGCCGCTCTTCTGCCGGCATCTGATTCGCTATCCGCCGCCGGATGTCCGACTCCTCCATGCCCCGACGGATGCCGTGCGCAATCTGGCTCTTCTCATCGGCGTCGACAACCACGATGCGGTCGTAGCGCAGTTTCCCGCCCGCTTCCAGGAGGAGCGTGGCCTCCACGACCACGATGCGGTCGCCGGGGGCGCGCGCTTCTTCGGAGGCGATTACCCGCCCTTCCTCCTCCACGACAAGAGGGTGGATCAGCGCGTTCAGCTCGGCGGCCGAAGCTTCGTCGCGAAAGGCCCGATCCGCTAGTCTCCGCCGATCAACGAGACCGTCCGGCGTGAGGATCTCAACCCCGTAGCGCTCGACCAGCGCGACGTGACCGGGCTGGCCCGGTCGATAGAGGCTGGCTACGAGAGTGTCCGCATCGACAACGAAGCATCCGAAGCGGGCGAGGAAGCGGCCTACGGTCGATTTTCCGGACGCGATCCCGCCGGTCAGTCCGACACGAAGACTCACTGGTGCCGCCTCTCCGCTGCTTCGACCGTGTTCAGCATGAGCATGGCGATCGTCATGGGGCCGACGCCCCCAGGGACCGGAGTGATCCATCCGGCGATCTCCCGCGCCCTGGCAAAGTCGACATCACCGACCAGTACCGTGCCGCGGCTCCTCAGCTGCGCCAGCTTTCCCCCGTCCGCGTTGAGGAGCGCCTCGCTCTCACTGGAGCGCTCCAGCCGGTTCATACCAACGTCGATGACGATCGCTCCCGGCTTGATCATCGATGCGCTGACGAATAACGGCCGGCCGATCGCCGCCACCAGGATGTCCGCCTCACGTGCTACGGCCGGCAGGTCCCGCGTTCGCGAATGACAGATCGTCACCGTGGCGTTCCTCGCCAGCAGCATGGCAGCCATCGGTTTCCCCACGATGTCGCTGCGGCCGATGACCACCGCTCGCTTTCCTTCAATCGTCTCCCCCGTCGAGTCGATCAGCCTCACGACACCGCCGGGGGTGCACGGCGCGAGGGTGGCGCGGCCGAGATGAAGAAGGCCGACATTGAAGGGATGGAAGCCGTCGACGTCCTTGTCGGGTGCGATCGTTTCGATGACCCTCGTTGCGTTGATCTGTGGCGGCAACGGCAGTTGCACCAGGATGCCGTCGATGGTTGCGTCGCCGTTCAGTCTGGCCACCTCCGCCAGGAGCGCCTCCTCGGTGAGGCCAGCCGGAAAGATGAGCTCGTCCCCGGCGATCCCGAGCTCGCGCGCCTTGCGGGCCTTGTTGCGGACGTAGATTTCCGAGGCCGGATCATCCCCCACTCGCACGACGGTGATCGCGGGCTGGATTCCGCGGCATTTCAGCGCATCGACCCGTCGTCGGACCGAGGTTTCGATCGAGGCCGCGATCGCTTTGCCGTCGATCGTACATGCTGACACGGTCGCGCTTTTACCACGGGCCGTCCCGGCGGTTCAACGGAAACATCCCCGACGGAACAATGAACGGGATGTGGCAATAGAGCGGCCATTCGCGCTGTTGTCAGGCCGCCATCGCGACCTGCCCGGCCGGACGGCTTGCGGGATGTGGAATGAACGGCTTGACACTGCAGTTTCAGGGTGTTACCGTTTCTCCCCCTCCAGGGGATTGGTGTGTAGTTGTCTTTGAACGACCTCGCCGCCAGCGCTTTTCCACCTGTGGCGGGATCCTCCGAAGAACGATTTCAAGGCTATGGTTGCAGGGAGAGTCATGCGTACCTATTTCCCCAAAGCGGGAGACATTAAGCCCCAGTGGTTCGTCATCGATGCCGAAGGCAAAGTCCTCGGCCGTCTTTCGACCGCCATCGCGAACATCATTTCCGGCAAAGCGAAGCCGACCTATACGCCGTTCCTCGACACGGGCGATCACGTCATCGTGATCAACGCCGAGAAAATCGTTTTGAGCGGCAAGAAGGAGACCGACAAGGTCTACCGTCATCATTCGCTCTATCCAGGCGGTCTGAAGTCGAAGGCCGCGCGCTTCGTCCGGGCTGAAAAGCCGGAATCGATGATCGAGGAAGCGGTCTGGGGCATGCTGCCGAAGAACAAGCTGGGCCGCAAAATGCTGAAGAAGCTGAAGGTTTATCGCGGCACTGCGCATCCTCATCAGGCGCAGCAGCCGGAAGCGCTCGAAGTTAAAGAGTAGTCCTTAGGAGGCAGTCTTGGCTCTGGTTGAATATTACGGAACGGGGCGGCGCAAGACGTCGACGGCCCGCGTCCATCTGCGGCAGGGAAGTGGTCAGGTCACCGTGAACCATCGTGGTCTGGACGTCTACTTCCCGAACGAAGTGCTCAAGATGATCATCAAGCAGCCGCTCTCGTTGACCGAGACCACCGACAAGTTCGACATCGTGGTCACGGTCGATGGCGGCGGCCCGAGCGGGCAGGCCGGGGCCATTCGTCATGGCATCTCGCGCGCCCTTCTGGTCTACAACATCGAGCTTCGCAAACGCCTCAAGAAGGCCGGTCTTCTCACGCGCGACCCGCGCATGAAAGAGCGCAAGAAGTACGGACAGAAGGGCGCCCGCGCCCGCTTCCAGTTCTCCAAGCGCTAGGTTATGGTTCGCTTTTCGCACGCGTTCTTCATGGAGACAGGGGCAACTCGCTCCTGTCTCTTTTTCTTTTGATCACGGCCCTGGATCCCGACGCTCTCGTGGTCGCAACCTGAGCAACGAGATCCTCGATCTGCAGCACCTAAACCAACGATTTCGAATTTACGACCAGAGGGAGGATCGATTGGCGGTATCAATTACGATGAAAGAGCTTTTGGAAGCTGGCGTTCACTTCGGTCATCAGACCAAGCGCTGGAATCCGAAGATGAAAAAGTACATCTTCGGCAAGCGCAATGGCATTTACATCATTGACCTGCAGAAGACGCTCAAGCTCTTCAAGGAAGCTTCCGCATTCATTACCGAGCTCTCGTCCGCCGGCAAGAGAATCCTCTTCGTCGGGACGAAGCGTCAGGCCCAGGATGCAATTCTCGAAGAAGCCAACCGCTGCGGCATGTTCTACGTGAACAACCGCTGGCTGGGTGGCACATTGACCAACTTCACCACGGTCCGCAAATCGATCGAGCGGCTCAAGGAGCTCGAGGCCACTCTCAACGACACCGAGAAGGAGCTCTCCAAGAAGGAGCGCGCCGCTCTCGACCGCGAGCGGGACAAGCTGCAGAAGAACCTCATCGGCATCCGCGAAATGGACGGTCTTCCTGATGCTCTCTTCGTGATCGATCCGAAGAAGGAGTACATCGCCGTCCAGGAAGCGAAGAAACTCGGCATTCCTGTCGTTGCCATCGTCGATACGAACTGCGACCCGGAGGACATCAATCACGTGATTCCGGGAAACGATGACGCCATCCGCGCCATCCGCCTCTTCACCCAGAAGATCGCTGATTCGGTGCTCGAGGGCTACAACATCGCCGAGGAGAAATACATCGGCACCGAGGACAAGGCCCAGCCTTCGGGCATCATCCCGGCCCCGGCTGAGGCTCCAGCGGCTGCTGAGCCGGAGGCCGCCGAGGCAGTCGGCGCGCCGTCAGCTTCCTAAGTACTGACTGAACTTGATCCGGAGCACCCGGTACGCCCCGGGTGCTCCGCTTTTCCCCGAGTGCCGCCGCCGTAACCACACGGCCGCCGGCGACACCGGGCCCGATTGGAGAAACAGATGACGCAGATTACAGCAGCGATGGTCAAGGAACTGCGCGAGCAGACCGGCGCCGGCATGATGGACGTCAAATCCGCCCTGACCGAAGCCGACGGGAACATGGAAGAAGCGACCAAGATCCTGCGAAAGAAGGGTCTGGCCGCCGCCAGTAAGAAGGCCGGCCGCGTGACCTCCGAGGGCGCCGTGCAGTCGTACTCGGGCGACCACAAAGGCGTCCTGGTCGAGGTCAACTGCGAGACCGATTTCGTCGGCAAGACGGATCAGTTCCGCCAGTTCTCGACCGACGTGGCCAAGGTCATCGCCGAGAGCAGCGCCACGACCGTCGAGGAGCTCCTCCTGCAGCCGTGGCCCGGCGATGCCGAAGGATTCAACGTCTCCCAGAGGCTGGCCAGCATGATCTCCACGATCAAGGAGAACATCACGGTCCGTCGCTTCACGAAGTACGAAGTGCCGGCAAACGCGTCGATCGGCAGCTACATCCACGCCAACGGCAAGATCGGTGTCATGGTCGAAGTCGTTCCCAATTGCGCAGCAAAGGCCGATCACGCCGCTGCAGTAGCCAGAGACGTAGCCATGCATATCGCGGCTGCCGAGCCGCGTTTTGTCCGCCGTGAAGACGTCAGCCAGCATGATCTCGACACCGAGCGGGAGATCGCCCGCGATCAGGCCGTCAAGTCGGGGAAGCCGGAGAACATCGTGGAAAAGATGGTGTCCGGCAAGTTGGAGAAGTTTTATGGAGAGGCTTGTCTGCTCGAGCAGCCGTACATCAAAGACGACAAGCAGACCATTTCGAAGTATCTCGAGCAGCAGGGGAAAGAAGCAGGGTGCGCTTACACGGTCACTCGTTTTGTGCGGTACAAGCTCGGTGAAGGCATCGAGAAGAAAGTAGACGATTTCGTCGCAGAGGTCATGTCCTACCAGAAATGAGAGTAAAAGCAAGGGGTTTCGGGGCGGACGAGCAATCGTCCGCCTTTTTTTGTGCCCAGGTTCCAAGGAGCAGATCCCGCCGGCGCCGCTTCCTTGCAGCGCGGTCGCTTCGGCCGCCGGGGTGGGCGGCTCGATGCAACGTGCGGCTTGCCTCTCCGGAGACTCTCGCCGGTCGATGGCCCGGCGCCTCGGCTGCGAGAATTTGCGGTCTCTCGGCACCCTGAAAGCTCATGATATAACTCCGCCGCAATGGCCGACCCTCAGCATCTCAGATACAAGCGGATCCTCCTCAAACTCTCCGGCGAAGCTCTCATGGGCGGGCGCCGGAACGGAATCGATCCCGAGACCCTGGCGAACATCGCCGACGAGATCGTCGAAGTCCAGAAAACGGGAGTTGAGATCGCCATCGTCATTGGCGGAGGAAACATTTTCCGCGGTGTGACGGCGGCCACTGAAGGAATCGATCGCGTGGCCGGCGACCATATGGGAATGCTTGCCACCGTCATCAATGCCCTGGCTCTCCAGGACGCTCTCGAGCGGCGCAACGCCAACACACGCGTCACCTCGGCCATCACCATGTCCGAAGTGGCCGAGCCCTTCATCCGCCGCCGCGCCATCCGACACCTGGAGAAGGGACGCATCGTCATCTGCGCGGCCGGTACCGGCAATCCCTATTTCACGACGGACTCGGCGGCCGCATTGCGCGCCAACGAGCTCAAGTGCGAGATCATCTTCAAGGCCACCAAGGTCGACGGCATCTACACGGCGGACCCGAAGACCAATCCGAATGCGAAGCGGATCGTCCGCCTCACCTACCAGCGTGTTCTTGCCGAGCGGCTCGAGGTGATGGATGCGACAGCTATCGACCTCGCTCGCGGCAGCTCGATTCCCATCTACATCTTTTCCCTGCGTGAGAAGGGCAACATCAAGCGAGCCCTCATGGGCGACGACATCGGATCGATCGTGTGCGACGAAGAGGGTGAAGGTTTGAAACCGCTCGCGGTCAGCAGCCGGCGGGAGATCGACGTTCTCTGAAACGGAGCGGAGCGACGAACGCTATCTCATGCTGCTGGCCGGCGTACCGACCACCGCTTCATCCTTCCGAAGAGGAGATCCTATGATCCAGGACGTAGTCAAAGACATGCAACGGCGCATGCACGGGGCTATCGAAGCGCTGCACGCTGAGTTCAAGACCCTGCGCACAGGAAGAGCGGCCACCTCCATGCTGGATGGGGTCATGATCGACTACTACGGAACGCCGACACCGCTGGCGCAGGTGGCCAACTTGTCGGTGCCGGAGTCGGCTCTCATCGTCGCGCAACCATGGGACAAGACGATGATCGCCGCGATTGAGAAAGCCATCCGCACCGCTGACCTCGGCCTCAATCCGGCCAATGACGGCAAGGTCGTTCGCATTCCGATTCCCCAGCTCACCGAGGAGCGGCGGAAGGAGCTGACGAAGAAGGCTCACGTGTTCGCCGAAGACGCCCGCACCGCGGTGCGCCAGGTGCGCCGCGACGGCAACGACAAGCTCAAGAAGATGCTCAAGGCCAGCGAGATCTCCGAGGATGACGAGAAGCGTGGTCTGGAAGAGATTCAGAAGCTGACCGACAAGCACATCGACGAGATCGGCTCACTGCTCCAGCACAAGGAGTCGGACATCATGGCGGTTTAGGCCGGCCATGACGACTGACTCCATCATCCATCCGACCACCGCCGTCATCATCCCGGCTGCCGGCAACGGCTCGCGGTTCGGATCGGACACTCCGAAGCAGTTCCTTGCCCTTCGCGGCAAGCCAATCGTCTTCCACGTCATCGAGCGATTTCTCGCCGAGCACCACGTGGCGCGGGTCATCGTCTGTGTCGCTCCCGAGTGGCGCCAGTTTGTCGAAGATGCGGCCACCAGCGGGCAGTGGGACCGCGTCACGGTCACCGAAGGGGGATCGACCCGTCAGGAGTCGGTACACCGCGGCGTGCTGGTCGCCAGCGGCCTCGAACGGATCAACATCGTCGCCATCCACGACGCAGTCCGTCCGTTCTTTCGCCTCTCCACTCTGCGCGCGGCGATCCACGGTGCCGAACATGTCGGGGCTGCTCTGCCGGGCATTCCTCTGACTGACACCATCCACAGGACTCAGGATCGGATGATCGTCGAGACCCCCGATCGTGAGAATTGGGTGGCCGCGCAGACCCCGCAGTGCTTTCGGCTCTCCCTCCTGCGTGAGGTTCTCGATCGGGCCCGAAACGAAGGAATCACCGGAACGGATGAAGCGGGACTTGCCGCTCGCTTCGGCCATCTGGTGCGCGTGATCGAGGGCGACCCGATGAATTTGAAGATTACCCGGCCGGAGGATCTGGCATTTGCCTCGTACATTTTCGAGAAATGGGGAGCGATGGTTGAATGATCCGGATCGGGCAGGGCATCGACGTTCACCCCTTTGATGAATCGCGTCCTCTCGTCCTGGCCGGCGTCCGTATCTCCGAGAGCGGTGGCCTGGCCGGTCACTCCGATGCCGACGCCGTCCTGCATGCCGTGACCGACGCATTGCTGGGTGCCGCAGGCGCAGGCGACATCGGACAGTACTTCCCGTCGGGCGATGAGCGCTGGCGCGCGGCCCAGTCGTCGCGTTTCGTGGTGGAAGCAAAGCGCATCCTCGACGAAATGGGCGCGGAGATTTCCAACCTCGACATCACCATCATCGCTCAGAAGCCGAGACTGGCCGCCCACCGCGACGCCATGCAGCACGCCGTGGCCTCCCTCCTCGATCTACCGGACGGCCACGTGAACATCAAAGCCACGACCACCGACCACCTCGGCTTCATCGGGCGGGAAGAGGGGATTTGCGCCATGGCCATCGTGCTGGTGGAGATCGCGTAGATTGGTCCTCCTCACTCGGGAAACCGCTGTAGCTTTTTCGCGTCCAACGGTGCCTGATAGCGCGCCATGTTCATCTCCATGGCCAGAAAGGTGTAATAGCCGTTGATGCCGGTCAGGTCGACCACACCTTTCTTGCCGAAGCGCTTCTCTGCCCGGTCGTATGTCTGGTCGGACACGCGCTTGTACCTGTGCAATTCGATGGAGAAGTCGTAGACGATTTGTTCGTCATCCGTCATCCCCTCAGGTCTGCGCCCGTCGGCAATGGCATCGGCGACTTCCTTGCGTATGCCGGCTTTGAGCGCGATCGGGCCATGGAGGTACCACTCGTAATCCTGACTCCATTCGCGCGCGGTCACGAGGATGACCACCTCGCTCAGTTTGTTGCCGATGGCGGAGTTAAAGCGCAGATAGTCACCCATCGCACGCGCCTCGTTCATGACCTGCGGGCTGTACATGAGGGCCTGGAAGGGACCGAAGACCGCGACTTTTCGCGCCGCGAGAAACTCCTCGGCTGCCTGCTGCTGCTCGGCGGTGTAGTTCTCGGGCGGGATCACCGGCAACCGGTTTTGCGAGCTGGCGGAGGTTGCTACCGAAGCGATGACTGCACTAAACAGAAGCGCGCTGAATGAGATTTGCATGAAGCCTCCAAGCGATTCAGTCGGTTACCGAGAGAGCCCATGGGTCGACGAGACCGCGAACCACCACTGCCGAAAACAGCAGCTGTAGAGGGACGTACCCACGATCGGGCGCGTTGAGTATATTGCCCCTAAGATGACAGGCCACCCTCCTAAGATCTTTCCCGCGCTTCGAAACCGCGTCCCGGGCGGCGGGCGCACAAGGCTTCTCAGCGCGATAGACTTCCGCCAGCATGACTCCACGCGTACGCTTCGCCCCCTCGCCGACCGGGCACCTTCACGTCGGCGGAGCCCGGACCGCCATCTTCAACTGGCTCTTCGCCCGTCACCATGGCGGCGCGTTCATCGTGCGGGTCGAGGACACCGATCAGGCCCGTTCGACGCTCGAGTCCGAACAGATGGTGCTCGACGACCTGCGCTGGCTCGGACTTCAGTGGGATGAGGGCCCTGACGTCGGCGGGCCGCATGCTCCTTATCGACAGTCGGAGCGGACAGCGCGGTACGACGAGGTTGCCAGCGAGATGGTCGCCCAGGGGCAGGCGTATCGCTGCTTCTGCTCCGAGGCGGAACTGGAGGCGAAGCGGAAGGCGGCCGAGGCGGAGCAACGTGCGCCGCACTACGACCTGACCTGCTACCGCCTTTCCGAGGCGCAGATCGCAGCGAAGCTGGCGACCTCGATGCCGCACGCCATCCGCTTTCACATCCCGAAGGAAGCGGGAGCGCCGTTCGACGCCAATGTCACAATCCACGACATCATTCGCGGCGAGGTGAGCTGGACGAAGGAGACTCTCGGAGACTTCATCCTGGTACGCTCCGACGGGCTTCCGACTTACAACTTCTCGGTCGTGGTCGATGATCATGACATGGCCATCACGCATGTCATCCGTGCCGAGGAGCATCTGACGAATACGCATCGGCAGGTGCTGATCTACCGCGCGCGTTCGTGGGACGTGCCGGAGTTCGCGCACGTCTCCCTGATTCTCGGACAGGACCGTACCAAGCTCTCCAAGCGGCACGGAGCCACGTCCGTCTCCGCGTATGCAGAGGAAGGTTTCCTCTCCGAGGCCATGGTCAACTACTTGACGTTACTGGGATGGTCGACACCCGACGAGCGCGAGATCTTCACCCGCGTCTACGCCATCGAGAATTTCTCTCTCCGGAGCGTCAATCCGGCGCCGGCGGTGTTCGACCCGCAGAAGTTCGAATGGCTGAACGGCCAGTACATTCACGCGCTGCCGCCGGAGTCGCTGCGGGAAATGCTGCTGACGCGGTTCAGCGCGGTGGGCTGGGTGAGGGAGGGAAGTGCGGAGATCGACGCCTGGCTGGACGATCTGGTGGAGATGGCCAGGAAGAAAGTGAACCGGCTGAACGACTTCATCTCGGTGCTCCGTTTCGTGTTCGAGTTCCACGCGGAGGCTGCCGTGTTGGTGTCGGAGGCGGCCACCCCGGATCAGAAGAATCAGCCGGTGCTGGCCGATCCGCGCGCCAGGCCGCTCATCGCCGCCATCGCCGCTGACTTCCGCGAGCACGGGGTGCCAGGTGACGAGGAGACCTTCAAGCAGTTCGTTGAAAGGATGAAGTCCGACACTGGTCTGAAAGGGAAGGATCTCTTCATGCCTCTCCGGGTCGCGCTCACTGGCTCGACTCACGGCCCCGAGTTGCACCGCGCGGTGCCGCTCATGGAGCGTGGCAGCCGGATCGCCGGGCTGGCTCCGATCGTCTCCCCACGGACGAGAGTCGAGCGGATCGCAGTACTCCTCGCCGAATGATCTACCGAGCTCTCCGTCAGCTCCTCTTCCTGCTCGATGCCGAGTCGGCGCATGAGCTCGCGGAAAGACAAATCCTGCGCGTCCAGACGGTTCGTCCTCTGGTCGATCTGATCGCGGCTGTCTGCCGCCCCCCCGCTGCAGGTGCGATCGACCTCTGGGGCCTTCACTTTCGTTCGCCTGTCGGCCTTGCCGCCGGCTTCGACAAGAACGCCACGATGGTCAGACTGCTGGGCGCGCTTGGCTTCGGCTTCATCGAGGTCGGAACGGTGACGCTCGAGCCGCAACCCGGAAATCCGAGACCCCGTCTCTTCCGCTTTCCGGCCGAGCGGGCTCTGGTCAATCGCCTCGGCTTCAACAATGACGGCGCACGCGTCGTCGCCGATCGCCTCGCGCAACTCCGCAGCGGCGATGACGATCTACCGCCCCTGTTCGTCAATGTGGGAAAGAATCGCGAGGTTCCACTGGGCCAGGCTGCGCAGGCGTACTGCGCCTGCTACGAGATCGTCGGGCCGAAGGCTGATGGGGTGGTCGTGAATCTCTCTTCGCCCAATACGCCCGGCCTCCGCGATCTTCAGAGGCCGGAGCATCTGACAACCATCCTCGTGGCGATGCGGTCGGTGAGGGACTCGTTCCCGCCCGCGGCGCAGCGGCAGCCGATCCTCGTGAAGATCGCTCCTGATCTCACGGGCGCGCAGATCGC
>JADGNX010000023.1 GCA_017883265.1 Thermoanaerobaculia bacterium
TCGCGAAAGTTGTCTTGTGAGGAGACGTTCCGACCGAATCTTCCGGATTCTGATTGCCCGCCGTTTCGTCGTGTTCCGCCATGATCGAGTCTCTCCCACGCGGAGCCTGTTCACGGCAGGTGCCAGCATGACGAAGCGGAGCTCGTGAAGCGGCGGCCGCTTCGGCCGCCGGGGTGATGTGGCTGGCACCACCTGTCGTACAGGCTCCCGATGTGCTTGGGAGTGGCGCGCACGAGCTGGCTGACCGCCCGGCCGTCAGGCCTTCGGGCAGATCCGGGTGAGCTCGGCGAACTTGGCGAGATCGATGTTCCCGCCGGAGACCACAGCGACGATCGGACCTTCGCCGGCTCTCCCGGAAGTCGCCGCCGCCACGGCGAGAGCCCCGGCCCCTTCGGCGATGACGCGCAGCTTCTCGGCGACCAGCCTCATGGCCTGACGGGTCTCCTCGAGGGTCACGACTACTGAGCCATCGACGACATCCTTCAGTCGTTCCCACATCCGCGGAAAGATGCTCTTGCCGCCTGCTCCATCGACGAATGAGGCGCTCCAGGCGGTGAACTGCTGCGGCGAGTTCTTCTCGAATGAGAGGGCGCCGGGAGCAGCCGTCTCCGGCTCGGCGCCGAGGACTCGCACGCCTGGCTTGACGGCGCGGAGGGCGTATCCGATCCCTGTGATGAGCCCTCCTCCTCCGATCGCGGCGATGACGCATTTCACGTCGGGAAGATCTTCGACGATCTCCAGGCCGATCGAGGCGTTTCCGGCGATGAAATTGTGATCGTCGAACGGGTGCACGAAGACACCTTCCACCCCCGGGAATTCACGCGCTTCCATGGCCTGCCAGCAGGCATCGAACGGTGCCTTGACCAGCCGTGCACCGAGTGCGCGCATTCGCTCGACCTTCGTCTCCGGAGCCGTCTCGATGACCACGACCGTGCACGGGATTCCAGCTTCGCGCGCGGCGTAGGCCACGCCCTGACCGGCGTTGCCTGCGCTGATCGTCCAGACCCCGCGAGCGCGATCGGCCGGCGAGAGCATGGCCACCGCGTTGGCAGCTCCTCGCAACTTGAAGGCGTTGATCGGCTGAAGGTTCTCCAGCTTCAGGTAGACCGCGGGGCCAGTATCGGCATAGCGCAGACGCACCAGCGGTGTGCGCAGAATCGTGTTGCGGATGCGCTCGCGCGCGACGCGGATCTCGTCGATGGTCACCGGCCGAACCGGGAGCGGCTGCGTTGTCATGCTCGCGATTGTATTCGTTTGGGGGCCGCTACTTCACGATGGCAAGAGCGGTTCCCCCGGCGTAGGAGGGGGGCGTCGGGAGGTCGCGCCTGTCCGCCATCTGAGCCACGGGTACACTGCGGATCGGCACTGCGACGCCGGCGATGTTCGCAGTCCGCTGTGCCCGCTGAGGCCAGTCGGCAACCCGAACGACGATCTGACGTGGCTGCAGCAGTTGCACCGAATCGCGGCGCAGCAGAATGCCTGGTATGACGACGTCGGCGCTCCCCGGGATGTTCCGGAGAACGAGACGTGCCGCTGGAGCGCCGGGCGCTGTGAAGACGACGTTGACATCACCCGGCGGGACGTCCAGCAGCACGAACGCTCCGTTCTCCGCGATCCCGCCGGAGATGTACGGTGCCTTCTCGACCGCTACATAAGTCTGCTGGAAGAGTTGTAACCGGCGTGCAGCCTCGACCTGCGGAATCGCGCTCTGACCGGCGCCTTCGACATCGGCGATCCAGCCCCGGACGCTCACTGGCTCCTTGCTGAGAGGCGTCGCTCCCGACGGAGCGTCGCCGCATGAGGAGGTGAGGAGCAGGAGGGAAAGCGCGGCGGCATTCAGAAATAGCTTCATGATGGGAGACTGCAGCCTGATCGCTTTCCAGTCAACGGGTGCCGCGCAGGCCCCGAGGGGAGTTTTTCGATTTGCCTCAAGAAATGGACCAGCAACCTTCCTCGTCGCCCGATCCGGCGGAGCAGTTAACGATGTTGCGTGCCGCCAGACGGGTCGGCTACGTCTTCTCGGGTGGATCCTCCCGCTGTGCCTTCCAGCTCGGTGTCATCGAGGTCCTCGCCGAGCTCGGCGTACGCCCGGCTCTGGCGATCGGCGTCTCAGCCGGGGCGTGGAATGCGGCCATAGTGGCGGCTCGAATCGAGACCAGGGGCCGCTACTACTGGCGCTCTTTTTTCCGGATGCCGCGAGTCGATCTTCGGAAGCTCCTCACCGATCACTCTCCGTGGCGCTACCGGGAGATGCATGCGCGCAACTTCGCCCGCTTTGTCGGCGACCGTCTTCGCCGCACCGACGCTCTACCGCTCTTCATTTCGGTCACCCGGCTGCGGGACCGGCGGGGAGCGATCTTCTCAGTCGCCGAGGTCGACGACGCCTTCGAGCTGCTCCTGGCGACGAACTACCTGCCGCCGTTCTACACCCACCCTCCTCGAATCGCCGGGGAACGGTACGGCGACGGCGGGATCTCCGACAACGCGCCGTATGAGAAGGCGTTCGCCGAAGGCTGCGATGCCGTCGTACTCATGGCCATGAAAGGGGAGAGCGAAGGGGGAATCTACAAGAACCGAAGCGATATCGACCATGTGATCCCCGAGGCCCTGAGGTCCAGAGTGGTTGTCATCCGGCCGAGACACCGCCTTCCCGTCCCATTCACCGAAGGGCGCTGGAGCGTCCTCTCGCGGCTCATCGACCTCGGTCGCCTTCGCACCCGGGAAATCCTTCTCGGCGAGCGTCACGAGCAAACTGATTTGCGGGCCAACGGGATCTCTCCGAGCCTGCGGGTGGTGCGCCTGCTGCGGGCCATGCGCTGGATGTGACCGGACCCAGCAGACTCCGTTCACAGGGGATTCCAGCCTCGTTTGCCGCCTCGGGCTCTTTCCGGCGATAATCGTCTCTGGCCGATGGGCGGGGGGAGCTTATGAATCGACTGATGGCTGCTGGCTTCGCGGTACTCGCCGTCGCCTCGATCGTCCTCGCGCAGACCTCTCCCCAGGCGACCATCCGAACGGCCGCCGGCGATCGATCCGTGACGGTCGTCCACCAGGGCGGCCAGACCTATTTCCCGGTCGACGAAGTACTCACCCCCCTCGGTGCGACGCTTGCGCCCGACGGCACCGGCTTCAAGGTGACACTCCGAAACACCACCGCCGTATTCGGAACGGACAGCCGGTTCGGAGTGGTCAAGGAGGATCTCGTCGAGATGCCGGTCGCTCCGGTCGTGGTCGACGGCCGCCCTTACGTTCCGTGGCAGTTTTTCCAGGGGTTTCTGCGCATGAGCGCGGACTCGGATGTCGCCTGGAACGAAACGTCTCACGTCCTGACGATCAATCCGCTCAGGCGCGATCTGGTGACTGTTCAGCCCTCCGTCACCAACGTCCAGGGAACCTCGAAGATCGTTCTGTCGCTCTCCTCCTCCTCCGAGTACACCATTACCAGAGATCCTGCCGCATACACCATCCGCTTCAAGTCCGTCCTGAAGGCGCCGTTCGCCGACCAGACCTTCGACGATCCGTACGTCTCGAAACTCTCGTTTCAGGAAAGCGCTGTCATCGTCCAGCTCAAATCGTCTGACGTAGTCGGCGACGCCTATCAGCTGGAGAATCCCTTCCGGGTCGTTCTCGATCTGCGCAAGGCAGCCGCGCTTGCGCCCGGAGCCCTGCCGGTGCCTGCTGCCGTCCATCCCGTAGCCGCTCCCGGAATTCACACGGTGGTTCTCGACGCCGGACATGGCGGCAAGGAAGTGGGGGCGATCGGACCGAAGGGTCTGATGGAAAAGGACGCCACTCTGGTTCTCTGCAGGAAGCTGTCGGATGTTCTGTCCAGCAAGCTCGGGCTTCGAGTCATCCTGACGCGCAATGACGATTCCGTGGTTCCGCTGGATCAGAGGACCGCCATCGCCAATCAGTACAAAGCCGATCTGTTTCTCTCGATCCATCTCAACTCGGCGATCGTTCGTGGGGCCCACGGGTCAGAGACCTATTTTCTCTCACTGGAAGCGTCGGATGAGATCGCCCGTAAAGCAGCCGAGGTCGAGAATGCGCAGGGGAAAACCACGGCACCCGCTGCTGCATCGGCCGACCTGAAGATGATTCTCTGGGACCTGGCGCAGCAGGAGTATCTCAGCGAGTCGAGTCGCTTCGCGCAGGCTCTGCAGGAGGAGATGAATCATGCCACCGGCGTCCAGAACCGCGGCGTAAAGCAGGCTCCCTTCAAAGTACTCGTTGGCGCCACCATGCCGGCCGCCCTGGTGGAGGTCGGATTCATCTCTAATCCTGAGGAGGAAGCCCGCTTCGAGAGCGAGGAGTTCCAGAATCTCGTCGTGGCTTCGCTCGAGCGGGCCGTGGAGCGTTACAAGTCGGATTATGAGTCGCGTATCGGTCTGGCTGCCCCTGCCGCGGCAGCAGTCCCTTCCACGGGTACTACGGGACCCTCTTCGATGCCGGCGACAGCAACGCATGCGGACGCCCAGCGAAAGCCGGGAGCGCGGTGATTTCCGGTGTCGCCGTGGCCGGCATACGGCGCGAAGCGGTCGTCCTTCTTGCCCTGGCGGTGATGGCTCCCTGGGTCGGCTCCTGCAGGAGGAGCGCAGGCGGACCGGCTGCTCTTCCGACTTCCAACGCCGTGGTGCGGCGGCCGGTCACGATCTACTTTCAATCGACGGACATGCTGCTGGCCGCCGAGACTCGCACCATTTCGCTGCCAGCGAACGACGCCGCGGCCATCGGGCCGGTCGTCGGCGAGTTGCTGAAGGGATCAGCAAACCCGCGCATGGGACGCTCGCTCCCTGCCGACACGGTGCTCCGTGGAGCGTTTCTCCTGCCGGAGGGTACGGCGATTGTCGATCTGGGTGGGCCGACACTCGTGCAGGGGTGGTCGACCGGAAGCCATGAGGAGCTGTTGGCGGTGTATTCGATCGTTCAAACGGTGGCCAGTAACTTTACGACGGTCAAGCGCGTCCGAATTCTAGTGAACGACGAGCCGGCCGAGACGCTTGCGGGGCACATCAGCCTCGACCGGCCGCTTGGGCCGAACGCGTCATTGCTGGCTCCGCGACGGTAGGAATTTGTTTGACCGAACACTCGGTTTGTTTATTGAGTCAACGAGCCGTGCGGGATCAAAGCCAGCTAAACTAGGCACTTAAGATCGCCCTTTTGATTGTGTAAATTTTCACAAAGTTGTGAGATACTGCAGAAATTGTCATGAGTAGAATTTACTGGATGGGCGGCCGGACCTCAGCGTCACTATTGTTTCTCCTTCCTCATGCGATCATGAATCCTCTCGACAGCTTCCTTGAATCTTCTGCCTCACAAGCCCCTCTTTAGCGACGTCCGCAGCATCCGTCCAGTAAGCTTTTGAAACCCCGCCCGAAAGGCGGGGTTTTTTTCGCCTGATCGGAGCGTAGCTCCCCAGCGTATGTCCGTGGTCCCGATCGGAGCGCGGCGTGCAGGTGCGATCCACCCGGAGTGCGATCAACGAACCAGGCTGGCCAACGCCTGTTCCGCCAGGAGACGGGCATCGGCGTTGACGACGAACCAGCGGGTCGCCTTGAGGGCGGCATCCCCCGCTGAAAGGAGTGCCGACGTCGGAATGCGAGCCTTGATCTCCTTGAGACGTCTCGAGCCGGTGTCGGCCTCGGCTCCCGCCGCCTCGGCCAGAACCGCTGCGAGCAGAGCAATGGCATCCTTCGGACTGTCGCTCTGGCCGATCTCGGCAGCGAGTCGGAGCAGCGCGCCGGCATCGCCCGCCGCTGCGTAATCGGTGAGGCTCTGCTCGATGACCTCGAGAAGCGCCACGGTCTCTTCCGATTCGCCGGCGAGGGCGACGTCGGCGGCCCGCTCGCTGGCTCTCACGCCAGCGCCGACATAGATCGATTGCGATCGCGACCGGATCGTCGGCAGGAGGAGATCGGCCGATCGCGTCAACAGAATGAAGTGCGTATCGCGCGTTGGCTCCTCGAGAGTCTTGAGCAGAGCATTCGACCCGCCCGGGCTGAGGTTGTCGGCCCCGTCGATGATGAAGACCTTGTTGCGCCCCTCATACGGCCGGAGGGAGGCGTCGGCCAGAAGATTGCGGATCTGCTCGACGCTGATCATCTTGCGGTCGGAGGCGACGGCGATGAGATGGACGTCGGGATGTATGCCGCGCGCAATGCGGCTGCATGAGGAGCAGTCGTCTCCGTTGCTGCCGTTGGGACAATTGAGCGTCTGAGCCACGCGCACGCCGAGCTCGTGCAACGCCGCGGCTGAAGGCCCGTGCAGGATGACGGCGTGATGAAGATCGCCGCGCCGCGCCGTTTCCAGGATGAGAGAGGGAGCGGACGTCATGCGCCCCTGCGGCTCGCGCCGGACAGTTGGATCGACCGGCTCATGACCACGCTCCGGGTGAGGTCGAACACCTCATCGACCGTTCCGCTCGCGTCGATTACTGCGTAACGCGCCGGTTCTGCCACGGCCAGCGCAAGATATCCCTCCCGAACCCGGCGATGGAAGCGCATGTCCTCCCCCTCGAGGCGGCTCTCACCCTGAAGGTGCGCCGATGAGTCGTTGCGCCTCCGGGCCCGGGCCAGGCCAACCGCCTCGGGCAGATCGTAGATCAGGGTCAGATCGGGATGGATCGAATCGGTTGCCCAGTCGTTGAGGGAGCGAAGGCGATCGAGATCGAGCCGCCTGCCGAAGCCCTGGTAGGCGAGGGTGGCATCGACATAGCGGTCGCACAGAACGATGGCCCCCCCCTCGAGCGAGGGGCGAATGATCTCCACCACATGCTGACGGCGCGAGGCGACATAGAGGAACAACTCGGTCAGCGGATCCATCCCGTCTTCCTGAGGGTCGAGGAGAATCGCCCGAATACGGTTGGCCAGAGGGGTTCCGCCCGGTTCCTTCGTGGTGACGATCTGGTTTCCCTCTTCGCGCAGCAGCGCTGCGAGGAGGCGAAGTTGCGTCGTCTTGCCTGAGCCTTCGATCCCCTCCACAGCGACAAAGTATCCGGACATCGGCGCATTGTAGCCGGAGTGGAGGAGTCATCCCGGGTGGGGCTGATCCAGCTCGCGCATTCCATCCCGCAACCCTCGCAAATAGTGCTGCCGCATGAGCGCCTCGAACGTGGCGCTATGAGCGAGCAGGCGAAATCGCTCCCCCCGCCGGGCACGCCGCCGCATCCGCTCGAGCTCCTGGTCGGAGAGGAGACCCCGACTCTCCAATTCGGCCAGGCCGAGAAAATGCGAGAGCTCCGGATGTTTTCGGGAAAAGATTGCTCCTGACCGGCCCGCCGTGTATTGGCGGCGCGCGAATGAATCGACCGTGATCGGGTGGTGATGCCGGGTGACGGCGGCGCGGTTGTAGCGGATCTTGAGGCCGATCTTGTCGAGCCGGTAAGCCAGCTCGATGTCTTCCCAGGCCGCTGAAGGGAAGGAGGTGTCGAATGGGTGATCGGCCAGCAGCTGGCGGCTCAGCGAGATGTTCGAGGTGTAGAAGAAATTGAAGGGCACTATGGCGCCGTCCTCGATGAGCCGGTAACCGAACTGCAGACCGAAATCATTGATGTAGTGCATGAAAGGCGTGACCCGTCCCGCGGCCGGCCAGCCTGTATAGCCGAGACAGGCGAGCAGCACGCTCTCGCCCGATCCAGCGTGAACGCGTGCGTGCTCGAGGAGAAAGTCCTCTTCCGGAACCGTGTCATCCCCGATGAAGACGACGCGCTCTCCTCGCGCCATCTCCACGCCGCGATTGCGGGCCCGACCCGGCCCGGAGTTCTCCTGTGATTCATATCGCCACGGATAGCTCCAGGTCCGGGCCACCGAGATTCTCTCCAGCGCCTGATCCGTACCGTCCGTCGATCCGTCGTTGATGACCACGACTTCGAACTCCGGAGCGGCTCGCTGCCGGTCGAGTGCGGCCAGAACGCGCTCCAGCATCGGCAGTCGGTTGTAAGTCGGGATGACGACCGAGAAATAGGGCCTCATGACGAAAGAGTGAAGAGTGAAGAGTGAAGAGTGAAGGGTGAAGAAAGAGTGAAGGGTGAAGAGTGAAGAGTGAGAATAGTCCGCTTCTGACTGCGGACCTGAAGTTGTTCAGCACCCCGTCGGTGCTGATTTTTTTCACTCTTCACTCTTCACCCTTCGTTTATCACCCTTCACCCTTCTTTATCATGCGCTTGCGCCGCCGTCGACGCACAACACCTGGCCTGTGATTCCGCCGGCGTCGTCGGAGATCAGGAAGGCGATGGCTGCAGCGACTTCATCCGGAGTGATCGTCCGCCGCATCGGGATGCTGCGCAACAGTTCCTTCTTCACCTCGGCGCTCAGGTCGCCGGTCATCTCAGTTTCCACGAGGCCGGGCGCGACGCAATTCACCCGGATGCCGCTGCGTGCGACCTCGCGAGCCAGCGATCGCGTCATGGCGATGAGGCCTCCCTTCGCCGCGGAATAGTTCGTCTGACCGACGACTCCGTGCAGGCCGGAAAGCGAGGCCACGTTCACGATCGCTCCGCTGCGCTGGCGCATCATCATCGGAAGCGCAGCCCTGGTCATGGAGAAGGCGCCGTCGAGGTTCGTCTCCATCACCTCGCGCCAGGAATCGTTCGTCATGTCGTACATCAGCGCATCGCGGCGGATGCCTGCGTTGTTGACGAGGGCGTCGATGCTCCCGAACCGCTCCATCACCTCCGCGGCGATCTGCTCGTTTCTGACGGGATCTCTCACGTCGCCCTGAAAAGCGGCGACGCGGGGACCGTCCGCCAGGAGCGGGTTGCCCGCTTCGGCCTCGAAGCGGCTGGCGGCTTCAGAGGAATTGGCATAGGTGAAAGCGACGGAGTAGCCGTCGAGAAGAAGGCGCATGGCGGTGACGCGGCCGATCCCGCGCGAGCCGCCGGTGATGAGAACGGTCTTACGCATCTATCTTCAATCGTTCGAAATGGTGAAAGCGCGGCGGCTTCGCACCGCCCGACCGCGATCAGCCTTCGTCTTCGTAGCGCTCCTTGAGCGAAGCCACCACCGTCGGATCGGCGAGGGTCGTCACATCGCCCAACCTGCGACCCTCGGCGATATCGCGCAGCAGCCTGCGCATGATCTTGCCGGAGCGGGTCTTGGGTAAGTCCGCCGTGATGAGGATCTTCTCCGGGCGGGCGATAGCCCCGATCTTGGTGGCCACGTGATTCTTCAACTCGTTTTCGAACGCCACAGGGTCCTTCTGTGCCGCTTCTCTGGCCGATTCCTTGATGATGACGAACGCTGCGATGGCGGTTCCCTTGATCTCGTGGCTGATGCCGACCACGGCCGCTTCCGCCACCGACTGGTGATCGACCAGCGCCGACTCCACCTCCATCGTTCCGATGCGATGGCCGGCGACGTTGATGACGTCGTCGACCCGGCCGAGGAGCCAGAAGTAGCCATTTTCATCCCGCTTGGCCCCATCGCCGGTGAAGTAAATCCCCTTCCACTTCGACCAGTACTGCGCCTCGTATCGCTCCGGGTCGCGATAGATTCCGCGCAGCATCGATGGCCACGGCCGGGTCAGCGCGAGATAGCCGCCGCCGACAGGGGTTCGCTCTCCGGCGTCGTTGAGAATTTCCGCTTCGATGCCGGGGAAAGGGCGGGTGGCCGATCCGGGCCTGGTGGCTACGATGCCCGGGAGCGGGGTGATCATGATGGCTCCGGTCTCGGTCTGCCACCAGGTGTCGACGATGGGGCAGCGCTCGCCGCCGATGTACTTGTGATACCAGATCCACGCTTCCGGATTGATCGGCTCCCCGACGGAACCGAGAAGGCGCAGCGAGTCTAGCTTATGGCCGTCAGGAAGGTGATGTCCCCATTTCATGAACGCCCGGATGGCCGTCGGCGCGGTGTAAAAGATCGTCACGCCATACTTTTCGACCAATTCCCACATGCGATCCTTTTTCGGCCAGTCGGGAGCGCCTTCGTAGATCAGCACCGTCGCGCAATTGGCGAGAGGACCGTACACGACATAAGAGTGTCCAGTGACCCAGCCGATGTCGGCAGTGCACCAGAAGATGTCGTCAGGCTTGAGGTCGAAGACCCATTTGGTCGTGGCGTAACAGCCGGTCAGGTAGCCGCCCGTGGTGTGGATGATCCCCTTCGGCTTTCCGGTCGTTCCGGAGGTGTAGAGCGTGTAGAGCATCTGCTCGGAATCGACCCAGGTGGGGGGGCAGTGCTCTTCGGCCGATCGGATGACATCGTGATACCAGACGTCTCTGCCGGGATGCATGTTGATGGTCTCTTCCGCCTCCTCGGCCGCCGCGCGGCGCATGACCACGACGACGTTCGTGATCGAAGGGCATTCTTCGACGGCAGCGTCCCCGACCTTCTTGAGCGGCACCGGATTGCCACGCCGGTAGCCGCTCGTGGCGGTGATCAGGATCTTGGCTTCGGCATCCTGAATGCGATCGCGTAGGGACTCGGCGGAGAAGCCTCCGAAGACTACCGAGTGCACGGCCCCGATCCGCGCGCAGGCCAGCATGGCGATCACCGCCTCGGGAATCAGAGGGAGGTAGATGGCTACACGGTCGCCCAGCTCAACGCCGAGCTTCTTCAGGCCGTTGGCGAAACGGGAGACCTCGGCGTGGAGCTCCCGGTATGTGTAACGGCGCGTGTCGCCGGGCTCCCCTTCCCAGATGATGGCCGTCTTCTCCCCGTTCTTGTCCAGATGCCGGTCGAGACAGTTGTAGGAGGCGTTGAGGCGCCCGCCGACAAACCATTTCGCATGGGGGGGATCCCACTCCAGGATTTTTGTCCATGGAGTCTCCCAATCCAGCTGCTCGGCCCAGGAAGCCCAATAGCCTTCCGGATCCTTCCGCGCGATCTCGTAGATCGAGTCGTCGCTGATGTTGGCTTTGGCCGTGAAGCTGGACGATGGAGGGAATTCGCGTTCCTCGGTGAGCAATGCATCGAACGCAATGTCGTTCTTCTTCTGATCGGTCATTCGCGACTCCTCATTCTTTGCTAGGACACGGATTGTAGCCGAGCGGCGGTGGGTGGGTGCATGAGACGCGCACCCGTGGGGCGGCGGCCGCTTCGGCCGCCGGGCGCCGGGCGCCGGGCGGCCTTGAGAATACACGCATGCAGTTACAATGCGGCCGCAGGTTCGTAACGAGGAGCGTTCGATGGCAGAGTTGCCGGGAGTAGAGCGGGAGACGCTCGACGTCGATGTGGTGATCGTCGGCGCCGGTCCTGCCGGTCTTGCTGCTGCGTATCATCTGGCGCAGCGCGTCAAAGAGCATAACGAGACCGCCCCGGAGCGAAAGCTCGAGGGAGTGTCGATCGCCGTTCTGGAGAAGGGGCGAGAGGTTGGCTCGCATGCTCTGTCGGGCGCAGTCATGGACCCGAGGGGCATCGCGGAACTGATGCCCGACTGGCTCGAGCGCGGCTGTCCGGTCGAGGCGCCCGTCGGTGACGACGGCTTCTGGACCCTGTTCGAGAAGGGGAAGATCTCGGCTCCGATCCTGCCGCCTCCGCTGCAGAATCACGGCAACTATGTCATCTCCATGGGCGAGATGGTCCGTTGGATGGCTCCCATCGTCGCTGAGGCCGGTGTCGATATCTTCCCGGAGTTTCCGGCGACGCGTGTTCTGATCGAGGAGGGGCGCGTCGTCGGGGTCCGGACCGGTGACAAGGGGATCGACAAGCTCGGCCAGCCCAAGCCGAACTACGAGCCGGGTGTCGATGTTCGCGCCAAGCTCGTGATCCTGGCAGAAGGGCCGCGCGGAACTCTGACCAAGCAGTTGGCCGCGCAGTTTGATCTGTATGCTGGAAAGAACCCCCAGGTCTATTCGGTTGGCATCAAGGAGCTCTGGCAGCTTCCAGCGGACCGCTTCCCCGCCGGCACCGTCATTCACACCCTCGGATGGCCGCTGGGGCTCGAGACGTTCGGAGGCGGTTTCATCTACGGGATGAAGGACGGTATCGTCGATATCGGCCTGGTTGTCGGTCTCGACTACCGGAACCCGACCCTCGACCCGCACCAGGAGTTTCAGCGGTACAAGCTGCATCCTTCCATCCGGAAGATTCTCGAAGGGGGAAAGATGATCGCTGCCGGAGCGAAGGCCATTCCGGAAGGCGGCTACTACTCGATGCCGCGCATGTACGGAGAGGGCTTCCTGATCACCGGCGACTCCGCCGGCTTTCTGAACGGCGCCCGTCTCAAGGGAATCCATCTGGCCATCAAGTCGGGGATCATGGCTGCAGAGACAGCCTTCGACGCTCTCATGGCGACGGACTTCTCATCCTCGCGCCTCTCCAGCTATGAAACGCGCTTCGAGAGCTCCTGGGCCAGGGATGAGCTCTTCGGGCAGCGAAATTTCCATCAGGCCTTCGAGTACGGCGGTCTGGCCGGTCTATTAAACGCCGGCATCGGGACCGTCGCCCGTGGACGTGGCTTCGGTCTGGTCGACCGCCTCGAGGGTCATAGCGGCCATGAGCGGATGGAGCGGATCCAGCGTTTCTTCGGGAGCGAACATCCGCATCCGCCTGAGAAGATGAAATTCGACAACAGCTACACGTTCGACAAAGTGAGCGACGTCTATTACGGCGGCGTGGTGCACGAGGAGAATCAGCCGGCGCATCTGCTGATTGCCGATACGGAGATCTGCATCACGCGCTGTACCGTGGAGTATGGAAACCCCTGTCTCCATTTCTGCCCGGCGAATGTGTATGAGCCTCAGCCGACGGCGGATGGCCGCGGTAAGGTGCCGTTCCTCAATTTCACGAACTGTTTCCACTGCAAGACCTGCGACATCATGGATCCCTACCAGGTCATCACCTGGGTTCCCCCCGAGGGCGGAGGCGGTCCGGAGTACAAGAAGCTGTAGCGGGGTGGTTCAGGGTAGGAGCGGGGCCCGCTCCCGGAGCTCGCGCGCGGATCACCGGCGTGCGCCACCCGCCCGCCGGCGGCCGAAGCGACCGCCGTTCTACTCCTGCGCCTGTGGGCACGGAGTGTGAGTAACTTCGAGACCTCTAGTGCCGTCGGAAGTGCGGGACCATGAGCGCGGTTATACGAATGAAGCCAGCGCCGTCCGCCGAACGTATTGAAGGGGCTGCATGATGGCCCATTTGCCACGAATTTTTAGCGAAATGCCTGTGATCTCGAAAATGACAACCGAAGCCATCCGCACAACCTCGTCCTCTTCCTCTTTCGAGCGAATTGCCGCCCTTCAGGCGAACGTGGAGCGGGTGATCCGCGGCAAGGCTGAAGTCGTTCAGCTGGCCATCGCGTCGCTCCTGGCCCGCGGACACATCCTGCTCGAGGACGTTCCGGGTGTCGGCAAGACGACACTGGCCCATGCGCTGGCGCGTTCGCTTTCCCTCTCGTTTCATCGCATTCAGTTCACCAGCGACCTTCTTCCCTCCGACATCGTCGGGGTCACGATCTTCAATCAGGATCACCAGGAATTCGAGTTCGTCTCAGGACCGATCTTCACCAATGTGCTGCTGGCGGACGAGATCAACCGGGCTACTCCGAAATCGCAGTCGGCCCTCCTCGAGGCCATGAGCGAAGGGATGATCTCGGTCGAGAAGCGGCGCCTGCCTCTGCCGGATCCATTTCTGGTCATCGCCACGCAGAACCCGGTCGAGCACATCGGAACCTATCCGCTGCCGGAGTCACAACTCGACCGTTTCCTGATGAAGCTGACCATCGGCTACCCGAACTCGATCGATGAGAAGAAGCTGTTGCGGGCGGGCGGGGCCCAGGAAGCGCTGGAGCATCTCGAGCCGGTGTTGTCGGAGAGCGAGATCCGCACGTTGCAGGACGAGGTTGGAACCATTCATGTGAGTGACGCGCTCCTCGACTACATCATGACCATCGTCCACACCACGCGCACGCACCCGGACGTCGCACTCGGCGTCTCCACCCGCGGCGCTCTGACGTACTTCCGGGCCTGCAGGGCCCTGGCCATGGTGCACGGGCGCGACTTCGTCATTCCCGAGGACATCAAACGGCTGGCCGGACCGGTGCTTTCACATCGCATTCTGGTCAAGGATCATCGCGTCATGCGAGGCGATTTCGCGCCTGAGGCGCGTTTCATCGAGCGCATCCTGGGTGAGCTTCCCGTTCCCCGCTGAGGCCTTCGGTGAGCAGCGATCCACGGCGGTTCGAGTTCGACGGCGTAGTGCGCATCACGCGCATCGGCGCCGGATACCTCATCTTCACGACCGTCCTGGGCTTCGCCGCCATCAATACCGGCAACAACTCGATCTACATCGGACTCTCCTTCATGCTCGGCTGCCTGCTGCTCTCGGGGGTGGCTTCGAAGGGAGGGCTGAAGCATCTCCGGGTCGAATTCGTGAGCGCGGAGGAGGCGTGGGCCGGCGTGGCCACCGGCGGTCTGTTGCGAGTCGAGAATGACTCGCGGATCTGGCGCGTACGCGATGTCGTGATGACCTCGCCGGAGCTGGCCCGGCCGATCTATCTTCCGGTCGTCGAGCGGAACATCGAGCAACTCGTGCCGGCACACTTTCTCTTCAGACGCCGCGGTGCGGTCGACATCAAGGAGATCGATCTCTACACCCGGTATCCCTTCGGCCTGTTCCTCAAGAAGCGAAAGCTCCGTCTGGCCGGAAGACTCATCGTCTATCCCCGCCTTCTGGAGAGCTCCGGGGCTGACGACCGCTTTCGCCTCGCCGAGGGCGATAACAGTTCCAGCAATCGAATCGGGTCGGGGAGCGACGTGCACGGCTTCCGTGAATACGTGGTCGGCGACTCGCTCCGGCAGCTTCACTGGAAGAAATCGGCGAGCGTCGGACGGTGGGTGATCAAGCAGACCGATGCCGAGTCGGGACGGATCGTCTACGTCTACGTCGATCCCTTCCTTCCAGGCGACGCGGTGCCGGACGCCCTCGAGACGGTCATCAGCTCGGCGGCCACGTATGTTCACGATGCTCTGGAGCGAGAGCTGGAGGTAGTTCTCAAGCTCCCCGGCGTCACGATACGCGGTAGGGCAGGCGAAGCGCGGCGTGCGATTTTCGAGGCTTTGGCGCTGGCTGAAGCGACTTCGCAGCCCATGGCCGGTTTACCCGATCGCGATGCGGTCATCTTCTCGTTGAGGGGTGCTCATGAATCCAAGAGCGCGTGAGATCGAGTTCCTGGCCCTGACGATGTTCGCCGCGTTGCCCTTATACGCAACGCAGGCTATCTCTCCCCTCGTGGTCGGTGTGTTCCACCTGCTCATGGCTGCAATCCTGATCCGCGTCGCTCGTGGCGGCGGGCCGGAGATCGTTCCGCCGATGATGCTCAGCGTCTTCGCCATCGCCTACTTCATCTTCTTCTTCGTCGACGCATTTGCGCTGTCCCGCAATCTCATCGGCGCCTCCTCTCACCTCATTCTGTTCATCGCGCTTTATCAGCCGATCGAGGCCCAGCGTGTCCGGAATGGCGGCCAGCGGCTGCTCATCACCTTCCTCATCTTCGTCTCCAGCATCGCTACCGCCACTCACATCTCGATTCTTCTCTTCGTGCTGGCCTTCGCCTTCCTGGCCCTCCGCCAGATGATGTACATGAGCGAGCGCATCACGGCCGAGTCGGTTGGCCGTACCGATGTCGAGCCTCCGTCGAGCCGTGCCGCGGCCTTCTATGTCTGCGGAACGGCCGCGGTAGCTCTTCTTCTGTTTCCGATCCTGCCGCGCGTCAGAAACCCCTTCGTGCGCGGCTATGCCGGCGCTCTGAACAACGCAAGCACCGGCCTGAGCGAATCGATCGATTTCAACCAGGAGCGCTCGATCTCTTCCGATTCGCAGGTAGTGGCGCGGGTATGGATGCCGCGCCAGTTCGTTCCCTTCTTCACCCCGATCCGGCTCAAAGCGTACGTATACGAGGTCTATCAGAACAACCGCTGGAAGCAGTTTCCATCGCCGCTCCGAGCGGTCAAACCCTCGCCGCACGGATTCCGGATCGGCCAGCCGGTCGGATGGCGCGGATACACTACGGTGCAGCAGAAGATGATCGCCGGCGGCCGGCTCTTTCTTCCGGCCGGTGCATTCAACGTCCGCGGAATCCCGCATCTGTATGAGGGGCCGGGGCGCGATACCTATACGTTGTTTGCTCGCGGAGGCGACACCATATCAATGGATGTCGACATGAGCCGCGACGTCATCCCTCTTCGCCCGGAAAAACCGCATCCGACCGGATATCCGGTGCAGCCGAAGGTCGCGGCCCTGGCCCGCTCCATCGTCGGGCAATCGACCGCTCCTCTCCCTCAGGCCCAGAAGATCGAGGCGTATCTCCGCGACCGTTTCACCTACGTGGCGGATCCAGCGACGCTGGGACGCAAGGGGATGACAGTCGATCAGTTCCTGCTCGAAGTGCATCGTGGTCACTGCGAATACTTCGCCGCCGGTATGGTCGCTCTGATGACCTCTCTCGATGTGCCGGCCCGCATCGTCGGCGGTTTCTATGGCGGTCAGGCCAATCCACTCACCGGATATTTCGCTCTGCGCCGTCAGGACGCGCACGCCTGGGTGGAGGTGCTCGATCACGGGGTCTGGCGAACCTTCGACCCGACTCCCCCTTCTCTGCGGCCCGGCAATACCTCCGATGGTCTCTTGAGCCTCTACGCCGGCGCCCTGTCGGATTCGATGAACTATTTCTGGGACCGCTACATCCTCACCTTCGGTCTGGGCGATCAGATCGCTCTGGCCATCCAGTTCCTGGAGAGCGGCCGCGGATCGCTCGACTCCCTGCGGCAGGGTGTTGCCACGGCCGCGCGGGCATTCGGAGCGGCCCAGCGGGCGATCGTCATCGCCATCGGGCTTCTGACCGCTCTCGCCGTTCTCGTCGCCTCGCGGCGCCGCCGTCCTCTGTTCGTCGATTTCGAGGCCTGCTTCGCTCGGGCCGGTATCACGATGACGCCGGCGATGACGATCGGCGAAGCGCTGCAGGCGTTGCGGCGGCATGCGCCCCTGGAGGCGGAGCGTCTCGAGACTCTTGCCATGCTTTACGAGCGCGAACAGTTCTCGGCCCGCCCGTCACCCGAGATCCGCGCGCAGATCCGGCGCGGACTGGCGGAGCTGAGACGATAGACGCGTAAGTCCCTTACCGACCCGGCAGTCTCCGCGGCGATCGAAGCAGAGCGATCATCTCGCGAACCGCCGCCTCCAGGCCGACGAGCGAGGCCCGTGCGATGATCGAGTGACCGATGTTGAGCTCTTCGATCTCGGCCACTCCGGCTATGCCGTCGACGTTCCTGTAGGTGAGGCCATGACCGGCGAAGACCGTCAACCCCATCTTGTGGGCCGCGCGCGCCGCCACCCTGATCTTCTCCAACTCGGCAGGCCAGTCGCCGTCCTTCCACGTGTCCGAATATTTTCCGGTGTTGAGCTCTACGCGGGGAGCCCGGATCTTGCTGCAGTGCCGGATCTGCTCGATGTCCGGGTCGACGAAGATCGAGACGTCGATGCGCGAATCGAGGAGCTGACGGACCGCCCGCTCCAGATTTCCTGAATGCAGCACGACGTCCAGCCCCCCCTCGGTCGTCACCTCATCAGTTCGCTCCGGCACCAGTGTGACGCGGTACGGCTTGATGGTCTGAGCGATCCGGATCATCTCGCTGGTGGCGGCCATCTCCACGTTCAGGTGCGTGCCGACGGTCTTCTGCAGCACTTCGATATCCCGATCCTGCATGTGACGCCGGTCGCCGCGAAGATGCACGGTGATGCCCTGGGCGCCGGCCAGCTCGCAGAGGACGGCCGCGGCTACCGGGTCAGGCTCATCCGTCTTGCGAGCCTGCCGGATGGTGGCGATGTGGTCGATGTTGACAGCGAGGCGCATGGCCATAAGGGTAACGCGGAACACAATCGCCCTTCCATCCGTTTCCAACGGACTCATGCTCTATCGCTTCGATGACATTGAAAAATCGTATGGCCCGCACGACGTCCTGCGCGGGGCCACCTGGCAGCACAACCCAGGCGAGCACGTCGGCCTGGTCGGCCGCAATGGCGCCGGCAAGACGACCCTCTTCAAGCTCCTGCTGAGGAGCGAGGAGCCTGACAAGGGGACGATCGTTCGCCAGTCGGGCCTTTCGGTCGGGCACGTCGGCCAGCACCTCGACGCCGAGCCCGGGATGTCGCTCTTCGACTATGTGGAGACGGCGTTCGCCGACGTTCTGACCATCGAACGGAAGATGCGAGCCATTGAGCACGATCTGGCCGACTCCACAAAGCCGGCGGCCGAGCATCAGAAGCTCCTCACCAAGTACGCCGAGCTGCAGCACGACTTCGAGCACGCCGACGGCTACACCCTTCATTCGGAAGTCGAACGCGTACTGATGGGAATCGGTTTCGACAAGTCCGACTGGGATCGCCCCATCCTCGAGTTCAGCGGCGGCCAGCAGAATCGCGCCATGCTGGCACGGGTGCTCCTCACCAGGACCGACCTCCTGCTTCTCGACGAGCCGACCAACCACCTCGATCTCAAGGGAATCGAGTTCCTCGAAGAGTTCCTCCAGTCCTTCGCTGGCAGCTATCTCCTCATCTCACACGACCGCACTTTCCTCAACCGGACGGTGACGAAGATCATCGAGCTCGCTCACGGCAGGCTGATCGAGTACAAGGGAAACTACGAACGCTTTCTCGAGCTGCGCAACGAGCGGATGGAGAAGGCTCAGGTCGATTACGATCGGCAGCAGGAGTACATCGAGAAGACCCAGGACTTCATCCGGCGCAACCTCGCGGGGCAGAAGACGAAGCAGGCCAAGTCGAGGCGGACCATGCTGGCGAAGCTCGACGAGTTCGATCGGCCGGAGACGGATGAAACACTGGCCCGCTTCGCGCTCGATGCCGGTCCGCGATCGGGCGCCATCGCCCTGACCGCCGATCGGCTGTCGGCCGGCTACGGCGAAAAAGTGGTCGTCTCGGACCTCGCTATTACGGTGCGGCGGGGGGAGCGTTACGCCATCATGGGCCCGAACGGCTCGGGCAAATCGACGCTGCTCAAGACCTTCGCCGGCCGTCTCGAGCCACTGAGCGGCTCGCTCTCCTTTGGACACAACGTCCAGGTCGGCTATTACGATCAGACCCTCGGCGACCTCGATCCGAACGGGCAGGTCATCGATGAGGTCTGGAATCTCGACCACGGCCAGACCGAAGAAGCGGTTCGAAGCTATCTGGCGCGATTCTCGTTTTTCGGAGACGACGTCAACAAGAAGACCAGCGCGCTCTCCGGTGGCGAGAAGGGACGCCTGGCTCTGGCCAAGATCATGTATCGCGGCGGCAATCTGATGCTGCTCGACGAGCCCACCAATCACCTCGATGTTTACACCCGCGAAGCGCTGGAAGAGGCGCTCGAGCAGTTTACCGGCGCCCTCATCGTCGTCTCCCACGATCGCTATTTCATCGACCGCGTGGCCGAGAACATTCTCCTGGTCGAGGATGGAGCAGGAGAGATCTACGCAGGGAACTACACCGATCTGGTCGAGCGGTTCAAAGCCGAAGAGGCGGGTCTGGCGCCGAAACGTATGAAGAAGCCGGGGGAGGCCGCAACAGGCAGCAAGCTGCCGAAGGGCGGGGCGGCCCAACCGGCGCGCGAGGCCACGCTGGGCCGCGTCCAGAAGCCGAAGCCCGCCGCCCTCACTCCCGAGGCCCGTGCCGAGCAGAAGCAGCGCGACAAACGGATCCGCAAGATCGAGGAAGAGATCGCCGCGCTCGAGGGCCGCATCGCCTCGGCCGAGAGCGAGCGGGAGCGGAACGATCTGCTCCTCTGCTCCCAGGAGATCTACAGCGACGGCGATCGCTCGCGCAAGATCCAGACCCAGAACGTCGAGCTCAAGGCCATGGTCGACCTGCTCTACGGCAAATGGGAAGTGCTGTCCAAAGAGAAGGAAGAGCTGGCCGGCGACCGCATCACTTCGTGATTCCGATGTAGCACAGACTCTGTAGCACAAACAAGCACAGACACTCTTGTCTGTGTAGCACAGACACTCTTGCCTGTGTGCCACGTGCAGCGCTGTTACTGCCACATCCGCACAGACAGAAGTGTCTGTGCTACATATTATGACGGCCATGAATGCAGCCATCATCGCAGTCGGCTCCGAGATGCTCGGCACCCAGCGGGTCGACACGAACTCGCTCTCCATCGCCGCCGCGCTCGAGAAGTATGCGGTGGCACTCGATCGCAAGAGCGTGATCGGCGATCGCCAGTCGGACCTGGTGGCCGAGCTGCGGTTCGCTGCCCGTTCCGCCGGTCTTCTCATCGTTACAGGCGGCCTCGGGCCGACCGAAGACGACATGACGCGTGAAGCTCTGGCCGAGGCTTTCGGACTGAAGCTCGAAGTGGACCGCTCGATCATCGAGCACCTCGAGGAGCGCTTCGCCAGTCGTGGCATGAAGATGCCGAAAGTGAACGAGCGCCAGGCCAACGTCTTTGCCGGCCAGACCATGCTGCCGAACAGGCGCGGCACCGCTCCCGGATTCCATCTTCAGCTCGTTCTGGAAGAGGCGGAAAACCCGGGACAATCAGCCCTGTCCAGTGCAGCGGCGGCCGCTTCCGCCGCCGACGGGCGGGCGGAAAAACACGTCTTCGTGTTTCCGGGCGTTCCGCACGAAATGGAGGGGATGGTTCGCGAGTATCTGGAGCCGTGGCTGGCCGAGGTCAGCCGTTTGTCGCGATACAGGCGCGTATTGAAGATCGCCGGGTTGGGCGAATCTGCGGTAGAGGAAAAACTCGCGCCTTACTATGTCGCCCATAAAGAGCCGCTCACGATTCTCGCCTCACAAGGGCAGATCGAGCTTCATCTTCAGGCTGACGGCGAGGAAGTGGCGGCGCGCGCGGAGATCGCCAGACGAGAGCTGGAGCTGGCCGAGATCTTCGGCGACCGCCTGTTCGGATTCGACGACGACACGCTGGAGGCGGTGATCGGAAAGATGCTCATCGAGCGTTCGGCTACCGTCTCCACGGCAGAGTCATGCACCGGCGGCCTCCTGGCGTCTCGGATCACCGACATCGCCGGAAGCTCGGCGTACTTTCTCGGAGGCGCGGTCTGCTACACGGCCGACTCCAAGATGTTCCTGGCCGGGGTCGATCCGCAGCTGATCCAGGAACATGGCGAAGTGTCGGAGGAAGTGGCGCGCGATCTGGCCAAAGGAATTCGCCGCCGCTTCAAGACCACCTACGGAGTGGGAATCACGGGTATCGCCGGGCCCGGTGGAGGATCCGAAGCCAAGCCGGTCGGAACGGTGCACATCGCCGTAGCCGACAGCCGGACCATCGAACACCGAAAGCTCTTCTGGCCGATGGGACGGATCCGCTTCAAGTGGTTCTCCACGCAGTCGGCGCTCGACCTGCTTCGGCTGTTCATGCTCAAGGCGGGACGGGTAACAGGCTCCGAGCGAAATCCTCCATAGCGCGAGGCTCGCGTCTTGTTGCTGACTCTCATGCTCTTTGCTGGAGCGAGCACGGTCATCGTGCTCCTCTGGAACCGCTTGTTCACGCCGGTTCCTCTTCCGGTCGCCCTCCTGCTGTGGAGCATCTGCGCGGCCTATCTGGGCTCGACACTCTTCACTTCGCGCGTTGATCTGCCGGGCAATCTGGCATTCGTGGCTTACCCGTGGCAGGCGACAGGACGACCTCCGGTGAAAGCCAACACCGGGATCATCTTTACCCAGATTGCACCGTGGACCCGCATTGCTGGCGATGCCGTTCGCGCCGGCCATGTGCCTCTCTGGAACCGGTACTCGGCCAGCGGAGCACCGCTGCTGGCAAACCAGCAGACGGCGATCTACCACCCTTTCACTCTTCTTGGGCTGCTCCTGACGTCAGGCAAGGCCTTCACGCTGACCGCAGCGCTGCGACTCTTCACGGTGGCGTTCTTTGCCTTCCTACTCCTCCGGAACTGGGAGATCAGTTCGAATGCAGCGATCTTCGGTGCGGTGGCGTACACGTTTTCCTCATTCCACGTCGTATGGCTGCTCTTTCCGCTCGGGCTCAGCACGATGATGTTGCCCATCTGCCTGGTCGGCGTACAGGAGATCGTTCGAAAGGCGTCGAGCGCCGCATACGCCCTGCTGATACTCGGCTTGAGCCTGACAGTTCTAGGTGGTCATCCGGAGTCCGCGCTCTGGGTATGGATGGTCACTGTTGTCTTTGCGATTCACGGATGCGCGACAGCGGCCTTTTCGTGGGCTGGTGGTATTCGACGGCTCACACTGATCGCATCAGCATTCGTATTCGCGATGATGCTCACCGCGTTCTTCTGGTACCCCACGCTGGCGATCCTGCACGTTACGCCGCGCTATCAGGCCATGCAGCTGTCCGCAGCGAACCCGGCAAACCATGGATTGAGTTACGAATGGCTTCTTCCGCTCATCACCCCGAATGTCTTT
>JADGNX010000155.1 GCA_017883265.1 Thermoanaerobaculia bacterium
TCCGTCTGGCTCGACGACATTGATGCGTTGCACGGAGAGCTCGGCAAATGAGCTCCTCCTCGCGGAAGGACCCATTCCCAGCAGGAGCATCGAGGCCAGCGCCACAGTCAGAACGCCGGAGTAGATCACCAGAAACCGCTCGCTGAATGAGCGCATTCGAACCTCCTGGCAGGAATGAGACGGACAACGGATCGTGCGAAATTGTACCTCCGGCGATTGCGGAGCATCCTTGCTGCTCGATCAGATTGACAGCGTCGCCGGAGATCGGTCCAGCGCGATCAGCGTCCGGTTTCCTATCGAGGTGCAGGCGTCGGACTCCCGGTCTCGACGAAAATCTTGAGCCGATGTAACTGCTGCCCGAGCATGGCGTCCGCCGCTGGCGCGATCGGCTCGAATCCACCTTCCATAAAGCCACCGGCGCTGTAGGTCAGAAGGATCTTCGAGCCGCTCGCGGTGCCTGTCAGCGTCCACGTCAGGCTACCGGCGACCCCGGAGCCCTGAAGGGGTCCGAGGGCTCCGGTCATCCGGATCATCTCGTCGGGAGCGACAAAGACGATTCGCATGTGCTCGACGCCGCCACCATTCCTCAGTCTCTCGCAGAAGCAGCCTCCGGGGCGCGCCTCGATGGACAGATTCTTCGCCGCCCCGGAATAGGTATGCTCGGGGTTCCACCACGAGCCTACCTGTTTGACCAATGAGTCAAAGACCTTCGCCGGCGCCGCCGCCACCTCGATCTCGTGTTTGATCAGGAATCCGGACGACGTAAGGCGTGCCACGTCCGCAGTGGACATGGCGGGCAGGAGACAGAGTAGGAGAGCGGCCAGGAATTGAATCCGAATGCGCATGAAATCCCCCGGCCCAGATTGTACAGGGAGGGACCACGCAGACTTTGAGCGCGGCTATCGACGGATAGATGCCGCGTTGGAAGGTCAGCGGGCCGCCGCCAGCATCGGCGTTATAGTCTCGCGGATGCGCTCTCACGATCTCCGGCGCGTTCCGGTGGCATCATCAATCGCTCGCCAGATCGTCGGTCTCCTCGGCAAACGGGCGCACTCCGACCTCTTCCTCTTCATTCCTCGCTGCCGGGCCATTCACACATGGTTCATGCAGAGCGCCATCGATGTCGTATTCCTCGACAGCGCCCACAAAGTCGTGGAAATCGTCGAGGGCGCCAGGCCCTGGCGCGTCTTCAGAGGCCCGCGTTCGGCACGAGCCGTTCTCGAACTGCCGCCCGGACACGCGCGCGAGATTGGACTGTCGATCGGTGACACCGCGAACCTCGGCGATCGGTAACGCCGGCCCGCTCAGTGGGATAGTTCAACGAGGGTCAGCAGGATTGAGGCAAAGCGCGGGCTTCTCCGGCAGTGGTTTGCAACAGGTGGATGATACGGGACGCGAGATTGCCGGTGTCCGGCAGAGATCCTGAAACGATGGGAGACGAGAACCCACCTCATTCCGGGCTCAAACGCCGGGGCTGAGATAGGATGTCGCCCACGAGGCTGCACACCATTGATCACAAGGCGAGTTCTGATAGTCGACGACGATCCAGGCATCCGCGGACTCCTTCGAGCCGTCCTGAGCCGCGGAGGATACGAGGTTGACGAAGCCGCTGACGGCGCTCTCGGTCTGACCGCCATCGGAAAGTCGTCGTATGACGCCATCATTCTCGATCTGATGATGCCAGGCGTGAACGGCTTTCAGGTCATCGCGACGCTCGAGGAGAAGGACTCCTTTCCGCGGTGTGTGATCATCATGTCGGCAGCAGCCGAGAGCACGATCCAGGACCTGCAGAGCCCTGTGATCTACTCAAAAATCCGGAAACCGTTCGACATCACCGCTCTCCTCGGCAAGCTTCGCGCATGTACGGGTGGTTGCGACTAGTGGGCCGATGACTTCGACGGCGGATTGCGCATGCGCTGAATGAACCACCAGTGATGTCCTTCGAGGTCTTCCGCTTCGTAACCACGATCGGACCAGTAATCCGGTCCGTAATCCGTCGTAGCGGGCTCGGTGATCATCGTTGCGCCCGCTGCTCGCGCCTGCTGGTAATGGGCTTCCACGTCGTCGACGTAGAGCATCATGTTCTGTGTATTGGCGCCGCCGACTGAGCGCGGGCTGCTCCGATATGAGGGCTCGCCGCGACTGACCCTCTTCGCGTCGCTAACCATGATCAGCCCCTCAGCGTATTTGAGCTCGGAATGTGCGAGCTTCCCTCCCTCGATGATCTTCTGCTGTATCACGAAGCCGAAAGCCTTGCAGAGCCAGTCGACCGCAGCGAGGGGATCGTCGTAGTAAACCGCTGACGAGATCCGAGGCCATCCGGGAGGAGTTGGTTTCATCATCGCTCCGATCATCGAAGAGGAGGCTTGGCAAACGACTCCTGAATCGAGACCTTCGGGGGGTCGATCGATCGGATTCGTCAGACGCTCGCTGGAATGGCAGCAGACTGCCGGCCGCGACCTCGCCGCCCCCGCGGCACGGCGAAGGAAACAATTCACGCTCGTCGGAAGCCGACAATGAGGCCGGCTTCCGGAAGCGCACCGAGGGTCGGCTACTTCTTCTTGCCGTTTTTCGCGGAGTCCTTCTTGGGCTTCTTGGTTTCCTTCTTCTGGGCGTTGTTTCCCTTAGCCATGATGATTCCTCCTCGGTCGTCGATCGGCATGCGATCGATTCACCGTATCGTTGCTTCATCGCGCATCCGTTGCGGTAATCCGCTTCGAAAGCCGAGCGCGCTTCAATGGTAGCGCACTGACGGCGCTGCAGCCAGTGCACTCTCCACTCCGGCAGTACACGCGCTGGCTGATTACGGTCATGTGTTGCCAGCGTTCGCACGGACCAGCCGGATGTCGACCTCGCGCTCCACGCACGACCACTCCGCTAATTGGCGCAGCCTGCCTCCGCCAATTCAGTCAGCACCACCGCCGCCGGCCGGGACTTCGAGGTTTCGATACGAGCGGACCAGAGCATCGAAAAGGGGCCAGCCTTTCTTGAATTCTTCGCCGCTGTTGGCCCGCAGGACCACCAGCGCGACCGTCTTCGACTGATCGATATAGGCAACGGCCTCGTTCAGACTATGCGGCTCATCGCGGAAGGATCGGACTCTGGCAGACGCTCCCGACGACAACGGGATCGACGGCTGCTCGCTGATCTCTACGGCCGGGGTGGCTTCCTTGTACTGTGCCTCATCCTGAGCCACGATCTCCGCCAGGCCTGCAGTGGCCGTCTTCTCAACCACCCGCGCGGTGAGCGCAAGAGCGTCATTCCAGCTGCTCCCGGGGGGATAAAAAAGGGCGCCGATGCGGAGGTTCCTCGCGAGCTCGCCGTCCGAGATCAATCCCGTCGGCGTGACGAGAGCGAACTTGTAGCCATGGCCGAAGATCAAGTTCTCGTTCGGGCGCAACCCCTCCTCAGGCGCCGGCGCCTTTGGGGCAACAACTTCGGCCTGAGGTGCCGTCGTGGCGGGCTGTGGGGTTGGAGCCCCCGAGGGCTGCTGCGTTGCGCAGCTGACCACGAGGAGAAGTGAGAAGATCGACAACCTGCGCATGTTTGAGCCACCTGACGGACCTCGCGCTCGATGGCGCCAGTCCGCAGCTCGATATCGTACCGCACCGGCGGCGCGCTCCCGGCGGTTCAGCGGCTTTGACCCGCCTACCAGGGAATCGCGCTTCCCGGCCGCCTGTGTCTTGAGGGGTTCCATTACCGACGGGCCCTCGATAACGCTTCCAGATTCTCCGGGCGGAAATCTTCAGCCCGGCGACCGCAAATTTGTCCTGGGGGAAGGCGAGCGGCATGGCGTCATCGCAGCCCAGACCTCAGGTCGTCGTCGTCCTTCGCCGCATCCTGCGTGGTGAGCAATCCCGCGAGCGCGGCGGCCTGTGTGCGAATCTCGGGGATCGCGGTCGATTCCCACAATGCCGGCCGGCGCAACGGTCCGATGGTAAAGAGGCCGGCGACGGGCGACCGATCCGAACGGACGAGACGGCCATCCTCGTCCGTCTCCACACCGAGGCCCAGAGCGTCCGGCAGGAGCCAGCCGGCGCGTCGCATCTGCACGACCAGAGGGAGACCGATGGCGGCGTAATTCCCCTCCGGGCCGGTGCAATTGATCACGCGCGCGACCTGCAGCTCCGAGCGCGACCCCGAGGCGTCATGCCAGTCGACACTCACTCCCCCGGGGATGTCGCGAATCGACGCGATGCGCCCGCGATAGACGATCAGAGTGCCCTCTCGGAGGAGGACATCGACTTCAGTCGCCACCTCGGGCGCCAGGCGGTGGCGATGAATCTCCCAGAAAGGACGCGCATGCCTGAGGAACGACGCCCGCTGACCTGGAGTCCAGCCCTGCCAGATGGCCTGGGTGTTCGGGCGAAGGGCATCGACGACGGCGCGCCAGTCGTGTCCCTCGCTCGACGCGGAGGCGAGCTCTCTACGGAGCGAGCGGATGACGCCGAGGGGCGAAACGCCGGCTACTCCAATGAGCGCCGGGCTTAGAGGGCGCGGCAGATAGGGAGCGTGAGCTCGAGGAAGCAGTCCGCGCCGCGAGACCGCGTGGATCGTCCCGCGATGCCCTTCCGCGCGTAGAGCCAGCACGAGATCGACCATTGTCAGGCCGGTACCTATGATCAGAACGGGCGCCTCGCTTGCGAGACCCTGCGCCGCTCCCGGACCCCATGGATCACGAAGGTAGTTCTCCGCTCTGCCTGCCTCGGAGGAGATCGGATCGGCCGGAGGAAGATTGCCGAGCGCCAGAACGATCGTGCTCGCGACGACTGTCCTGCCATCGTGCAGATGCACCTTCCAATCGTTCGACTCCTGCGTGAGGCCAACTGCAGTTCCAGCGATCCTGCTGATCCGGCCGGGCGCTGCGGTCATCACGGTCGCCAGCACCTCCGACAAGTAGTCGCCGTACAGGCGCCGCGCTGCGTAGGTCCTGCCGCTGGTAGCAGGATCCCTGCTCTGCAACCAGGCGACAAAATGGTCGGGCTCGTCATCAAAGGCGCTCATCTTCGCGGCCGGTACATTGAGAAGGTGGGCGCCGTAGGGAGTGCCGTAAGCGAGACCGCGAGCCGCACGGGCGCCGGCATCGAGGAGCGCAACGTGGCGATGGGGGCCGATGCGCGCCAGGTGGGCGGCCAGAAGAACACCGCTCGCACCCGCCCCGATCACGGCCACATCGAATCGCCCCGCCATCAATTCATGATAATGCGGGCCAGCTTCGCCCAGGCGTACTACATGGAGCGGCGCCGCTTTGCGAGCAATCTCGAAGGGCGCGCAGCCGCCCGCCGCCGCCTCGCCAAACCCGCCGCACTCCATGAAAGACGTAGTGATCGAGGAGCTGATCAGCGCGTGCCAGTCGCCGGCGAGGCAGCGGGAATCGGACTGGCGTTTCGCCCCTTCAGCCAGATCTGACGGCCTGTGTAAATGATGAAGATGATAATCACGACAACGGCCAGCACGTAGAGCTGCTTTTTCTGCCCCGACCAATCCGTTGGCTCATCCATTTTCACTCCTGTCAAAACCTCTTCCGCAGCGAAGCGACGTGCCAGCAGAGAATCGTCAGAATTGTACAGCTCCGCCACAAGTCGCCAGTGGATCGCTCAGGGGAAGTCGCCGAGTAGCCACTACGCTCCGAACTGCTGCAGGTGATGATCGATGTGCTTATACATCAGTCGTCCCCACTCGTCGCCGGAGAGCTTGCCGAAGAATGCGTGCGTCGCTTTTCCGGTCTCGGCCGGGCCGCGCTGCGCGAAGCGGTTGATGAGGTCGATGAGCCGTTTCCGCTCCGCGGAGAAATCGCGCTCGTCCCGAATCACGAACGTCGGATCGGTCGGGGAGTTCTTACGGAACGGTTTCACGCCGAGGATCGACGAGCGAACGAGGGGCGCGAGGAGCTTGCCGATAAACGCCTGTTTCATCGGCCGGTCACCCGTCGAGGTCTCGATTGCCGCGCAACAGTGGGCCAACATCTGAGCGGGATTCATCTTTCCCCACTGCCGGCTGGCGCCGGTCTTAAGGGCATTGAGTCGTTCGAGAATTGCTGCGCGATCGGCAGGCTCAAAAAGCGATCCCATGGCCGGCTCCCTCCAGATCTTTGTGATTGCTCGCAGAATGGTATCGCACTGCCCGGCTCGAGTTGGAGGAGCGCAAGGTTTCGGGCATTGACAGAAGCTCCGCTGGTCGAGCTCTTCTCGTGGGAGGACGTTGTGCTCGGCGAGGGAGTCGGTGTAGCCGTCGCGCCAGGCTTCCCAGATGCGGGCGAACGTGTCGCGGGCGACGCGCAGCGTATCGAGGACGACGTAGTCGACGGCGATGTCGGCCATGCCGAGGTCGTGGAGGAGGGTGAAGGTCTTGCGGCCGATGTGCATATCGCAACCTACAGCGGCGCCGAATCGTAAGGGAACGACCTGCCAGAAGCCGTCCGAGTCGAGCCCCGTCGGATGGCAGAGGAGCATCCCGTAATCCTCGGCGATGAGGTGCATACGGCCGCCGGGGCGCAGGACGCGGAGCATTTCTGCGAGCACGCGGCCGGCGTCGGGCACGGCCTGCAGGAGATGCCGGCAGACCACGAGGTCGAATTGGGCCTCGGGAAACGGCAGGGCCAGAGCGTCGCCGTGTTGAAAGCGGACGCGCGATCCGTCGAGTGGAGCGGCGGTCGCTTCGGCCGCCGGGGCGGGCGGCGCGCCGCCAAAATCCTGGATGATCGCGCGTTAGGACTGAGGTTTCGACAGAGCCGCTCGCGCCGCCAAAAGCCTTCGCTCCTCCACCCGCTCGTATTGCGACGCCAGCATCTCCGTGGCAAAACTCCCGAGCGGTTCGCCAGCGTGCTGATCGCGTAGGGCTTCAAGGATCTCGATCCCCGCCATGGCGCCGGCCAGGTGGTCCTGAAGGTAAGTCGCTAAGGGATCGCTCATGGAGAAATCCTCCGCCGCCATGCTACGCGCCGGCTGAACTAACGAGTCTTTACAAGGGTCCGCAAACCGCTCCATTTGTATCGCTGATCGGCTTCAGGAACGCACATCATGGGAGTGCTTACGGCGGACTCCCGCACGACAACGGTAGCCCCGGTAAGGCTGAGAGCCTTGGCGATGTGGTCGGCGGTGCGCTGCGTGATACCGGCGACCAGAGTACTGTTCCTGAAGCGGTCGAAGTGCGCTGCGATCTCGGTCGCACGCTTCAGTGAGATCCCGCCGACTGTTCGAAGGGCCTTGATGAAGGCCACGCGATCGTCCCCCGGTCCCTTCACGTCAACTTGATACTTCGCCAAGGTGGGCCTCCGTCATGCTGTCGAGTTCGTGTGGAACCTACAGCCCGAACTGCTGCAGGTGATGATCGATGTGCTTGTACATCAACTGACCCCACTCGTCGCCACTGGCCTCCCGAAAAAAGCATGCGTCGCTTTCCCCGTCTCAGCCGGTCCCCGCTGCGCGAAACGGTTGATAAGATCGATGAGGCGCTTCCGCTCGGAGCCGAAGTCACTTGGATTGAATAGTACTCGCCCCTGAACCTCTCGTGACTGCGTTTTGTGCCGCAACTTGGTGCGCTCATGACGTCGGCCTACATCACTCCCCAGGCCTCACCGCGGTCCATACCGGCACCTGCCACAGCGCGTAGCCCCGCGGGTCGCGCGCGCAGTCGATCATCTCCCGCCAGCGCTGTTCGATCTCCCCGCGGGAGGCGCCGCTGTGCTCGACGAGTGACTCGGTGTATCCGTCGCGCCATGCCTCCCAGATCCGGGCGAAGGTATCGCGCGCCACACGCAGCGTATCGACCACGACATAGTCGACGGCGATCTCGGCCATGCCGAGGTCGTACAGCAGCGTGTAGGTTTTCCGCCCCACATGCATGTCGCAACCAACAGCCGCACCGAAGCGCGAAGGAAAGCGCTGCCAGAAACCGTCGGATCCGAGCTCTGTCGGATGGCAGAGGAGCATTCCATAGTCTTCGGCAATCAGGTGCATCCGGCCGCCTGGGCGGAGAACGCGGCGGATCTCAGCGAGGACCCGACCGGCGTCGGGCACCGCCTGCAGGAGGTGGCGGCAGGCCACGAGGTCGAATTGGGCCTCGGGAAACGGCAGGGCCAGAGCGTCGCCGTGTTGAAAGCGGACGCGCGATCCGAAGTCCCGGCATCGCTCCCGCGCCCTCGCCAGATGCTGCTCATCGAGATCAACGCCAGTGAAAGATACTTGTGCAAACTTCCCGGCGAGGCGCGCAGTGATCTC
>JADGNX010000156.1 GCA_017883265.1 Thermoanaerobaculia bacterium
TCTGTGCTACAGCCGAGTGAATCCGTGTCTACGACTGAGCCGTCTCTCCGCGCGCGATTCGCTCCGCCGGAAGGAGGGCGGCGTAGAGCAGATCGTGGACGGGAGTAGCAATACCGGCATCCCGCCCCAACCGGACCACCGCGCCGATCTGCGCCTCCAGCTCCGAGGGCTTGCCGGTCATCACGTCCCGCTGCAGCGATGAGGTCGAGCCCGCCGGCAAACCGTCATAGCGTTCCATGGTCCTCTCGATGGCATCGGGAGCGAGCGAGACTCCTCGGGCCACGGCGATGGCCTCGATCTCATGCAATGCATCGAGAGCTACGCGGCGGGATTCGGGCATCGAGCGCCAGACTCCGACCGGAACACGGGTCACCGCCCCCACCCCGCTCATCGGAGCGATGAAGAGGAACTTGGTCCACATCGACCGGTTGATGTCCGGCGCGATCTGCGCGTCGACACCTGCCGCTTTCATGGCCGCAGCGATCGAGTCGACTCGAGGAGTCCTGACGCCATCCAGCTCGCCCATCATGATGAAAGGATCGATTCCGGCGTGGCGAATGTGTCCAGGACCCTCGATGAAGCTGAGGATTCCGCAGAGACCACCGAGCACATGCTGGCGCCCCAGAACGGAGGCCAGGATGTCGGGCGCTTCCAGTCCGTTCTCCAACGGAATGACCGCCGTCGACGGTCCGATGAGCGGGCCGAGCCCGGCCGCGGCACCCGCAATCTGCCAGGCCTTGACCGCTACGAGGACCACATCCACCACACCGACGTCCGAGGGATCGTCTGTGGCAAGGACGCGCTCGAGGACGAAATCGCCCTGGATGCTGTCGACTCGCAGACCGCGGTTGCGCAGGGCCTGGAGCGTCGCTCCGCGTGCGATGAAGGCAACCTCTGCGCCCCCCCTGGCCAGCCGGCCACCAAAGTATCCACCGACCCCACCAACTCCCACCACAGCGAATCGCATGGCATCACCCTTCTAAGGCCAACGGATAGTTGACAACGGACATTTGACAATGGGTGAAGCACTGCCGGTCAACTCGTTCGGGGCTCAAATTGTCCATTGTCAACTATCCGTTATCTTTCCAGAGAATCTCGAAGTCGCGCTCACCCTTTTCGACCAGCGCGTTCAGGGAGTCCTCCACTCGCAGCCGGAAATGCTCGACCTCGTCGACGCTCATCCTGCGGGGAACCTCGATCGGATCGCCGTAAACGAAGAGAGCCCGGCTGAACGGCAGGGGAATCTGGAACGAGTCCCACGATCGCAGGCTCTTCTTCTTCCGGGCGATGAAGGCGATCGGCACGATGGGATTGCCGGTGGCCTGTGCCGCCATGACCACGCCGCTCTTGGCCACCCGCGGCGGTCCCTTCGGTCCATCCGGAGTGAAGACGAGATTCGATCCGCGTTGGGCCGCCCGGATGAACTCGCGCAGCGCGCCGGTGGCCCCCCTCGAGCTGGAGCCGCGCGCGGCGTCCACGCCGAACCGGCGATAGGTGTAGACCATCAGCTCTCCGTCGCGGTGACGAGAGCTCATGACCATGATCGGACGCCGGTATCGGGCGAATAGCATCATCAGGATGTGGAAGTGCCAGAAGGTGATGATGTAGTGCTTACCCGAGGCCCCGAGCGCATCGATCGGCCCGGAATTGACGTGACGGATGCGAAGCGTGGCGTGAAGGAGCCGCATGAAAGCAGCCGCCAGAGGCGACACGAGGAGGGCCCGCCAGTCCCGTTTCAGGCCAGAGCTCCAGTCGGCCTCTCGTCTTCGAGAAACTGAAGATCGTAAAGCTTCCGATAGACGCCCCGTCGCGCCAGCAGCACGTCGTGGGACCCTGCCTCCACGATGGCGCCGGCATCCAGAACGACGATCTTGTCGGCACTGCGGATGGTCGACAGACGATGTGCGATGACCATCGTGGTCCGCCCCTGCATCAGATTCATGAGAGCCTGCTGCACCAGGCGCTCCGACTCCGTGTCGAGAGCCGAGGTCGCTTCATCCAGGATGAGGATCGGAGGGTCCTTGAAGAGAGCGCGGGCGATGGCCAGACGCTGGCGCTGGCCACCCGAGAGCAGAACTCCCGACTCTCCGATCAACGTGTCGTACCCCTGCGGCAGGGCGGTGATGAACTCATGCGCATTGGCCGCGCGTGCGGCCTCAATGACCAGCTGCTGGTCGACGTTGGTTCGTCCGTAGGCGATGTTGTTGCACACGGTATCGTTGAAGAGGATCACTTCCTGAGTCACGAATCCCATGATGCCGCGAAGCGATGAGAGGGTCAGATCGCGGACATCGTGGCCGTCGATCGTGATCCGTCCCTGCGTGACGTCGTAAAAGCGCGGCAGGAGATTCACCAGAGTCGATTTACCCGCGCCGCTGCCGCCTACCAGGGCCACGATCTCACCGGGTGCGATCGAAAGCTCGACACCGCGGAGAACCAGGTCGTTGCCGTACGTGAAGCTGACCTTCTCGTACTGGATGCCGCTGCCGACGGAGCTGAGCCGGATGGCGTCCGGCCGTCCCTTCACGTCATTGTCGATGTCCAGCATCCGGAAGACGCGCTCTGAAGCCGACAGCGCCGTGTTCACCGAAAGGTTGACCTTGTTCAGTTTCTTGATCGGGGCATACATAGAGGCCAGGGCGAAGAGAAAACTGAGAAACTGGCCGTTCGTCAGCGTGCCGGCCTGGATGCGCACGCGCGCGTACAGGAAGAGCATCACCATGCAGGCCCCGGCTATCAACTCCATGACTGGCGACGTCAGGGCCTGAATTCTCTGAGCCTTGAGATTCTCGCCGAGGTGACGCCTGGTGGCCTCGTGAAACCGGACGATCTCGAACTGCTCCATGGTGAATGCCTTCACGATGCGCACGCCGCGGATGGTCTCCTCCAGCAGCGTGGCGATGTCGGCCATCCGCTCCTGGGAGCGGTGCGTCGTTCCGCGCAGCTTCTTTCCGAAGTGCATGACGGGGATGATGATCACCGGAGCGACCACCAGGCTGATGAAGGCCAGCTGGGTGTTCGACAGAAACACGAACAGGATCAGGCCAACCAGGGTGATGGACTCCTGAAACAGATCGCCCATGCGCGTGGAAACGGCGGCCTGGATGGCGTCGGCGTCGGACACCAGCCGGCTCACCATTTCGCCGGTCGAGCGTTGCGCGAAAAAGCGATGGCTCTGATTGATGATGGCCTCGTAGAGCTCGTTGCGCAGGTCGCGCACCGTGGACAGCCCTACTTTCTGAAACGCATACTCGGAGAAGAACGATGTCAACGCGCGAAGGACCAGAACGACCAGCAGCACCCCGACCACCTTGCGCCAGCGCTCGGCGGGGTTGGCGTTCCACCAGCGCGCGGTTCCGCCTACGGCGCTGTCGTACGCATTCACCAGCCAGCCCCGATGCCCCACCGGTCTGTCGCGGTTGAGGACCGACGAGATGATGCGGTCGCGCGTCTGATCGCTGGAGGTTAGCGAGCCCGGGGCACCGGCAGGTGCCCCTGCCCCAGCCGCCCGCGGCGGTGAGAGGACCTCGTCGAAAAGTGGCCGGATTAGCGCGATCAGGAGCGTCTGGGTCGCAGCGAAGATGACCATGCTGGCCAGCGCAGTCAGAGCCCAGCCCCGATAGCGGCGCAAATAGCGATAGAGTCGGGCCAGAACGTTCATGATCGGATGGGGAGCATCGGCCGTGTCACGCCGCCCTTTCGGGCTGCGTACGGCCACTCACTGATCCGCTCCCGTTTGAGACGCCCGCACTAGTGTAGCGATTTTCTGCGCGGCGCGGAGACTGGCGCCCGGCTGGCCCAGGAGTCCACGGACTCGGGTCAGTTCCTCTCTGGTGCGGAGATACGTCGCCGGTTCCAGGAGTCTCCGGGCAGCCGCGGCGATAGCCTTGCCATTCACCGCCTCCTGCAGAAGCTCAGGGACCACCTCGCGTCCGGCGACGATGTTTACCAGGCTGAAATGGGGAAGCTTCACCAGGCGGCGCGCCAGCCAGTGCGTGGCCGGGCTGAGCCGATACATCACGATCACCGGCACGTTGAGCACGGCCGCTTCCAGCGTCGCCGTTCCGGACGAGGAGAGCGCGAGATCGGCGGCCGCGAGCGCTTCGCTTCGCCGCTCGGCCACGATCTCGATGTCCGGTACTCTCTCCCTGGTTGTGCGTGCAACCCTGAGAAGGGCGTCGATCTGCTGCCTGTCGATCGTAGGTGCCTGGATCAGGACCACCTCCACCGGCCTGGACTCCGCGATCTCGGAAACCGCATCGAGCATCGGGCCCAGAAGCGAGGCAACCTCCATCCGCCGGCTCCCCGGCATGAGGGCGATGCGGATGCGGGCTCGGGGAGCGCTTTCCCTCCGTATCGGAATGGATGCCAGCTCCTCCACCAGAGGATGGCCGACATAGGTGACGGCGACTCCGCGCTCGCGGTAGAACGTCTCCTCGAATGGAAAAATGACGATCATCTCGTCGACATACCGGGCGATGTGCCGGACCCTCCCCTTGCGCCAGGCCCAGACCTGCGGCGAGATGTAATAGATGACGCGCAAGCCGAGGCGCTTGCATGCTTTTGCTGCGCGGAGATTGAAGTCGGGATAGTCGACGAGGAGAACGGCGTCGGGCCGCTCCCGGGCGATGCGCTCCATCAACTGGTCGAAGATCCGCCGGAACATGCGCAGGTGCCGGAGGACGTTGAAGAGTCCGACGATGCCCATTTCACGGGCGTGGTGAAGGATCTCCGTCCCCTCTGCCGCCAGCAGATCGCCGCCGATGCCGAACGTGGTCAGAGAAGGATCCAGCTGTTTCAGCTCTCGAATGACCTCAGAGGCGTGCAGGTCTCCGGAGGCCTCCCCTGCCACCACGGCGAGCTTCATACGAAACGACCTTTAATGCAACGGGAACGGATACATCAGCCAGGCCAGTGCGATCCCACCGAAGAAGAGCGAGCAGAAGATGAGAACGAACAGCCTGATCTGCTCGCGCTTCTCATCTTTCCAGAGGAGCGCGAAGAAGGCAGCTGTGGCCACGGCATAAAGAAACATGAGGACGATGTGGTTGCGGAAGAACGTCATTGCTTACGATTCTCCGCGATGTCGAAGGAATCGAGGATCAGCAGCAGATTCATCAGACCGGCCGTCAGCATGAAGGCCGTTCCATGCTCGAAGGTAATGGTCGTAATGTCACCATGAGCTCCGGCCTGAAGGCCGATGAAGTAGGCCAGGCCGACTCCCATCGATCCGATGGTGGCCAGCAATCCGAGGAGGCCGCCACCTTGAGGCACATAGAGGCGGCCATGCAGCCAGATGCCGGATAGGAAGAGGAACATCACGATTACGAAGAACGCCGCAGCCCGGGCCCGACGGCCCAGATAATAGTGGCCGCCTCCCGGGATCAGCAGCGCCAGGATCATGGCGACTATGGTGCGTCTGGTCATTGTGATCGGTTCAATCCTTCCAGTTTGTCGAAATGCGGCAGGAGCTTCTCGAACGTCACTTCGAGATCCTCGGGAACCAGGCGCGTGCGCGCGGTAACGGTCATGAAGTTCGAATCGCCGCCCCACCGCGGGACCACGTGCATGTGATAGTGATCGGCCACACCGGCGCCGGCCACCTCTCCGAAGTTCATGCCGACGTTGAATCCTGCCGGCTGGTAAACGTCTGAGAGGATGCGCTGCGCTTCGGCCGTCATCCGGATCAGGCTGACCAGCGAATCATTGGCACTGTCGAAAAGCCGGGCCTCGTGGGCGATCGGAGCGACCATCAGATGGCCGTTGGTGTAGGGGTAGCGATTGAGCATGACGAGCGAGTCGGTCCCGCGGAACAGGGTCAGCGTCGTTTTTCGGTCGGTCGACGACGCCGCCAGGCAAAAGATGCACGACAGCTCGCGTTTCGGCGAGGTCAAGTACGAGAACCTCCAGGGTGTAAAGAGAATATCCAAACGGCCTTACTCGGCGGCCGGTTCCGGCGGGACGTTCTGATCGGGCTGCTCGATTGGAACGGCAGCGCGGTTGATCAATTCCTTGAGCTCTTTCCCAGGCTTGAAGTAGGGGATCTTCTTCGACGGGACATCCACCTTCTCGCCCGTTTTCGGATTGCGTCCGGTGCGCGACTTTCTGTTGCGCAGGCGGAAACTACCGAAGCCGCGCAGCTCGATCTTCTGTCCGGCGCGCAGAGAATCGACGATGGAGTCGAAGACGATATTCACGATCGTCTCGGCCTGCTTTTTCGTCAACTGGACCACACGCGCCACCTCGTCGACAAGCTCGGCCTTGGTCATGACACCCGCCTTGCCGTCGTTCAGTTCGAATTCGATTTCCGAGTCCAAGCTCACCTCCGTCGTCGAGGGGCGGATTGCCCCTCCCGCACCACCACTACCAGCGATACATGAACCGTGCTTTTCCCCTCTCGAAGATGCGCTGCAAAGCCGACTGGGTATCCTCCGAGTGGGTCAGCAGATCGAGGAGTCCCGCCCCTCGCCGGCGCGGATAAATTGTAGATGGAACGTGACTCAATCCGGCCAGTCCGGAAGCGATCTTGACCGCGTCATCGAGATTGCCGAGCGAGTCGACCAGCTTGAGCCTCTTCGCTTCCTCTCCTGTAAACACCCGACCATCGGCGATGCGCGTCACCTCGGCCTGGCTGATCCGTCCGGATCGTCCTGCTGTCACGGCGCGGATGAACTGGCCATGCAACTGCTCTGCTATGGTCTGGAAATAGGCGCGCTCCGATGGAGAGAGCTCTCGATACGGTGAGCCGGCGTCCTTCATGACTCCCGCTGTGATGGTCTCGGGCCGGAGCTTGGCCCAGCGAACCAGATCCTCGACGTTCATCCACTGCATGATGACGCCGATGGAGCCGGTGATGGTGCCCGGGTTGGCCACGATCTGGTCACAGGCCGCGGCGATGTAGTAGCCGCCGGAGGCTGCCACGCTGTCCATCGAAGCGACGAACCGTTTGCCGCTCCGCTGGCGGACCTTACGGATCTCTTCGTAGATCTCCTGGGAGGGGGCGACCGCTCCGCCGGGACTGTTGATGCGGATGACGATGGCCTTGACCGCCGGGTTTCTCTCGTAGCGGTGAATGGCCTCGATGGTATCGCGCGCGTCGAGGATCTCACCCTCGATGGGTACGACGGCGATGCGCGAGCCGGGGACGAAGGTCCAATCGGCGCCGCGCGTGCTGCCGGTCACAGATCCGAGAACGGCCATGAGTACGGTCAGTCCGATCAGACCGACGAGACAGCCGCTGATGATTCCCCAGAAGAGGAGCCCGGCACGTGACTTCCGTGCGGACGACGGCTCGACGGGCCCGCTCGAGGGCGGTTGTGCGTCGATCGGCGGCCGTATGGAATCGGACGGTGTCTGGAAGTCGCTGCTCATCGGCGGTCGGGCGTCAACTCCCCGAATCAGGATCGTCCTCGGGAGCGGATGCGCCGGCCTCTTCGTGCTCCAACGCGGCATTCGCCGGCTCCTCGACATGGGCGCTGGCGTCGTCAGCCGTCCGGCCTCCCTGCGCCAGGGCAGTCACATCTTCGGGCTCGGCCGATGCCGCCACCTGCTGTGCGATCTCTTCCTCGGTCAGAGGCGTGACGTCGCGAAGCGATAGTCCGATCTTCTTATCCGCCCAGTCGATCTTGATGATGCGGGCTCGAACCGGATCGTCGACGCTGTAGATCTTGTCGAGCTTCACCTTTCCTTCGCGGCCGATCTCCGAGACGTGGGCCAGTCCCTCCACTCCTTCGCCGATGCGGACGAACATGCCGAAGTCTGTGATCTTGCCTACCGTTCCCACCACCTCGTCGCCGACCTGGTGACTCTTGGCAAAGGTATCCCACTCGTTGGGGACAAAGTCCTTGATGGAGAGCGAGAGGCGCTGATTCTCGGCATCGATACTGACGATCTTCGCCGTGACCGTGTCGCCCTTCTTCAGCACTTCACTCGGGTGTTTGAGCCGGCGGTTCCACGACATGTCGGAGATGTGGATCAGACCGTCGATTCCCTCTTCGATCTCCACAAACGCTCCGAAGTCGGTCAGGTTGCGGACCTTGCCGGTGATGATCGTACCGGCCGGATAGCGCTCGGCGATGGTGGCCCAGGGATTCTGCTCGAGCTGCTTGAGCGAGAGTGAGATGCGGCGGTTCTGCACGTTCACGTCCGCGACCACCGCTTCGACCATGTCCTGCAGCTTGAGGAGCTTTGCCGGGTTGCGGACCTTCTTGG
>JADGNX010000024.1 GCA_017883265.1 Thermoanaerobaculia bacterium
CGAAGTTCGCTCCGACCCGGTCCATCTTGTTGACGAAGGCGATGCGCGGGACGCCATACTTGTCGGCCTGGCGCCAGACCGTCTCGGACTGCGGCTCGACGCCACCGACGGCGCAGAAGACGCCAACAGCACCATCCAGAACGCGCAGCGAGCGCTCCACCTCGGCTGTGAAGTCGACGTGTCCCGGCGTATCGATGATGTTCACACGGATGTCGCCCCAGAACGCTGTCGTGGCCGCCGAGGTGATGGTGATTCCGCGCTCCTGCTCCTGGACCATCCAGTCCATGGTCGCAGTGCCCTCGTGCACCTCGCCGATCTTGTGGGTGATCCCGGTGTAATAGAGGATGCGCTCGGTCGTCGTCGTCTTACCGGCGTCGATGTGAGCCATGATTCCGATGTTCCGCGTTTTTTCCAGAGGTGTTTGACGTGCCATGAGATTGTTTCCTATCGCCTGGACCTCGGGGCGACCTGCCTCGGGGAGCCAACGCCGGCGCAGACAGACAGCGTCCGCGCTCATGATTCAGGAGACACCCCGACAGAGGTGCCTCAAGGGATTGACCAATCGTGTTTCCCGTTGCTCGGTCCGGAACCTCAGAACAAACACCCTTCTGTGTTATCCGGTCGAGACGGAGCTACGGGGGGATCAACTTCGTGGAACTTCCAGATGCAGAATGTTGAATGTTCAATGGTGAATTGAGAATTCCACCGCCCTCAATTCCTCAGGGACATCCAAGACTCCCACCCAACCTGACTGCACCGCGCCAGCCCGAGGGCTCCGCAGCCGTAAACAGACTACCAGCGGTAATGCGCGAACGCCTTGTTCGCTTCCGCCATCTTATGCGTGTCCTCGCGCTTCTTGATCGCGTTGCCGCGATTGTTCGCCGCGTCGAGGATCTCGCCGGCGAGCTTATCCTGCATCGTCTTCTCGCCGCGAGAAGCGGCGTAGCTGATCAGCCATCGGATGGCCAGGGCGGTACGGCGCGAAGGCCGAACCTCGATGGGCACCTGGTAGTTCGATCCGCCGACGCGACGGCTCTTGACCTCGAGCGCCGGCTTTACATTATCAATGGCTTTCTTGAACAGCTTGAGCGGATCGTCCTTGGAACGGTCTTCCACCTTCTTGAGGGCTCCGTAGAAGACACCCTCGGCGACCGACTTCTTTCCCTGGATCATCAGCGAATTGATGAACTTGGTGATCAACTGACTGTTGTAAACAGGATCCGGCAGGATCTCGCGTTTCGGAACTTCTCGACGTCTCGGCATGGATGCTGGTTTCCTCGAATCAGGCGCGCTGAAGAGCGCCGCCAATTAACTATGCTTTCGGGCGCTTCGCCCCGTACTTCGAGCGACCCTGCTTACGCTTGGCGACGCCGACCGTATCGAGCGTGCCCCGAATGACGTGATATCGGACACCCGGAAGATCCTTTACGCGTCCCCCGCGAATCAGCACGATCGAGTGCTCCTGCAGGTTGTGACCGACTCCGGGGATATAGGTCGTGACCTCGATTCCGTTGGTCAGTCGCACCCGGGCCACCTTGCGGAGCGCCGAGTTCGGCTTCTTGGGAGTCGATGTGTAAACGCGGGTACAGACGCCGCGCTTCTGCGGGCTCGACTGAAGGGCGGGCGACTTGGTCTTGTAGGCCAGTTTCGCGCGGCCCTGGCTGACGAGCTGACTGATTGTTGGCATTCCTGTTCCTCTTAGAGACACTACTGCTTCGGAATTTACTCCGTGGAGGGAAGCCCGCGCACTCTACTGGCGGGGCCGTGGCTTTGTCAAGCCTTGGAGCGGTTGCTAACTGTCTATGTCCACTGATTATTCCGGCCCGCAGCGGCATCCCGCGGCGGCTCAGACTCCCTCATAATATCTCACTTCTCGTGATCGAATCGAACCAGCCGTCCTCCTCTGCCGGCAGGCTCCGCCTTCGAACCCGCTTCGCCGCGGCGGTTGCTGTCTTCGCGCTCTCTCTTTTCGTCATCCTTGCTACCGGGCGCCAGCGGGGCGACTTCCGGATCGACGAGGCCCACAAGCTCAGCGAGAGCTACTACCTCCGTCTCGCCGAGCGGGGCGATTTCAGCAACGCTGACTGGTTCCGCAGCCGGGTAGAGCGAGCGAATCCGCCATTTGGAAAATACCTCTTCGGCCTGGCGATCCGTGCCGCAGGCCTGGAGTTGCCGCACGACCTGGCCGTCGCCGAGCAGGTCAATAACGGTCAGCGTTACCCACCCTCATGGGCGATTCCCGCGTACAAAGAAATGCTCGTCCCTGTCCGACTCCTCACTGCGGTCCTCAGCGCGGCGACTGCGGCGGCGATCTTCCTCATCGGCTGTTCTGCAGGCGGCTGGACGGCCGGCCTGGTGGCCACCATCCTGTTCGGTACGAGCTTCATGGCTCAGGCGTTCGCGGCGACGGCAGTCTTCGATCCGCTTCTGACATTCTCAGTGCTGCTGACTTTGCTGGCGCTCATCGGCCTGCCGAAGGCGTCCTGGCCCTCTGCTAGCTGGCACATGGTGCTGGCAGGAGCGCTGGCAGGCGTCGCCGCACAGGTGCGGGTTACCGGGTTGATAGCGCTCGCGGGCATCATCGCCGTGGCAATGGTCGACGCCCTTTGCCGCGGCCGGCTTCGACGCGCCGTAGTTCTCAGCTGCCTGGCAGGCATAGCCTGTCTTCTGGTCGCGACCGCTCTCAATCCCTACTACTGGTCGAATCCGTCACCATCCGCAGTTCCACCCTCCTTCCGCGCGACACAGGCCCTCCCGGCACGTATTCTCGACCGCTATCGACTTCAATTTGCCGACCTCTCCTTCCTTCTTGAACGCGAAGAAAGCGCCCAAACCCCTCTTCGCGGGATCGAGAAGCCGCGATTCGTCGCGGAATATCTGTTCGGCGACTGGTCCGGCGTCATGATGTTCTTCGGTCTCGCTCTGGCCGTTGCCATCCCAGCCGCGACGCGGCGGTTCGACCGGCAGGCCGCGATCGTTGTGACCTGGTCTGTCGTGATTCTGATCGTGCTGACCGCATGGCTGCCTCTTCCCTATCCCCGCTACGTTCTCGTCGCCCTGCCACCCGCGGCACTGACAGCGGGCTATGGATGGAGCATTCTGCTGAGGAACATTTCGGAACATCTGCGACCGAACCGCCGGTCAACCGCAGCGGTTTCGCCGGCGCCACCTCGGTGAAATGTCGCGAAAGTTCCGTTTCTACTATTTAGAATGGGCCGGTGTTCGAACAGATCACCCGGTGCAGCATCTGCAGCAACGAGGATCTCGTCCCTGTGCTCGACCTCGGCGTCCAGGCTCTCACCGGCGTCTTTCCAAGAAGCCGCGAGCAGCCTGTCGGTCGCGGGCCGCTCGAGCTCGTCAAGTGTGACGGAGCGACCACAGACTCCTGCGGTTTGATCCAACTCCGTCACGCCTACTCATCATCGGATCTCTACGGTGACAACTACGGGTATCGATCATCACTCAACCCAGCCATGGTGGCCCACCTGGGCCAGACTGCCGCGAAGCTTGCAGAGAGCGTCACCCTGGGCAAGGACGACCTCATCGTCGACATCGGAAGCAACGATGGCACTCTCCTTTCACGTTACCAGCCGGCCGGAGCCACGCTGGTGGGGATCGATCCGACAGCGAAGAAATTCCGCTCGTTTTACCGGCCGGACATCGAGGTCATCGAGGACTTTTTCTCGGCCGACGCAATCATCGATTCCTTTCCCGGGAAGCGCGCCCGGATCGTAACGTCCATCGCCATGTTCTACGACCTTCGCGATCCGATGGCCTTCATGAGCGAGGTCAATCGAATCCTCGATGACGAAGGGCTCTGGCACTTCGAGCAAAGCTATCTGCCGCTCATGCTCGCGGCCAACGCCTACGACACCGTCTGTCACGAGCACCTGCAGTACTACGCATTGCGGCAGATCAAGTGGATGACCGACCGCTCCGGTTTCAAGATCGTCGACCTCGTCACCAACGCAGTGAACGGCGGCAGCTTCGCCATAACCGTAGCGCGGCAGGAGTCGAAGCGGGTCGAAGCGACCGAAAGCATCGATCGGATGCTGGAAGACGAGGATCGCACTGGAACCGACCGACTGGACACCTATACCCGATTCCGAAAACAGGTCGAGGAGCACCGCACCGGCCTCCGCGCACTCTTCGGCGACTGGGCCACAACGGGTAAGCGGGCGGTCGGCTACGGAGCGTCGACAAAGGGAAATGTCATCCTTCAGTACTGCGGCCTCACGCCGGATCAGCTGCCGGTCATCGGAGACGTCAATCCGGACAAGTTCGGATCCTTCACCCCCGGCACCCTCATCCCGATCGTTTCGGAAGCCGACGCCATGCGTCTGCAGCCGGATGTTCTGGTGGTCTTTCCGTGGCACTTCCGCGAGTTCATCGTCAGGAAGGAGGCCTCGTTCATCCGCGCCGGAGGTTCGCTCCTCTTTCCGCTGCCCTCGATCCAGCTGATCAGTTCATGAAGACGGCCATCGTCGTCGGCAACCGCGGGCAGGATGGGTCGCTGATGACCTGGCGTCTGGAACAGGAGGGTTATCGAGTCATCGGCATCGGACGAACCACCACCGACCCGCCCGACCTCCTGCCGGCCGGCATCGCCGACCGCCGCACGGTGTTCGAGCTCGTCGGCCGTCTGCAACCGGCGGAAATCTACTACCTGGCCTCCTACCATCACGCGGCCGAGGAAGAGCAGCCGGATCCGCTGGTCCTTTACGACAGGAGCTTCGCCACACACGTCACCGGGCTCCTCAACTTCCTCGAAGCGATCCGTCTGAGATCTCGCGATACGAGGCTGATTTACGCCGGCTCTTCCCATGTATTCGGGAGAGCAACGGCGGCTTTTCTGGACGAGTCGACTCCTCTGAACCCATCCGCGGCATACGGCATCACCAAAACTGCCGGGATTCATTGTTGTCGTCAGTACCGTGACGAGCTGGGACTCTTCGCCGCGGCAGCCATTCTCTTCAACCACGAATCGCCCCTGCGCAGACGCGAGTTCGTTTCACAGAAGATCATCCGCGGCACCCTCGACATTCTGCAGAAGAGATCCGAGCGATTGCTGCTGGGTGACCTGTCGGCACGTGTCGACTGGGGTTATGCCCCTGACTTCGTCGACGCCATGGTACGGATCTGCCGCGAGAAGCAGGCCGGCGATTTCGTGGTGGCCACCGGTGAATCGCACTCGGTCCACGACTTCGTCGGAATCGTGTTCGGCCTCGCCGGTCTGACGCTGGAAGGCCATGTCGAAGAGAAAAGGGAGATGCTGCGCAAGCCGGTCCGTCCTCTGGTGGGTGACGCGGGGAAGCTGCGCCGTGTGACCGGCTGGTCTCCCAGCGTGTCGTTCGAAGAGATGGTCACCATTCTATGGCGCGCGGCTATGCGAGAGGTGCAACCGTCGACATGAGAACGCTGGTCTTCATCCCGACCTACAACGAGCGCGGAAACGTCGAAGCCATGCATCAGCAGATCCGGGCTCTCGGTCTGGATGTCGACATCCTGTTCGTCGACGACAACTCCCCCGATGGAACCGGCCAACTCCTGGAGGAGATCGCCCGGCGCGACCGGCGACTGCACGTGGTCCATCGCAGCGGAAAGCTCGGTATCGGCAGCGCACACGTCGATGGCATCGCCTGGAGCTACGACCACGGATTCGACGTGCTCATTACGATGGACAGCGACTTCAGTCACTCTCCGTCGGACATCGTTCGTCTGCTCGACCGGCAACACGAAGCGGAGATCGTCGTCGGCTCGCGTTACATGAATCCTGGCAGCCTTCCAGGCTGGAATCTGCTGCGCCGTTTTCTGACGTCCATGGGGCATGCTCTGACGCGCGGGCTGCTGAGGATGAATGAGGACGCTACAGGCGGCTTCCGCCTCTACAACCTCAAAGCGATTCCCCGCCCCCTGTGGGAAAGAATCGGATCGCGCGGCTACTCGTTTTTCTTCGAGAGTCTCTTCGTGTTGAAAGCGAACGGGCTCTCGATCGCCGAGATCCCCATCGTGCTGCCAGCGCGAACGTATGGGAGCTCGAAGATGTCGCTGTTTGAAGCGGCTCGCAGCGCGCGACGCGTGATGTCACTCTTTGTCCGCAACGCCGTCGATCCGGGCCGATTCCGCCTCGACGGGCCTTCTTCTTCGCTCGCCATTCCTCCCGAGAGCGATGGGAGTGCAGCTCTGTTGGCCCGCTTCGTCGCGATCGCCGGCGGAGCGCTGGCCATCGCATTTGCCGTGGCCACGCCGCCATTCGAAGTGCCGGACGAGCCGGCGCATTTCTTTCGTGTGGTGGCTGCCTCCGAAGGACATTTTCTGACTGTGCGCCGCGGAGAGGCTTACGGACAGGATCTTCCGCGCTGGGCTGTCGATTCAGCTGCTGCTTCCCTCGACTCAATTCCGGGAAACATCTCCAGGAAGGTCAGTCCGGACTGGCTTTTTCAACGACATCCCTCCGCCAGGAGCATCACCGGGCGTGTCTTCGTAGAGATTCCGAAATCGCCTCGCGTCGAAAAGCTGGGCTACACCGCGGCGTCCTACTCTCTGCTGCCGTATCTCCTGCCGGCGGTCGCCGTCCGCGCGGCACTTCCGCTCGGACTCTCGCCGATGGGCATCCTGGTCATGGTCCGGCTGATCAACGCCGGACTGGCCCTGGCAATCGCTGCTCTTGCCGTCCGGCTGAGCGGGCCGGCAGCTCCTCTCATCGCCCTCACCGCGACCCTGCCGATGGCCGTTTTACTCCGCTCCTCGGCCTCGGCCGATGGATTGACTATGTCCGTTGCCCTGCTGGCCACCGCGTTGACCATTCGCTTCGAGTGTGACCGCTCCCCACGTGAAGTCGGGACGTTTTCTCCGGCCATCGTTTCGTTTCTGATCTGTCTGACCAAACCCAACCTGCCCCTGGCCCTGCTGCCACTGACTGTTTCGCACCACCATCTTCGCCGGCCGAATGCCTTCCGGCTGGCAATCGTGGCAGCCGTCGCCGGCGGCCTGGCAGTGGCCTCGATCTGGGGTGGCGATGCGGCGCGGGCCGCGCCAGGAATGGCAGCGGGCGCGGCAAGTCAGATGTCGTCCATCGCTTCCCATCCAGCGGCGTTTCTGATTGTGCTCGCGAGGACATGGAACGAGTACTCGCCACGCTACCTGGCCGAAATGATCGGCAAATTCGGCTGGCTGGACACCTACCTTCCGGGCCCGTTGATCGTAGTCGCCTACGCCCTGCTTCTCTATTCGTCGCTGGTATGGGGACCCAGATACACGGCTGGACGACGCATGCTTATCTGGGCCTTCGCCTCGGCGGCAGTCCTCCTCGTCGTTGTCACGCTGCAGCTGACCTGGAATGCCGCGGGTAATCGGATCGTCGATGGCGTCCAGGGGCGCTACTTCCTGCCGATCCTGCCGTTGCTGCTTCTGCCGATGATCTCGGAGAGGTTCCGCCGCACGCCGGACCGGGCATCTCTGGTTTCGCTCTGCGCGTGCCAGTCGGTGATCCTTCTCGGTTCTCTACTAATCCTCATCCGCCGGTTCTATCCATGACAGGGCATGCGTGCTCGAGACTGCGCTCCCGGTCAGCGGATCGCCGGTGGCGGAAGCGCGAACAATTTGATTTCACTTCCAGTCCGAGCCGCAGCGTCAGGAAAAACGATCGAATCGAGGTCCTTCACCCGCGCATCCTCACCCAACTCGCGGGCAACGGAGCTCCAGCGGGGAACCACGGCGATTCGAGCGCCCGACTTCTCATATGCCGTCGCGCTCGGCTGCGGAAGATCGCCGTACCACGGCTGGTCGATGAAGAATGCCACGTCGAGCCCCGGTACACCCTGGATCGCACCCGCCCCTCCCACGACCGGTCCCGAGATTCCGTTGCGGCGCAGCGCTTCGCTTGCCTCAAAGGCGATCTCGCTCGCTGCCGGCCGGCGTCCGATGAGGACACTGGCCAGCCGTGCCAAGGGAGCCCAGGCGAAAAGCAGGAGCCCCGCAACGGTCGCAGCGATCCGAATTTTCCGGCCCGTCCGATCCGAGCTCGCCAGCATCTCGATCCCTTCCATGCCGATCGTGAACAGGAAAGGAAGCAGCGAATAAAAGAATCGCAGGTTCTCCCTGTCGATGTGCAGCGGGGCATAAAGCGCGACCAGAAGTGCGATGGGTACGAAGAACCACTGGGCCGGGAGCCGGCCCACCGGCAGCAAGCCTTCTCTCCTCCGGGCCAGCGCCAGCACCGCAAGAGCAAGAATGGCAATCGAACTCCCGAATTCATCGAGCATCCCAAGGAACGTCCCGATGTTCCTGACGAGCAGAAGACATTGATAGCGGAGATTCGCCGCACTGGAGAAAGGGGACCACGCGGCATACGGCATCCCGCTCGGTTCCTCCCAGCTCGTGATTCGTCCCGCCTCCGGCCTCTCGATGGTTCGGAATGAGGGGTGGCTGCGCTCCAGCGGTGGCGGGCCGGCGAGGGCATGGTTGATTGGGCCACTGGTTGAGAAAAGCAGAGTGCCGTAGTGAGTGGAGAGGATCCCGATCCACGGCAAAGCCACGACCAGGGTTACGATAAGGCTCAGAGAGGCGCTGCGGATGATGGCCGACGCGCTCGTCCGGTCCCTTCGGATCGCCAGAATGGCGTAGGCCAGAGTTGCGAGAAGAGCAAACGGCAGCGCCACCGCTTTTGCCAGGTAAGCCAGCCCGAACGCAATGCCAGCGACAACCGAGTCGATCGTCTGCCCTCCCGGTATGGCCATGAGTCGTGCCACGGCGATGCTGATCAGGCCTCCTGCCAGCAGGTCCGGAGTGATCAGATCCGCCGACCATGAAGTCGCCGCGACAGCTGCGATGAGGACGCCGGCTCTCCTCACCCACGACACTGTCGGCCCCTTGCGGAGCACGGCGCCGCAGCCGGCCACGTAGACCATCGCCGAGATGGCCATGGTCAGTCGCGCCGCGGGAAGCGGCCCCAGTCCGAAACGAAGAACGACTGCGATCATCCACGACAGCAGCGGGCTCCAATATCCGGAGATGGCAAGCCGGAGATCGCCTCTCGCGAAATACTGGCCGATCCGGATGTAAGCCACGCCGTCAGGATTGAGGACGTGCTCGCTGCGAAGCGCCGCCGCAGCGAGCAGGAGGGTGAAAACGGCGAGGCAGATCGCGCGGAGCGCTCGGGAAGGCAATCGATCAGAACCTTCATCAGTCTAGCCCGCATTGGACGCCCCGCCGCGCAAAGAGCGCACCCGATCGATCGGCATCTGCCGCCTGCATTCTGTGAGGGCAACAGGGGAAGAGGCCGACATGCGTTAATCTGTCAGGCGATGAAGGCCGAGTGCGAGGAGCGGCTCACCGCCCCCGCTCCGCGGTGGAAGCGGTACGTGTACGACGTCATGGCCGCGGAAATCTCCTCGCTCGCCCGTTACTACGATCGAGCCATCCGCTGGCCCGGCGTGCCCGGCGACACCGGCTATCTCTTCGAACAGGTCGATTGCGTCACGAAGGAGCGGCTCACATCAGCGGACGATCTCCCCGATCTTCGTCAGGAGCGCTCGAGCCGCACCGCGATCATCATGAACGGCGCTCTCAATTACGACCTCGACATCCACTCCCTGCTGACCTTCATCCGCTCGCGGCTGGCCCGAACCTCACGGCTGGTCGTCGTGGTCTACAACCCCTACCTGGCCTGGCTCTATAAACTGGCAAACCGCCTCGGTCTGCGCGACAGTGGTATGCCGCTCAATTTTCTGAGCTATGCGGACATCCGGGCCATCGCAAAACTGTCGGGCTTCGAGATGGTCCGGGCCCGCCGCACCGCCTATTTTCCATGGCAGCTCTTCGGACTGGGATCGTTCATCAACCGATTCGCCGCCGCCATCCCGCTCATCAACCTTTTCAGTCTTGCCAGCGTCATCGTCCTGCGCCCCGTGATCCGGGAGGAAGGCCCGAGACCGTCGCTCTCGATCATCATCCCCGCTCGCAACGAGCGCGGGAACATCGAGGCCGCCGTCGGCCGGATCCCGGATCTGAAAGCAGCAGTCGAGATCCTCTTTGTCGAAGGCCACTCCAGCGACGGCACCTGGGATGAAATTCAGCGGGTCGTGAAGAGCTACACGGGATCTCTCACGATCCGCGCGGTTCAGCAGAGCGGCAAGGGGAAGAACGACGCGGTCCGCCTCGGCTTCTCTCTGGCACGCGGCGAGGTGCTGACGATCCTCGACGCCGATTTGACGATGCCGCCGGAACGACTGACCCAGTTCTTCGAGGCCTACTGCGAGGGGCGCGCCGATTTCATCAACGGCACCCGCCTCGTCTATCCGATGGAAGGGAATGCCATGCGCTTTCTCAACCGTCTGGGAAACGTCTTCTTCGCCAAGTCGGTCGGTCGAGCCCTCGACACCACCCTCGGCGACACTCTCTGCGGAACGAAGATGGTAGCTCGACACGACTACAGGCGGATGACGGCCTGGCGTCGCGAGTTCGGCGACTTCGACCCCTTCGGAGATTTTGAGCTGCTCTTCCCGGCGGCCGTTCTCGGACTGGGGATCGTCGATGTTCCAATCCGATACCTGGCCCGCACCTACGGAAGTACGAACATAGACAGATTCCGTCACGGCTTCATGCTTCTGCGAATGACCTTCGTCGGGATCTTTCGCGTGAAGCTCAGGCAGGTACCGTGATTCGGGTCGTCCTCGGTGCTTACGCCCTTGCCAGGAAGACCGGCTTCCTCGACACAGGCATCGGAGAATGGTTCTTCGACCATGCATACTTTGCGTACAAGCGTCACGTCGAGGATCCGTTCGCCGCACTGGTCCGACGCCACCCGGAACTATTCCGCGACGGTCACATCCTCGATGTCGGAGCGAACATCGGCTACACGGCTGGCGTCTTCGCGCGCGTGCTGACGGCCGGATTTCTCGTTTACGCATTCGAGCCGGAGGAGAAGAACAGGGCAGGGCTTCTACGGAACGTGCGCCGCATGGGTCTGTCCGACAGGATCCGACTCATCCCGGCGGCGGCCGGCAACCGTATCGGAACAGTCCTGTTCTGGCGTAACCCGGCCAGCCATGCCGATTCCAGGGTCCTGACCGATGCGCTTTCACGCGCCAAGCCGATGAGCTCCGATCTGCAGGAGGTCGAGATGGTCACACTCGACAGCTTCGCCAGCCGGCACATCGGCTCGGCGCCGGTCTGCTTCGTCAAGATCGATGTGCAGGGCTACGAACTGTCGGTTCTGGAAGGAGCGCGGACATTGCTCGAATCGACCTGGATCACGCTGGCAACCGAGGTGTCGCGGCCTGACCCGCGAGACATGGACTCGGATCCGAACGCCGTGATCGACTTTCTCAGCGAGCGATCGTTCCTTCCCCACACAATCGACCGTCGCGGCAGGCTTGCCCTTTCGGATCGACAGCGAATCGCGGCCATCTCAGCCCGGCGAGGGTATACCGATGTCATCTGGTCGCGACACCGCCTCGACTCCTAGATACGCGGGTCATCTGGCCGGAGCGATGGTGGTGCTCCTGCTCTCGATCTGGTTCTCCTCCGGCACGCTGTCGCCTTACGCCTGCACCTTCGCCTACCCCGCGGTCCTCCATCCTTGTGGCTATCTCGGAAATATCGACCATCCGGATTTACTCGGGACCTTTCTCATGCTTGACGGAGCTCCCCGCGCCGGTTGGCAATACAGCGTTACGCTGCGTCGTGTGCTTTTTCCACTGCTGGCGTACCCGGCCATGAAGCTGTTCGGATTTCTTTATGGCGGCGTCCTCTTCAGTGCACTGCTGAACGCCTGTGCCGTCATCGGCTTCGCCACTTTCGTGCGGAAGGAAATCGGTTCTCGCGGCGCCATCGCCTGTCTCTGGATCCTGGCGAGCTACCCGGGAATCGCCTATTGGGCAGGGCTGCCCTACAGCTACGCGATCATCGTTCCCGCCTGTCTCGGCAGCGCGGTGATCCTCTGGTATCTGGCTCGCGTCAACAGCCGCGCGCAGATCGCAGGCCTGGCGCTGCTGCTCGGAGTGCTGTTTCTTGGTTACGATCTCCTCCCGTTCTTCGCACCGGCGGCGGTTCTACTGCTGATACGGCGGCGGTCGCTCTTTGACACCTTCCTGGCCGGGACGGCCATGCTCTTCCCCACCGTCGTCGTGAACTCACTTCTCGATCGCCTTCTCGGGATTCAGCTCATCAATCCGAACACGGTCTCGTACTGGATCGTTGTGGAGAGTTACCTTCGCCGTCCGCAGTGGCGGGCATGGGCCACGCTGCTTTTGCAGTTGCCGGCGATCGCCGCGGGAACGTTTCTCTACAGCAACTTCATTTTCCTCCCGCTGCTTTTTCTTCTATTCGTCGTGATGGGTCGACGGGGCTTCCGAGCTCTCGACCAGGTCGAGCTGGCGATCCTGCTGGGCTGCCTGGCGGTCTTCCTCGTGCTGAACGGCGCGCCCCCTTATCAGGCTCGCTGGCAGATTCGAGGCGTATGGATCGCACGAATTTACCAGCCTCTCTTCGTCGTCTTCCTCCTTTATATTGCTCGAGCCATGGAGTCCCGTGACGAGCGGAACGGGCTCCGCTGGGGTCTCGTGGCGGCCACTGCACTGATCAACGCCACCATCTGTTTCGGACCGATCCTTCTCAACCCGCTTGCCGATGCGGTCTACTATCGCTTCTACCGCCATTCACCACCTGGAACCATGATCCGGAATCTCGAGCGTTACGGCAGGCGGCCACTTCTGGTCTGCCCTCCGAACCGGGTTGGCTGACAGATTCCCGTTGTCTGATCGAGATCGTCTAACTGACCGGGTTCGGTCTCCCCGGAACGGAGACATCAATTCAGAGCGGCGAGCCGTTGAGCGGCTCGAGCACGATCAGGCATCGGCCGCCCATGAGTCGAGGCCAGCGTGAGACCTGTTCATCGAACGCTCGCAAGAGACCCGACAGCCGGCCGGGATAGAACGCCCTGCGGCTGAACCCGCCCGACAGAAGATAGTGAAAGGCGGCAAATGCTTCGGCGTGGCGAATGCGGAACCGCCTCTCCCAAGCCTCCGATTCACCTCGGAAAAACATCCGTGTGGCGTTGCCCTGGGCTGCGTAATAGCGGTCCAGCGGCACCTCTTCGGACAGATCGATCGGTGCAGAAATAGCCACATCCTCCGGATGAAAGAGTCCGTAAGCCGGCCAGCTCGCCATGCTGATGTAAGGCTCGAAAAGAATGAGACGTCCACGGGGTGCGAGGACCCGTTCGGCTTCGCGAAAAAAGGCAGCGGGACGCTCGAGATGATGGAAGACGTCGAAGAGGATGAGGTTCGATACCGTGTGGTCGCGAAGCGGCAGCGCGTAGCCGCTGCACACCAGATCCAGCCAGCCGTTGAGATAGAGATCGGAGGAGATCGCCGCCGGTAGTCGCTCCTTCAGGTTGCCGATTCCCGATCCGATCTCGACGATCGCTCCGTCCGCCTTTTCGTCGATCTGCTCGAGGATGCGATCATAGAAGCGGGCATAGATCTCCCGCAGGAGCGGCTTCGCTCTCCACGCCTCGATGTTCGCATCGATCTCCCGTTCGTGACGCTGATCGGTCATGCCGCAGGTTCCATGGTCATGGTCGCATCGTTTGCGATCGTCATAGCCGGGAGCCACCGTTCGCACATCGCGGTGCCTCCCTGGTCAGATCGATGTCGAACCGATGGAATGGAGAAGAGTGATGATACGGGCTGGCCGGTCATGGCCCGGCGCCGATGGCCCCAGCCCCGTAACGCTCGACGAATCGCCTGCGCCATGAGCGCGATGGGGGCGCGAGAGCGATGCGACGGTACAGTACGAAGGTCGAAGTCGAGGAGATCATCTCGAATTCGGGAAGCCGGGATGCCGCAGCAGAGCGCTTCGAGAGCACCACGTAATCAGCGATTCCGGCCGGGGACATGCTGACCCCTCGAGGAAAGAACGCAATGCGGAAACCATCGGTCCATGCGGCCGCTGTTTCCGGCTCGATCGAAACGACGTTGGATCGGCCGATATGCGACTGGAGCGCCGAGATCTCGCCGTTCCAGACTGTGACAACGGCCCGACGCGCCGTGTCCGTCCGCCACTTCTGCCAAAGCCTCGGTCCATTGACCATTGCCATGGCGCTGAGCTCAACGAGGAGAGCTGCGTAAACGAAGAGGCCGGCAAGAGCACGCTTCCGGCTCGCGACACCAGGAGCCCGCGCAGCGCGCCACTGAATGAGCATCGCGCCCGTCAGCATCGTGACCCCGGGATAATTGTGCCAGGTCGTCAGGTCGAAGTCGCTGACCGAAAGGCTGAAAGCCAGCTGCGCGAAGCCCATGGCGGCAAGGGCCTGAGCCACGGGCTGGACGCGACCGGCGAGCATGCAAACCGTGGCGAAGCAAAGTACGGAGCCGGCAACGAAAGCGACGTATGGCCGCGCCCCCGCCGACGCCAGCAGCAGCGTCAACTGGCCAGAGAAGGCTCGATGGATCAATCCGCGAATTAGTGCCAGATCGGTTCGATTCCAGGGAGACTGGCATATCCGTATCAGCACGAGATCGCCAACCAGCACGCCCGCCGATACCGCCAGCCAGCGGACGGCCGATGATCTCCAGAGGCCAATTCGTCGATCCATCGCCAGCACGCTGAAAAAGAGGATGGCCAGCAGCGCCATCTCTTCCTTGGTCAGGATGAAAACGAGAGCCGCTACGATGAACAAGCCGCCAGCACCGCGACCGATCGTCCTCCGGCGCTCCAGCGTGGCCTCGAGTGCCGCCGCCATGGTCAGGGCCGCGAACCCGCCAATGATGTCGGGAGCAAAGCCGTAGATAGTCTCGAGCAGGCCCTCTCCGAACCCCAGGTAGAGCAGCATGATCAGCGACGCGGCAGCCGCAGCCACGGCATCCGTCGCCTCCGATGTGATGAAGAAGGCCAGTACTCCCAGAGCGAACGTCAAGGGCCCGAGCAGCAGAAGGATGCTGGCCATGCGCGCTCCTGCGACCGCCTTGACCGGGAGCAGTGCCAACATCGTGAGCCATGCGTGATCTCCGAACTGGTTGCCGTATGTGTATTCGAGACCGAACCGCCCGTGCAAGGTCTGCTGAAGCATCTGATCGAACGTGAAAAGGTCCGAGGTATAGCGCCACTCGGCCAGCCCTTTGAGCTTCACGGCGCTGGCGGCTACGGCCGCTCCGGCTAAGGCCACGATCACAGCCGGAAGCGGCCACCGGCGCCGGCCGTGCATCGGCCTACGAGCGCCGGACAAATTCTCTCCGGCCTCCGACTCCTCTGCTGGTTTCAGAGTCTCATTCACTGTCCAGGCACCGGCATGCGCGATGACCCTGTTGCAGATGATGGTGCGGGTTTCAGAGGCCACCGAAGATCGTGAGGATCACGCAGTGCCGACGGCGGTCGCCGGGCGCCCAGATCTGTTCGGCCGCCAAATCGCAGAATCATTCGTCAGAGCTCCACCCAGCTCCCTGCGCCGAGTGCGGTCGCCTTCTCATAGAGCCATGCGGCAGAGGCCAGGTCTTCCACGGCCAGGCCGAGCGACTTGAAGAGGGTAATCTCCTCATCCGACTTTCTCCCGCGCAGCCTTCCTGTGATGACGTCGCCCAGCTCGCCGACGATGTGTTCGGGCGTGATCGCTCCCTCGGCGATGGCCGATCGGTACTCACCCGATTCATTGATCGTCGATTCGCGGCGATCGACGAAGAGCGAGCATGCCGCCACGGTGGCGCCGTCCAGCTCGCGCGAGCTGGCGACACTCGACCCGACGGCGTTGATGTGCGTCCCCGCGGCGATCCAGCCGCGCTCGAGAATCGGCTCGCGCGCGCTGGTCGCTGTCACCACGATGTCTGCGCCGCGAACGGCCTCCTCAACCGAGGGCGAGGCCTCGATCCGGATGCCGGGCCCAAGGTGCTGCTCGCCGACGAACTTCTCCGCGCGCTGCAACGAGCGCCCGGCGATACGGATGGCCTCGATCGGCCGCACCAACGGAATCGATTCGAGGTGCGCGCGAGCCTGCGCTCCCGTCCCGATGATGGCCAGTGTGGTCGAGCCGACACGCGACAGGATTCTCGTGGCCAGAGCCGAAACGGCGGCGGTCCTGATGGCGGTGATGGCGGCCGCATTGAAGATCCCGAGCACCTCGCCCGTCTGGCCACTGTGGAGCAGCACGGCGCCCAGATGCGTATCGAGCCCGCGCGCCGGGTTGCCTGGGAATACGCAAACCTCCTTCAGTGCAAAGAGAGGAACCGGCGCGCTACGATACGCCGGCATGAGGCCGAAGAGCCCGGCCGCTCCGGGCGGGCGCAGGCCGGTCCGAAGCGGTTGGTAGACCTCTCCGTTGGCAAGCGCGGTCAGCGCGTCCGACATGATCTCGATGCAGGCGGCCGGCGTCAGCAACCGAGTCACGGCATGCTCATCGAGCAACAGAACCCTGCTCATGAGCGACCATCATACGGGAGTCGCGAACCTGCAGCAGGCGCACATCAACGACCGGTCAGTCCATGAACCCCTCATCGGGGAAGAGTTACGAGTCGCGGTGCACGCTGCCGGGAGAAAAGGCCGGTTCGCAGACCGCGATGTATTCGGCGCCGTCCGCTCCTGGAGTGCTGTACTGGACCCACTCCCCTCCTTGTGCGAGCACCGCCTCGCCGGCTTTCACGACAATCGTGCCGCTCTCACTCGATACGTGTAACTCTCCACGCAGAACCACGGTGTATTCATCGAAGTCCGGGGTCTGCCCGGGCTCCACCCAACCCGATGGGCTGGTCATGCGCGCGATGCTGATCGTTTCGGTCCCGGAGCTCACCCTTCCGATGAACTCCTCGATTTTCTTCGGCTTGTTTCCAGCGGCTTCGATGATCGAAGGTCTCTTGATGTGTGTCGGCATCGCCAGTCTCTTCCCTCTCCACTAGAACTCGTCGTGTGCAGGCCAGACGCTAAGTGAGTTGCCCCGCCAAAGCAAGTGAGGAGGGATGGGTGCAGCCCGCCGGCGCTGATAGACTACGGCCCATGCAGAAGATGAAGATCGGGATTCTCGGAACGGGGGACGTGGGGCGCCAGCTCGGGTCCGGCTTCGCCGCGCTCGGCCACACTGTCAAGATCGGGTCGCGCGATCCGAAGAGCGAGAAGCTGCGCCAATGGCTCGATCGCAATGGCGGCGCGGCATCCACAGGCTCCTTTTCCGATGCGGCGAAGCTCGGCGACGTCATCGTGATCGCCACGCTCTGGAGTGGCACTGAGAACGCCATCCGGCTCGCCGATACCCGCAACTTCGCGGGCAAGGTGGTGATCGACACGACCAATCCTCTGGTCTTCTCGCCAGGTGCCCCTCCGGCCCTGGCCCTCGGCCACACCGACTCCGGCGGCGAACAGGTTCAGCGATGGCTGCCTGAGGCTCGGGTCGTCAAGGCCTTCAACACCGTTGGAAATGCCCATATGGTCAACCCGCAGTTCCCCGGGGGCCCGCCTGACATGTTCCTCTGCGGTAACGACGCCGAGGCGAAGAAGGTGGTCAGCGAAATCTGCGGGGACTTCGGCTGGCCGGTCATCGACATCGGCGGGATCGAAGGAGCGCGACTGCTCGAACCGCTCTGCATCCTCTGGGTTCTCTATGGTCTGCAGACCGGTTCGTGGAATCACGCATTCAAGCTCTTGAGGAAGTGATTGGAGCCTCGCGCTCGACCGCGGATCATCGAATCACAGCGTTTCCCCGCGGAATGGATTCGACAGCGAATCGCGTGAGTGCTTCCTGCAGCATCTCCGCCGGCTCGGCAGGGCGAACCCGTTCGATTCCCAGGATGCGGAGGGCCCGGGTCAGAGTGGCGGCGACCCGATCGCGATCGAGTGTCGGAAGAGAGAGCGCCCTATCCCGCTTTCCTGCTTTCGAGCCATCCGCTCCAACTACCAGCGGGAGATGTGCGTACTGCGGTGTCCGGTAGCCAAGCGCTCTCTGGAGCGCGATCTGACGCGGCGTGGACCTCAGCAGGTCAGCCCCGCGAACAACCTGCGTGATGCTCTGTTCGGCATCATCGACCACAACTGCCAGCTGATATGCAAACTGGCCGTCCGCGCGCTTGATGACGAAATCTCCGGTTATCGATGAAAGATCTTCCTCGACGCGTCCATGAACCAGGTCGTCGAATGCAATGATCTCCCTGTCGACGCGGAATCGAACCGCTCGCGCCTCCTTCCCAGCTGGCAACCCATGCCGGCACGTTCCGGGGTAGACGAGCCCGCCCGAATCCGCTGCGAGAGGAGCGGACCCGGCGCGTTGCAGGTCCGAACGGGAACAGCCGCAATCAAAGACGCTCCCGGAGGCGCGAAGCAGGGCCAGGGCCGCATCGTAGAGGGGTGTCCTGCGGGATTGATATTGCGGATCACCGTCCCAGACGAGGCCGTAACGGTCGAGCGCCTCGAGAATCTCCCCATCCGCTCCGGGAACGGCACGAGGAGTGTCGAGATCTTCGATGCGGACGAGCCAGCGTCCGCCGGCGGCGCGGGCGAAGAGATAAGACCCGACGGCAGCCACGAGGCTTCCGAGATGGAGAGGCCCGGTAGGAGCCGGTGCGAAGCGGCCGACGATCTCGTTTGCCATTCCGCCACCGACCGCCAGGTCACCCCGCCGCGTCGTCGTGAGATTCTCTCACCGCGCCCTGGGCCTGAGCGAGCACCCGAGCCGCCCTCTCCAGAAGCGGCCCTGCGACCCAGATGCGCGCTTCCCAGGGGTCGGGCAGGTCGGCCCCCCGATCTGAACGATCGAGAAGCGCGAGCGCCGTCCCTGCCTGGATCACATACGGAACGTTCGCTTTTTCCAGCCGATCGACGACTTCTGCCAGCAGATCGGTGCTCCGGGTTTCGGCGAGAGCAACCAGTTGCGGAGGAGAGTCGCTTCCAGACTCATCGACCAGTCGGACGTTGCAGTCGACGCACGTCACGATGTCTTCGCGGTATTCCGATCCACATTCCGGACAAATCATGCGAGGCAGTCTAGACGATGCGCGCCGCGAGGGGCGGCGGCGCTGCGATTAGTTTCCTGGGAGCGATGGTCCGGTAGCTCTCGTCGAGCCAGCTGCGGAGTATGTCCAATGGAACCGCATCGCGAATCTCAAAGGTGGCCGTCACCCACCACTAACCGCTTCTGCATTCGAGCCGCCGGCAGCCGGACTCCGTCGCCGAGGAGGAGGGTCGTCTCTTCGACGATGTCATAGCCGCAGGCGCGGTAGAGAGGGATTCCCGGCAGCGTGGCCATCAGTTCTGCGCGGGTAAACGACGCGCGACGGACTTCCTCTTCACACGCCGCCAGGATTTGTCGCCCCAGTCCGCGGCGCACGGCGTCTGGATGCACGAACATCGCGCGAATCCGGGCGGCCTCCAGAATCGGATCGAGCCTGGCGCCGTCATCGAGGGAGACCCTCCCTCCGGCGAACAGCTTTCTGCGGAAGCTCCAGCCGCCGCAGGCCATGATCTTCGACTCCTGCTCGACCACGAAATACGTCTGGTCGCGTACGAGATCGAGGTCCAGCGTGGTGATGAAAAGGATCGCGCTGGCCAGCTGCCGCTCGTCGTACCAGGCGGCTCCGAGAGCGGTAGTCGACTTACGCATGACGTGCTCGATCGCAGCTGCATCGGCCTCAGTGGCCTTGCGCATTTCGAGCGCCATCCTGCGGTGCGTTCCCGAAAGCAACATGACAGACCAGGGATACGGCGGCCTGGTCCAACAGCGCGCCGGCGTGGCCCAACAACGCCCGCTTACAGCTGGCGCTTCTTGGCTCGAACGTTTCGACGGCTGCCCTTCGGCTTGGGAGGAAAGCGATCGCCTCCACCGCCACCCCCACCATATTCGCCGCCCCCACCACCACCGTATCCACCGCCGTACGAATCGCCACCACCACCACCGCCACCACCATACGAGGGACGGGGAGTAAACGACGGCTTGTTCCGTGGACGCTCCTCGGCGGCGTTGACGCGAAGAGCGCGTCCCCCTAACTCGAAGCCGTTGAACTTTTCGATCGCCGCGGTGGCGTCGCCATCCGAGGCAAACTCGACGAATGCAAAACCACGCATCCGTCCGGTCTCACGATCTGTCGGGATGAAAACGTCGGTAATCTCACCAGCCTGTGCAAACAACGCCTGCAGTTCGTCGCGCGTGGTGCTCAGCGCGAGATTACCAACGAACAACTTCGAAGCCATTCCCGTCTCCTTTTTGAACGCGGCAAGCGCAGTGCACGATGACTTCCGGCGTTTCTCCGCCAACGCAGTTTATCAGTTCTCGACCATTCCTCCGTTTTTGTCGTCTTTTTGCCGCCTTGCCGAAGATGTAACAAATCACCCGGCTTTGCGCCCCCATTCGGCAATCGCCTCAAGAGCCTCGAGGAGACGCTGAATCTCGCCATCGCTGGTGCAACAGGCGCAGCCGATCCGTAGCAGGCCTTCGGCAGCTACCCCCAGCCGCTCGACAGCGGTGGCCGCGTAAAAGTCTCCATTGCTGGCGAAAAGCGCGTCGGCCGCCAGTCTTCGCGCCACGATCTCCGAGGGGAGACCGTCGAGGGTGATGGAGACCGTCGGCGTGCGCCGATGGCCCGGCGGTGGTCCGTAGAGGCGCACTCCCCGAATTGAGCTCAACCCGCGCCAGAGAGTCTCGACAAGAGCCTCGCTTCGATCGCCGAGAGTGGCGAAAGACGCCGACAGACGATCGCGCCTGCTGCCACCGTCCCCGGCTATAGAGCCCAGGAAGTCGATCGCGGAGCGGATGCCTGCGATTCCCTCATGGTTCTGCGTGCCGGTCTCGGCCCGCTCCGGTGCATCGTTGGGAGCGGGGGCCAGCTTGGCAAAAGGAAGCCCCTCGAGAAGGTCACGCTTCGCGAAGAGGATGCCGGCATGCGGACCATAGAATTTGTAGGACGAGCAGGCCAGGAAATCGCAGCCGATTTTCTGCACGTCGATGAGCTCGTGAGGCGCCAGATGGACAGCATCGACGAACAGAAGAGCGCCGGCCGATCGGGCAATCGAGCCCGCCCGATCCAGGTCGTTGATGGTTCCGATGGCGTTCGATGCCCCGCCGATGGCGACCAGGCGGGTCTTCGACCCGACCAGTTGGGCCAGATGGTCGTAGTCGATCTGGCCGGTTTCCGGTTTCATTCGTGCTGTTCGAATGACCATACCGCGGTCGGTCTCCAACGCACACCAGGGCGCGACATTGGCGTGGTGATCAAGCTCCGTGATCACCACCTCGTCGCCCACCCTCCAGGTTCGGCCGAGGGCGTGCGCTAGATGAAATGTCAGAGTGGTCATGTTGGAGCCGAAGACGATTTCCATGGCTGAGGCATTGAGGAAATCGGCCGCAGCCTGGCGGGCATCCTCGATGAGGGCATCCGTTTCGGCGCTCGTGGGATACGCCCAATGCGTGTTCGCATTGTGTTCGAAGAGGTATGCGGTCATGGCCTCAACAACGCTTCGCGGCACCTGGGTACCTCCGGGCCCGTCGAAGTATGCGACCGCCTTCCCATTGTAGATTCGGTCGAGTGCGGGAAACTGTGCGCGGATATCGTCGATCGATAGCGGGGGTCGAGTCATCGTCCTCTCATATCAGAGAAGGTTCGGCCGGGCCAGCGGCCGGATGGGGGATATCCGTGCTGATTGTGAAGAGTTCGCGATTCCGAAGGCCGGTACGACCAGCCGGGCGGCCTCGAAGTACGCGATTCGGACGTGATGACACTTGTCACACCGGATCGCTGACGATTGTCGATGGTGCTTTGGAAGGCCATGGTCGATATTGAGACCATGCCTGCTTCGGACTTCGAGTTTCGCAATCGATTCTTTCTCATCGGGCTGCTTTTCGGATTCGGGTTCTTCTGCTACTCCTTCGATCGGGTGAATGCGGCGACCGCTCTGCTGGCAACGACCGAAGGGAGGGATCTGAACCTCAACTCGCCCGCTGACCGTCATTCTCTGCAGATCGTAATCGGCATCGCCGCTCTTCTCGTGGCTGGATCGGCGATAATCCGCACCTGGGCCACCGCCTATCTGAAGACAGCCGTCGTTCACGATCCGCACCTGCATACC
>JADGNX010000157.1 GCA_017883265.1 Thermoanaerobaculia bacterium
TTTCTGGTTTCTGGTTTCTGGTTTGCCGTTCGAGAATGGCTTTGTGTCTTTCCCGGGCCCGAGCCCGACCCCGCACCCGGCTTTTGACTCCCAGGTTCACACAACGGAATGGCTGCTCGGCGGGACGAGTTGTGCGCTATTGACCGGCCTCAGGTGCTCTGCTACGGTACCGCGCAGTCCACTTCAGGCCACCAACGAGCGGAGCAAGATGCCCCATTTCATAACCGACCTATGCATTGGCTGCGGCGTTTGCGAGATCAAGTGTCCGACCAACACGATCTGGGGCGAGACCAAGGGGCAGTTTTACATCCATCCCGAGCGCTGCATCGACTGCTCGGTGTGCGGGATCTATTGCCCGGTCGATGCCATCCAGAATCAGCACGGCGATCTCATCCCGCGGGTCAAGCCGAAGGACATCCCGAAAGCAGATGTCATCCCACATCTCTGTACCGGCTGCGAGTTCTGCGTCGATATCTGTCCCTTCGAATGCATCGCCATGGTTCCGGCAAACGATGAGACCATCGCCAATCATTACAAGATCGCCGAAGTGGACCAGAAGAAGTGTGTGGCGTGCCGTCTCTGCGAGTCGGTCTGCGACAAGGACGCCATCGTGGTGCCCAATGCGCCGACCCAGCTGAAGGGATACCTGCCGGATTTCGTGGTCAGCGGGACGGGCCGATAGTGACCGGTGATCCGTGACGGGTGATTCGTCGAGTCACGGGCCCGCCGTCGACAACCAGCCTCAACCTCCTCCCGCCGCCGGTGCGGCTCCGGACGTCCCGAAGGAGTCGGCGCGCTCGATCCTCTTTCAGTTCGTCCTCTTTCCGCTGGCCGTGGTCCTCATCGGCGTGGCCATCTTCCTGCTGTTCGGGGTGCTGGCCACGGAGGAGCACTCCATTCCCGACTACGTCAACCAGATTCGCTCCGGCAGCGCCCACGAGCGCTGGCAGGCGGCATATCAACTCTCGAAGTCGCTCAAGCGGGGAGAGGCCAAGCGGTATCCCGATCTCGCTCCGCAGATTGCGGCGCTCTACGTCGCGGCCCAGCACGACGATCCGAAGGTGCGGCGCTATCTCGGCATGGTCCTCGGGAATCTCGGCGACCGGCGCGCGACTGCGGTCCTCCTCGAAGGGCTGAACGACCGCGATCCGGAGACGCGGCTCTTCGCGATCCTGGCTCTGGCCCAGATCCGCGATCCGGCCTCGCTGCCGCGCCTCATGGCCATGACCAGGGACGAGGAGCCCGATGTCCGCAAGACGGCCGCCTTTGCCCTCGGAGAAAGCGGACTTCGCGGCGGAATCCCCGCCCTGGTCGCGGCGTGCGAGGATCCGGTGGCGGACGTTCGCTGGAACGCCGCGATCGCTCTCTCGCGGTTCGGCGACCGGTCGGCCATTCCGGTGCTGCGCCAGATGCTCGACCGGCGCTCGTTTTCCCGGATCCCCGGCGTTCGCGAGGACCAGATCGAGGACGCCATGATCGAGGCCATGGCGCCCTACGCGCGCCTCAATGGCGGGGCAGCGGTTCCCGATCTCGAGCGGATCGCCACATCCGATCCGAGCCTTCGCATCCGCGCCGCCGCGAAGACGGCTGTCGGACTGGCCGGCGTTCCAAAGTAGAAACCAGAAACCAGAAACCAGAAACCAGAAACCAGAAACCAGAAACCAGAAACCAGAAACCAGAAACCAGAAAGAAGCCGACCGGAGCCGTTCCTGCATTCTTCTAGTTTCTGGTTTCTGGTTTCTGGTTTCCCTCCGGGTAACTTTTCGTTGACACCCTAGGAGCAATATCGGATAGTAGCCGGCAGGTCGGATCGGGCGTCAAACAACCGTGGATGTCTGAGCAAATCACTCCATATCAGGTACCTCCCAAAACGCCGCTGGCCGGTAGTGCTGCGGCCGAAATCCGCGAGCAGGGAGAGATCAGCCGGCGCAACTTTCCCGTCGTTCTGACCACTGCCTGGTTCGCTCTGGCCGCAGCCCTTGGCGGCCTCGGCGCCATCCTGGGACGCTTCCTTTTCCCCAACGTCCTCTTCGAGCCGGTCTCCAAGTTCAAGGCCGGGTTGCCGGCGGATTACTCGGTCGGCGAGGTCGACGAGCGCTGGAAGGAAAAGTTCGGTATCTGGGTCGTTCGCAACGAAGAGATCATGTATGCCCTGATCACAGTCTGCACGCACCTCGGGTGCACGCCGAACTGGCTGGCCGCGCAGAACAAATTCAAGTGCCCATGCCATGGCAGCGGCTACTATCGGACCGGCGTCAACTTCGAGGGGCCCGCGCCACGGCCCCTGGAGCGCGCGAAGATCTATATCGATACGTCCGACGGTCAGATCGTCATCGATAAGGGCAAGCAATTCCACCAGGAGCGCGGCGAGTGGACAGATCCGGAGTCGTTCCTCAAGACCTAATAGAAAGAGTGAAGGGTGAAGGGTGAAGAGTGAAAAGTAGAAATCAGCGATTCCTTTTTTCACTCTTCACCCTTCACTCTTCACACTTCGTACCGGAGGTTGATTGTCGAGGCTGAAACAGCTGCAGCAAGGAGCGGTCAACTCGCAGATCTGGAAGTCTGTCTTCCGGGTCGGAATCCCCAACACCAACCGCAAGCGCGTTCTGGCGGTTCTGGGGTCGCTGATTCTCCACCTGCATCCGGTGAAGGTGCGGCGTTCCGGCGTCCGCATGAGCTACACCTGGTGCATGGGCGGGACTTCGTTCTTCCTCTTCCTCGTCGAGACGGTCACCGGCCTCCTCCTGATGTTCTATTACCGTCCGACCATCGAATACGCCTTTACCGACATCATGGATCTGCGCGAACAGGCTCCGTTCGGGATCATGCGCGAGATGCACCGCTGGGGTGCTCACGCCATGGTCATTGCGGTCTGGCTCCACATGTTCCGGGTATTCATGACCGGCTCCTACAAGCCGCCGCGTGAGTTCAACTGGAACGTCGGCGTGATCCTGCTGGTGCTGACACTGCTCCTCTCCTTCACGGGCTATCTGTTGCCGTGGGACCAGTTGGCCATCTGGGCCATCACGGTCGGATCGAACATGGCGCGGGCCTCCCCCGGCGCGGGGACCGAGGGGCCGATGTCGGGGCTCATCAAGCTCGGCGACATCCGTCTCATCCACGCCGGTGATGACGCGCGGTTCGCCCTGCTGGGAGCGAAAACCGTCGGTCCGTCGACGCTGCTTCGCTTCTACGTTCTCCATTGCGTGGCCATCCCTCTGGGCGCCGGCTTCCTCATGGCCATTCACTTCTGGCGGGTGCGGAAAGACGGCGGGATCTCGGGGCCGCTGTGAGAGAGTTGACTGTTCCAATGTGACTGATGAAGCGGAGTGCACTCCCCTTCTGTGAGCTGTGCGCTGAAAACTGAGAGCCGACTGCCGACATGACATTCATCAAAGACTTCGTTGACGTCCTGTCGGGATCTTCGATCTCGTTTCTGCTGCTGACGTCGCTCTTCAGCTTCCTGATCTTCTTCAACCTCCTCGACGGCAGGTTGCGGTCGAAGGGCGGCTCGGTCTTCATCGGCTTCGGACTCCTCTTTCTGATCTCGGGAATCTTCATCCGGCCGCTGCTCTACCTGGCCATCGCCTATCTCGTGCTCATGTTCCTCCTCGCGAATCTCGGGCCACGGGTGTGGGAGACGCGGACCGGACTCATCATCCTGGTCGCCGGCGGTGGGGCCTTCGGCCTCTCGATGCTCGACCCGCAGTTCTACCTCATCGCAGCCAAGCCCGATAACGTTCCGATCGTGGCCATGATCTTTCTGCTCGGCTTCTTCACCTGGGTGGCCCTGCGCAAGGCTTATCTGAACGACCGTCAACTGCTGGCCGGCGGCATCCCATGGGAGAAGACTGAATCGGACGAGAAGCTCTTCACCTGTCCCGATCTGGTCTACACCGAGATGCTCTGCATGATCGTGCTGACGATCGTCATGATCGTCTGGTCGATGGCTCTCCGCGCTCCGCTGGAAGAGGCGGCTAATCCGACCAGCTCGCCCAATCCGGCCAAGGCCCCCTGGTACTTCCTGGGCCTGCAGGAAATGCTCGTCTACTTCGATCCCTGGCTGGCCGGTGTGCTTCTGCCGACTCTCATCATCGTCGGGCTGATGGCCATTCCCTACATCGACACCAATCCCCGCGGCAACGGCTACTACTCGTTCCGGGAGCGGAAGTGGGAGCTGGGCATCTTCCTTTACGGTTTTCTGGTGCTCTGGTCGTTCCTCATCATCACCGGAACGTTCCTGCGAGGACCGAACTGGAACTTCTTCGGCCCGTACGAGTACTGGGATCCGAACAAGCTCGTTCCTCTCGTGAACATCGACCTCTCGGAGCTCATCTGGGTCAAGGCCCTCGGCGTGGCCCTGCCGAAGATCTGGCTGATTCGCGAGATGTTCGGCATTCTCTTCTGCCTCGCTTATCTCGGACTTCCCCCCCTTCTGGCAGTCGGTCCCTTCCGCCGCTTCTACCAGAAGATGGGACCGCCCCGTTATTACGTCGGCACCTTCCTCTTCCTGATCATGATGGCGCTGCCGATCAAGATGGTTCTGCGCTGGCTCTTCAATCTCAAATACATCGTCCACATTCAGGAGATCTTCTTCAATGTGTGACCTGAGAGCGCGTGAGCCATGAAGCCGCAGGAGCCGATCCCGCATAACTACTCGATGGCGAAGCTCAATCTGATCTTCGCGCTGTCGAGCCTCTTTCTGCTGGCCTTTACGGGGCTGATGGTCATGTACGACTACGTGCGTGGCTGGAAGTGGTTCCAGCTCGAGTTCAACCGGATGCAGCGCGAGCGGATCGAGCAGGATCTGGCGTCGGTGGGCGACGCCAGGCAGAAGGCCGAGCTCGCGGCGCTGGACGCCTCGACCCGGCAGCGGGAGGTGGAGCTGGCCGGGCACCGCGATCAATACCGCCGCGCTCAGGATGAGTACGACCGCTGGGAAGGTCGCCATTACGCGGCCGACGAGGACTACCGTTTCGCCAAGGCTTCGCTGGATGCCAAACGGTATGAATCGGAGATGGCGTCGCTGCAGAGGCGCTCCGACTCCGCGCGGCAGCAGCAGGAATATGCGGTCATGACCCGGCACGTCAACGATCTGCAATTGACGCTGCAGGCCGTGACGCGCTCGCGCGACGCAGCAAAGGCTCAGGTCGACAGCTGGCTGGCCCGGATCAAGGAAGTTGAAGACAAGAAGAAGAAGCTGACCGAACGGAGCGATCTTCTCAACAAGCAGTTGGCGGCGGTGAAGACCGACACCAACTTCCTGGTGCTCAATGCTCCGATGCTGGACTTCATCAGCCCCACGTTCCGTATCGATCAGGTCGTCCTTCCCGATCTATTCGTCAGCGTGAACTTCATGAACGTTCCCCGCGTCGACCGCTGCCAGACCTGCCATCGGGCCATCGATCGCCAGGGGTTCGAATCGAAGAAGGAGGCGGCCCGGCTGGTGACCGAGCTGCAGGCGAAGCTCGACAGCTTCGAGATCCCGGTGGAGAAGGCGGGCGATACGAAGGACCGCATCACAGCGCTCAAGAAGATCGCCGATGCGCCCTACGACACTCCGAATCCCTTCCGCACCCACCCGAAGCTCGATACCTTCGTCGGCTCGGCTTCTCCACATCCTCTGCTCGAGTATGGCTGCACGGTCTGCCACCGCGGTCAGGACCGGGCCACGGAGTTCGGGCGCGCCGGTCACACGCCGATGAGCGGGAAGCAGGAGTACCGCTGGGCCGAGGGCAGCATCCTTCCCGGGCCGTGGGACTACAAGCATCGCCACTGGGGATTCCAGGAGAACGAGTTCAACGAGACGCCGATGTATCCGCGCCAGTACTACGAGTCTGGCTGTCTCAAGTGCCACTCAGGGCAGGTGTCGGTCGACAAGGGCGATCGCATCACGCACGCTACCCAGGTGGTGGAACTGTACGGCTGCTACGCCTGCCACAAGATCAGCAACTGGCGTTTTACCGATCTGCGGAAGCCCGGACCCGATCTGACCGGAATCGCTGAGAAGACGACGCCGGCCTGGGCTGCACGCTGGATCGCCGAGCCGCATGACTTCCGCTCCACGACCCGCATGCCCTCCTTCTTCTACCAGCGGAACATGGTGGGGCCGGCCGTCGGAGCGAGCGAGCGCGCCGCCAACATCATCCGGCAGAACGTGGAGATCCAGGCCATCGTCAGCTATCTCTTCGCCCGCTCCACCCATCGCCCCTGGACTCCTCCCGGGCAGGGCGATGCCGCGCATGGCAAGCAGATCGTCGAGAGCGTCGGCTGCATGGGCTGCCACATCGAGCAGGAGACGGTGAAGGATTCGACCAGCGGCGCCATGCGCATGGCTCGCCGCGACGATTTCCCGCTGGAGCGGAATTACGGTTTCAACCTCGTCGGTGTCGGTACCAAGACCAACCCCGGCTGGATCTACAACTGGGTGAAGAACCCGAAGAATTACTATCCCGATGCGCCCATGCCCTCGTTGCGGCTGACCGACCAGGAAGCCTCAGACGTCACGGCGTACCTGGTCCTCCTGCGCAAGCCGCAGTTCATGGACAAGCCGCTGCTGCCGGTCGATCCGGGCGCGCTGCACGAGCTGGCCAAGAGCTACATGGTCAATACGTTGACTGATGTCGATGCGGACTCGAAACTGCGCTCCATGTCCCGCGACGAGCAACTGGTCTACCTGGGGCAGAGATCGATCGAGAAGTACGGCTGCTACTCCTGCCACAACATCAAAGGCTTCGAGGGTCTCAAGCCGATTGGTACGGAGCTGACCATCGAAGGATCGAAGGCTCTTCATCTCTTCGACTTCGGCTTCATTCACGACTACATCCACGAGAGCGGCAAGAGCGAGCACGTCCTGCACAACGTCCCTTCCTGGGTCTACAACAAGGTGCGCAGTCCCCGGGTCTACGACGACGGCCGCACCAAGAGCTACAACGACAAGCTCAAGATGCCGAACTTCCACCTGAGCGAGGGGGAAGCCACCGACATCACGACCGTGGTCCTGGCCCTGACCAAGGATCTGGTCGCGCCGCAGAAGATCGCGGCCCAGGACTCGCGCAGCCGCCTGATGGAAGAGGGGCGCAAGAGGGTCTCCCAGCACAACTGCCGGGCCTGCCATGTCGTCGACGGCTACGGCCGGGCCATCGCCTCGACCATCGCCGACACCGCCTTCCTTCCGCCGGACCTCTCGCCCGAGGGGAGCCGTGTTCAGTCGCCGTGGCTGTTTCAGTTCCTCAAGGATCCGACGGTCATGAAAATCAGGCCGTGGCTGAGCGTCCGCATGCCGACGTTCCATTTCACGGACGAAGAGACCAACACGCTCGTCACCTACTTCTCGGCCAAGGGAAACGTGCCGCAGTTCGATACGACGCGGAACGTGAGCTCCGATCCGCGCAACGTCGAGGTAGGAAGGGCGGTCTTCACGATGCTCCGTTGCGCGCAGTGTCATAAGACGGTGCCGCAGGGCGCAGCGGTCGCCGCCACGACAGCCGCCGCGGTACCGGCCGACACGGCCTCGCTGGCTCCGAATCTGACCCTGGCCCGCGTCCGCCTGCGGCATGCCTGGATTTCCGACTGGATCCGCCGCCCGAACGAGTTCATCCCCGGAACACGCATGCCGACGAACTTCCCGCGCGACGCCGCCACGGGCGGCTTCCAGAGCCCTCTGGCGCTGGCCATCGATACGCCGCCGTTCGCGGTCCAGAAGGCCAGCCTGATGAAGTATTTCAAGAGTGAGGAAGAGCTCCGGAAGACCATGGGCGACGCCGTCTCTCTGACCGAATATCTCCGCGACTACATCTGGAGTCTCGGACCGTCCGAGATGCGAGCGGCATCCCCGGCCGGTGAGGAAGGCCTCACCCCCGTGCCGCAGCAGGTCGCACCGCCGGCGATTCCTCCGCTCAAGTCATCGAGGAACCGTGCCGGATCGCCGGAGGCCGGAGGACGATGAGGAACCGAAATTTGTCGAATCGAGAGATGCGCGTCAGACAGCGCGTTCAAACACCGCAGAGGGACGCGTCTGACAGAAACGAAACTGCCGCAATACCGCCGCGGAGCGGCGGAATCTCCGTAGCCCAGCGCGT
>JADGNX010000158.1 GCA_017883265.1 Thermoanaerobaculia bacterium
CCGCCAGGAAAAGAAAGAACCGATGAAGATTCATTTCGAGCGCAGCGGCGGATTCGCCGGCCTCACGCTGCGTACCGTCGTCGACTCGACCGAGCTTCAGCCGGCCGCCGCCCACGAACTGGCCACCCTCGTCGATCAATCGGGACTGGCGACGGCAAGCGGCCATCGCATAGTCAATCGCATTGCGGACGCCTTTTCCTACTCCCTTACGATCGACGACGACGGGCGCTGCAGCGCTTTCGCCAGCGACGAGACATCCCTCCCCGACGCGGCCCGACCCCTGATCGACTGGCTCACGCGCCGGGCACAAAGATGACCAAACCAGCCAGCGAGCCCCTGCCAGGCCGGACCGACAGGGCACTGCCAACCGCCACCGATTCGTCGCATCAGGCTCGGGCAATCTGAGTCAGCATGTCGTCATGAGAATGACGAGTACTGCCCTCTCCCTGCTCCTCGCATTCAGCATCGCCAGCGCCGCTTTCGGCGGCGAGGTCATCGCCCCCGCCGATCAGGTGCGGCAGGCGGAGATCGAATTTGCCAGGGCGTTCGCCGATCGCGATCAGGCAAAGTTCTTCAGCTATGTCGCGGATGACGCTAGCTTCCTCAGCGCCCACAAGACATTGTCTGGAAAAGAGGAGATCGTGAAAACCTGGTCCGGCTTCTTCAAGGATGCCGCGGCTCCGTTCAGTTGGGCCCCCGAGCGCGTAGTCGTCAACGCCAGGGGTGATCTCGGTCTTTCCACAGGAGCGGTTCGCGATCCGAAGGGAGAGCTCATCGGCAACTATTCGTCGATCTGGCAACGGCAGAAGGACGGCACTTGGAAAGCCATCTTCGACGGTCCCGGCGCCCCCGCCCCCTGCCCGCAATCGAAGTAAAGCCGAGTGGGAACAGCTCGGTGTGGAGCTCGCGACGCTTCGGCCGAGTGAAGCGGCGGTCGCTTCGGCCGCCGGGGCCGGCGCCGCATCACGCTCAGCGCAGGGGTGCCCGTGAGCGGGCACCCCTCCACTCCACCGCCCACCCACCGCAAGAGTGGCCGCGGCCGCAAGCTGGGCTTCCGGCAGCGCAAGGCTGCTTCGTATACTGCTGCCATGCTCTCGTTCCTCCGGCGCAAGGCTGCGGTCCCCGGCTCCATCTGGCTCGACGAGCCGGGAGCCCACAAGGCGATTGAAGCGAAAGCCCGCCGCGGCGTGATCGCGGATGAGGAGGCGGCCAACCTGCGGAAGTTCGCCAACGACGGCTACTTCGTCACCCGGCTCGACCTCTCCCCTGCGCAAGCCGGCGCCATCGACGACGATGTCGACCGGCTCTGGCGGGAGAGGCCGCACAACATCTCCTTCGCTTACGATTCACCTCCCCTCCGCTTCAGCCAGGCCGACGAGAGGTCGCAGCGCAGGCCGCGGTATCGCATTCACGACCTGCACGCCGTTTCCGAGACAGCCCGCCGCATTTATCTCGATTCGAGTCTGTCGCGCTACGCCTCTCTCATTCTCGATGAGCAGTCGGTGGCCACTCAGTCGCTTTATTTCGAATATGGCAGCCAGCAGGCGCTCCACCGCGACTCCGTCGTCGTTCCAACCCCGATCCTGGGCCAGCTCCTGGCGTCGTGGACCGCGCTCGAGGACATCGATCCCCGCTCCGGCGCGCTCGTCTACGTCCCGGGCTCGCACAAGCTCCCCTACTTCGAGTTCGCCCCCGGCGAGTACGTCTACGATCCATCGCGAATGGGTGAGTCCGACGTGCGTGCGGCAATGGCGTTCTACGACCGAACGCTCGCCGCCAGCGGTCTGGAGACTCGAACCTTCGCCGCGAAGCGGGGTCAAGTCCTCATCTGGCACTCCGCCCTTCTTCACGGCGGCGGGCCCGTCGACGACGAGTCGCTGACCCGAAAGAGCTTTGTCGTCCACTACTCGGCTCTCGCTCACCACGCGGTCCGACACGGCGCAGTGTCCGAAGTCATCGACGGCAAGGCGGGCGAGAGCGTCTACGCCACCACGGCAGTTCTCGAGAGCGGGAGCGCGCGAGGATTCGACAACGCCCTCGATGGTCAGTTCCAGTACCGCCGGTAGGGAAGGCAGAAGGCAGAAACCGAGGGGCCTTTCTCTTTTGATTCTATTTCTGCCTTCTGCCTTCCGCCTTCTTCTGCCTTCTGCTTTCCAACGCTGATTCCAACGCTCCCTCCCACGGTCACGGCCTAATTTGAGCGGCCTAGGAGGAAGTCATGGAAATCAATCAGGATAAGTTGAACGAATTCATGGGACGTGCCGTGGTCGACTTCGGGGCCACGCTCCACGCCGGCCTCGTGGTGATCGGCGAGAAGCTCGGCCTCTACAAGGCACTCGACGAAGGGGGACCGCAGACGCCCGCGGAGCTGGCCAGGCGGACCAATACGACGGAACGGTATGTTCGCGAATGGCTCAATGCGCAAGCGGCGGGGGGATACGTCATGTACGACGCCGACCGCGGCAGCTACTCGCTCTCACCGGAGCAGGCCTTTGCGCTGGCGAACGAAGACAGCCCAGCCTATCTCCCCGGGGCGTTCCTTCTGGCTGCCTCGACCCTCAAGTCAGAGGGGAAGATCACAGAGGCCTTTCGCACCGGAGCCGGCTTCGGATGGCACGAGCACGACAAGGGTCTCTTCGAAGGAACCGAGAAATTTTTCCGGCCCAACTACATCGGCAACCTCGTCCCATCGTGGATCCCGGCGCTCGATGGCGTCGCCGGCAGGCTCGAGCGCGGAGCGAAGGTGGCCGACATCGGTTGCGGCCACGGGGCGTCGACCATTCTGATGGCCGAGGCGTATCCAAAGTCGCAGTTCGCCGGCTTCGACTACCACGGCCCCTCGATCGAAGCGGCGCGTGCCGCCGCCAGGCGCGCCGGAGTGGCCGACCGCGTGACGTTCCAGCAGACATCGGCGAAAGAGTATCCAGGCAGCGGCTACGATCTGGTGGCATTCTTCGACTGTCTCCATGACATGGGCGACCCGGTCGGCGCGGCCACGCACGTTCTCCGCTCGCTGGCGAAGGACGGGACCTGGATGATCGTCGAGCCATTCGCGAACGATCGCGTCGAGCAGAACTTCAATCCGGTGGGCCGTGCCTACTATTCAGCGTCGACGATGATCTGCACTCCCGCCTCGCGCTCGCAGGAAGTCGGCCTCTGCCTCGGCGCCCAGGCTGGTGAAGCACGGATTCGCGACGTCGTGACACGTGGCGGCTTCACGCGGTTTCGCCGCGCGACCGAAACGCCCTTCAACCTCGTTTTCGAGGCAAAGGCGTAAGATCACCGGAACCCAAAATGCTCGAGATCCGGCTCCTCGGCGAGTTGGAAGTGGTGCGGGACGGCCAGGCCGTCCCGCTTCCCGCTTCGAAGAAGTCGCGCGCACTTCTCGCCTACCTCGCCGCCACAGCGCGCCCCCATCTGCGCGAGCGCCTGTGCGAGCTGCTCTGGGAAGGCCCGGACGATCCGCGCGCGGCCCTTCGCTGGAGCCTGACGAAGCTGAGGCCGCTGGCAGGCTCCCATCTCGTCACGGCCCGCGATCGCGTGGAATTCTGCGCAGAGGGCGCATCCATCGATATTCGCCGAGTCGGTATCCCTGCCAACGAAACAACCGAGCTGCTCGAAGAGCACGCCGCTCTGTTTCGGGGCCAGTTCCTCGACGGTCTCGACCTTCCAGGCTGTTTCCGCTATCAGCAGTGGTGCCTCGGAGAGCGTGAACGGATCCGGCAAACTCACATCACCATTCTGACCGAGCTGATCCAGCGACTCGGACGGAACGAAGCGGCGCTCCCTCTGGCACGCCGCCGCGTGACGATCGATCCCTTCAACGACCAGGCTCACGCGGCCCTCATTCGTCTCCTGGCCTCGCTCGGCCAGAGCCATGAAGCTATGGGGCAGTATGAATCCTGCCGCTCGCTGTTCGAACGAGAGCTCGGATCGCGACCCGCCGCTGTGGTGGAAGAGGCCAGACGGACGATTGGAAGGGCGGTGGCGGCGACGCCGAATCCGGCGAGCTTCACGCAGATTTCGACCACCGATATCTCGTTCGTCGGCCGATCGCGTGAGCTCGCCGCGATCGAGCCTTCCAACATCGTGGTCCTCGTTGCCGGCGAACCGGGGATCGGGAAGAGCCGTCTGCTCGAGGAGCTTCGCGCCCGGACCGAGGGACCGACGCTCTACGGCCGCGCTTTCGCCGCGGAGATGATCCGGCCCTATGGACTCTGGATCGACCTCCTCGGCTCCTTTCCGAATGAGACCGACCGCACCCGGCTTTTCGAGGCCGTCGTCGAGATGCTCAGCGGCGTCGCACTCATCGCCATCGACGATCTTCAGTGGATCGACGAGTCCTCCGCAGCGCTCCTCCACTTCGTCGCTCGAACCTCGACCAGTCGCATCGTTCTTGCGGCAAGAAATGGAGAGCTCGAAGACAACCCGAAGGCCCTGCGCCTGGTCCGCGACCTGGCCCGAGATAAGCGTCTACGCCGGATCGAGCTCGGACCGCTGACAGCCGAGGAGACGATCGTGCTGGCTCGGGCGGTGGCGACGCCCGATGATGCCCTGCGGGTGGCATCGGAAAGCGGGGGAAATCCGCTCTTCACCATCGAGCTGGCGCGTGCGCAACATCCGGGCTCGCTGCTGGAGGTCATCGGCGAAAGGATCACACAACTGGAAGGAGCGGCGCGCGACGTCGTTTCCTGGGCTGCGGCGGTAGGCCGTCAGTTCGACGCAGAGATCGTCGGTCGCGCCACCGGAATGCCTGCGGGTGAAATGCTCGCCGCCCTCGAGAGGCTGGAACGATGCGGAATCATCAGAGCCGCCGGCGACCGGTACGATTTCGCGCACGATCTGGTTCGCGAGGTGGCCTACCAGATGGTCTCCGGCCCGCGGCGTGCGCTCGTCCATCGCCACATCGCGCGGGTCCTCGACGAGACGCACGACACCGATGGGGCCTTGGCCGGTGAGATCGTGCACCATGCTTCTCTGGCCGGCGATCACGCTCTCGCAGCGAGGGCTGCGGTCGCAGCAGGAAACCGCTGTCTTCGAATGTTCGCTTACACCGAAGCCGTCAGCGTGGCCCGCAGAGGACTGCAGCTCGTTGAATCGCTGAGCGGCAATTTCCGGGTGGAAACGGAGATGGGGCTGCTGAGCGTCCTGGTCATGTCACGAACACCGGTTCGGCAGAAGGTCGAGTTGACGACCCGGCTTGCAGAGCTGACAGAAGCGGCGCGAAGCGCCGGACTGCCCAAAACGGCGGCTCTCGGCGCACACCTGCTGGCCTGCGTCTACGAAGAATCGAATCGCTACTTCGATGCTGCCGCAGCCACCATTCACTCCGCGGAGCTGAGCCGGACCGCGGATGCCTCCACCGTGGCGCTCTCCATGGCCAACGCAGCCCGTTGCCTGCTCTTTCTTCAACGCGACGTGGCCCGAGCCGAGTCACTCCTCGGCCAGGCCAGCGCCATTGGAATCGAAAATGCCGAGCTGGACCTCGGAATCGGTTTTCTCCATGCCCACCGCGGCCGGATGGCCGAAGCGCTTCCACATCTCGAGCGGGCCCTCGAGCTCGCGGTGAGAGACGAGGACCATTGGCGGGAATGGATCGCTCTCTGGCGGATGGTCATCGCCGCTCTCGAAGAGGGCGACGCCGCGCTGGCCCTCGAGTTCTGCGAGCGCCTGCGGCCGGTGGCGACAAAGATGAAGGGTGGAAGCGAGCTCGTACGCAGTGACGTGCTCGAAGTGATCGCTCACTGGATGTCCGGCCATTCTGTCGATCTGAAAGGGGCGCTCGCGCGATTGCGCGAGATCGACAGCAAGAGCGATCTGGCCTGGGCCCTGACGTTCATCGCGCAGATCGAAATGGGTCGAGGTCTGGTTGAGGCTGCGCAGCAGCACGCCGAGGAAGCGGTCGTTGCCGCCGAAGCGGTCGGCCGCGACAGCGAAGCGGCCATCGCTCGCTGCATTCTCGGGCTGCGGACCAAGGCGTCGCCCGACCTCAGCGAGCGCGCTCGAAACTTTGTGAAGGAGTCAAACCATGGCCACTCTCGTTCTCGAGCAGAACTTTGAAGCCCCGGTGACCGACGAATATCTCAACGATGCCGCGAAACGCGTCGACGGATGCCTCCAGGCGCACGGCGCGCGATGGATGCGCAGCTACCTCTCACTCGACCGCAAACGGCTGATCTGCGAATTCGAAGCCGCCGACGCGGAACAGGTTCGCGACTCCTACCGCTCCGCAGGCGTCTCGTTCGACCACTGCTGGACCGCGACCGTCTACTCGCGTGACAAACCGACCGAAAGCTATTGAAGAGGTCAACAACCTCGCCAGGGTCGCGAACAGAAAGGCGCCAGCACCGGCCAGTCCTGGCGAGTGCGCTACGATGTCCCCCGTATGGCCGAGAAGGTCCAGGAGTTCAAGCACGATCTGGTTGCGTCCAACGGCTCGACCTTCGTGGCTCGCGCGTTCGCCGACAGGCGCGGAAACATCTGGATCGGCTGGCTGGAATTCGAGTCGCCGGACGGCAGAATCCTTCGCACCGGCGAGGAGACCTCACAGCCGTCGAGGGACGCGGTCGCCTACTGGGCCTCCGGTCTGGAGCGAATCTACCTCGAAGGAGCGCTCGGTCGGGCGAAGTAACGAACCAGCCCGCCGTCCGAGCAATGGGATAGGTTCTACAGCGCGTCCCTCGATGAATCCGCCACTCCGACTGGCCGTTGTCGCTGCCGTGGACCTCGCCGGCCCGGAGCGGAGCCAGATTGTGCGCCTCTGTACAGATGCCTTCGAAGTCGATTACTCACCGTTCCTCAAATCCTTCGGCAAGTGCACTCATCTCCTCGGCTTCCTCGGCTCGGAGCTGATCACCCACGCACTCTGGCTTCGTCGTCCCCTGAGCATAGCCGGCACCTGGGTATTCAATGCCGCGTACATCGAGGCCATGGCCACCAAATCGGGCTACCAGGGTCGCGGCTACGGCTCCGCAGTCATGCGACGCGTTCATGAAGAGATCCGATCGTATGAAATCGCGGCGCTCTCAACGTCCGTACCGGAGTGGTACGAACGGCTTGGATGGGAGCGATGGAGAGGTCCACGGTTGATACTCCGAGGCGCCGAGGTCATCCCGACTCCGGACGACGTCGTGATGGTCTATGCGCCGTGGGGAGTGCTTCCTGACGTCAACCAGACACTGGCGGCCGAGTGGCGGCCGCTCGAGCTCTGGTAATCGGTGTGCAGAAGTGAGTCTGCGGCGAAAGGACCAGCAGGAAAGACTCGAAGGTTGGTAGGCCCTAGCGGACTCGAACCGCTGACCTCCACCGTGTCAAGGTGGCGCTCTAACCAGCTGAGCTAAGGGCCTGTACAAGGAGCGAAGGTGCTGAGAGCTTCACGGCTCCGACCTGGGAAACTTGCCTGACGTTGCAGGTCCCGGAAACGGAGCACATCGAGACGCTATTCCGTTTTCGCGGAGGGGGAGAATAGTCGATTCCCGCGGTCCGACGCAAACGGTTCTGAGCTTTTTCACCGTGAAGCAAATTGAAGTTGCCCATCGTACTCGTGACGGTCGGCGCGCCACTTGCATTTTCCTCCGGCTAACGTCCTTGGCTAGCGTCCCTGGCTAGCGTCGCGGAAGTTCCCTCAGCTCAGACTCCCTTTCAAGGCTCCCGCGCCGGGCGCGGGGCAAGCCGCACCCTTCCCCCGGAGGGCCGTACGAAATCTGCACGAATGTCGCAGGACCTGGACTCGCATCTTGCGGGGCACCAGTCGCAAGCGGATTTGTCTTGAATGACTTACGGTGCGCCGCGTACGTGGTGGCGATCTTGATTACCACAGTGCGCCGGAGGAGTCTATGAACATATGGCAATTGCAGTGGACCAGAATCACGGGCCTTGGGCCGGACCACAACGGCGACGACCGGGCAGCTGATCTCGCGCTCCTCTTCGGATCGCGCGCCGCGCTCCAGGATGCTGACGTGATCGCATCGATTCGGCGCCGGCTTCCCTCCGCCACGTTCCTCGGCTGCTCGACAGCCGGAGAGATCCTCGATACCCGCATCTTCGACGACACGATCAGCGTGACCGCCATCCGT
>JADGNX010000159.1 GCA_017883265.1 Thermoanaerobaculia bacterium
GGCAGCGCTACTGGGGCACGCCGATTCCCATTATCTACTGCCAGGAGTGCGGCGCCGTTCCCGTGCCGGAGTCCGAGCTGCCGGTGCGCCTGCCGCTGGACGTTCAAATCACCGGGCGCGAGGGAAATCCGCTGGCCAGGGACGAGCGATTCGTCCACGCCGACTGTCCGCGCTGCGGCAAGCCAGGCCGGCGCGAGACCGACACCATGGATACGTTCGTCGATTCCTCGTGGTACTACGCCCGGTTCATCTCCAGCCACGACGGGACGAAGATCTTCGACTCGGCGCTGGTCAATCGATGGCTGCCGGTCGATCAGTACATCGGCGGGATCGAGCACGCCATTCTCCATCTGCTCTACGCCCGCTTCATCTGCCGCGTGCTGTTCGACATGGGGCTGGTCGGCTTCGAGGAGCCATTCACGCGCCTCTTCAACCAGGGAGTCATCACTAAGGAGGGGTACCGCGATCCCTCCAGAAACATGGAATGGGTGGCCCTCAATGAAGTCGAATGGCGGGACGAGCAGCCGTTCCGCAAGGGGAGCGGAGAGGAGCTCATCCCGGAGGTCGGCAAGATGTCGAAGTCGCGCTTCAACGTCGTCCCTCCCGACGACCTCATCGACCGCTACGGCGCCGATACCGAGCGGGTCTACACGCTTTTCATCGCTCCGCCCGACAAGGAGGCCGCGTGGTCCGATGAAGGAGTGGTCGGGGCCTCGCGCTTCCTCAACCGCGTCTGGCACATGGGGGAGCAGCTCGCGGCGGCCGGGGGTGGCACCACGGCTGACGCCGGCAGCGCCGCGCAGAAAAAGCTGCTGCGCAAGGTGCATCAGACGATTGCGGTCGTCACGCAGCGCATCGAGAAATTCGAGTTCAATACGGCGATCTCATTCCTCATGGAGCTGTCGAACGCAATCGGAGAGGCAGCTGCCGGAGGCTGTCCCGCGGAGACGCTGCGCGACGCCTACATCGCGCTCCTCAAACTGCTCCATCCGTTCGCGCCGCATATGACCGAAGAGAGCTGGCAGCGAATTGGCGGGGAGGGCCTGCTGGTCGTCTCGAAATGGCCCGTGGCCGATCCCTCGCTCATGACCGAAGACGTCATGACGGTGGTCGTTCAGGTGAATGGCAAACTGCGCGGTCAGGTTGAGGTCGGCAACCCGTCGACCGAAGCCGAGGTCCTCGCCGCCGCGATGCAGAACGAGAAGGTCCGCGCGTGGATCGACGGGAAAGAGATCGTCAAAAAGATCTACGTCCCCGGCAAGCTCGTGAACATCGTCGTGAAGTAAGGCACGCTCGGCCGCGGATGCGCTCTGATCGCGAAGATCGAAAGGTTTGAGCCGCGGAGCGGCGAAAGAACGGGAGTCACGATGGCCCACACGTTCACCAATCTGCTCTCCACGTCGTCTTCGGGACGAAACAACACGTGCCGTCGATTGACGCAAACCTTCGGGCGCCTCTCCACGCGTACATTGGTGGCATTGTGCGGGAGTTCAAGGGAATCCCGATCGCCGTCAACGGGACGGCCGATCATCTGCACGCGTTGATTCTTTCGCCGCTCCGCGGCTCGGATTAATCCCGGGGATTGCATCAATCCACCGGGCTTGCGCCCGGGGCTACATTCTTTCGCCGCTCCGCGGCTTGGAATCTTCGACACCCATGAAACCGTGCATCCGCCGACCCCCTCCCGTTATCATTCTTCCCATGACTCGCATCCGCCTCTCCGCCGCGCTCATCCTCCTCGCCGTCTCCACCCTCACGAGTTGCGGCTACGCGCTCGTCGGGCATACCAACTTCCTTCCGCCAACGATCAAGACCATCGAGGTCCCTTCGTTCGTCAACAAAACGACGAGAGTCGAGCTCGAGCAGCGGGTGACCCAGGCAGTAGCCGAAGAGTTCGTGTCGCGCGGACGATTCCACCTCGTGTCGAAGCCGACCGAGGCCGACGCCATCCTGCACGGCTCCATCGACAGCTTCGGGATCTACCCGGTAGCCTTCAACAGTCAGGGCCGCGCCACGCAGTATCAGATCTCCATCACCGCCAATATCAATCTGGTCGATCATCGTCATGAAGACAAGGTTCTCTGGAAAAACGACCAGTACCGCTTCACCGAGAACTACGCCATCAATCTCGATTCGACCAACGCCTTCGATCAGGAGACCACGGCGATCAACGAGATCGCCCAGCGCTTCGCCCAGGCGCTGGTGACGAACCTCCTCGAAGGTTTCTGAAGCGGGGCATGCCTCAGTGGAGGGGTGCCCGCCCTCGGGCACCCGCGCGGGGAATGGGGCCTGCCGCGCACCCCCCGGCGGCCGAAGCGACCGCCGCTCCACTCGGCGGGGCACGCTCCACACAAACAAAAAGGCGCGCCGTCTGGCGCGCCCTTCCGACGTCTACGATAGCTCCAGCTACTTCGCTGCCGACTTCTTCGCCGCCGCCGTGAGGCGCGACTTGTAGCGGTCGGCGGTGTTGGTCTTGATGACCTTCTTCTTCGCCGCTTTGTCGATCACCGAGAAACTGGTGCTCAAGAGCTCGTCGTTTGCTTCACCCGACTCGATGGCCGATTTCGTCTTCTTGAGCTGGGTGCGCAGCTTCGACATGCCGGCTCGATTTCTCGTCTTTGCTGTCTCGGCCTGGCGTCGCTGCTTCTCGGCCGAACGGATATTCGCCATGAAAAGGCTCCTCTATGCTGTTCTGCCCCGGTGGGGGCATGGATTCAAAACGGGCCATTCTACTTCGATTCGACCCCCAGCGACTTCAGTTTCTGCCGGGCCAGGGCCGCTTCCTGACTGCTGGGATGCTCGTGAACAACGTACTGGAGCTGAACGATTCCCTGCGACTTCTCGCCGATGCTGATGTAGCCGTAGCCCTTCTTCAGCAGGGAAGCCGGGACTTTGTCGGACCGGGGGTACCTGCTGACCACCTGATCGAACTGCTCGATGGCCTCCCGGTACTTCTTCTGGGAGTAGAGCGATTCCCCGATCCAGTACGTCGCGTTGTCCGCCAGGTCTGAGGTGGGGTTCCTGACGAGGAAGTCGCGGAAGCCGGCCATGGCCAGATCGAAGTTTCCCTTCTGGTAGTCGCGATACGCCGACTGGTACGAGGTGAGAGGGCTCTCACCCGGCATCGCCGGCGCCGTAACGCTCATCTCACCCTGAATCGGAACCGCCGTCGGACCAACCGGCGAGGCAGCGGAGACACCCGTGCCGCCGGCCGCTGTGGCCGGCGATGAAGGGGCCTGACCCGCACGCAACGCCGCCCGGAGCTCTTCGATGTCGTGCTGCACCTGAGTCATCTGCTGCACGAGCTTCTCGATCCGATAGTTGGTCTGCTCGATCGAGCCCTGCGTGTTCTGCATGCGGTCGTCGACCTCGGCGACCTTGACCGAGAGGTCGGCGTTCGACTTCAGGAGCGTCTGGGTCTGCTGCGCCAGCTTGCTGTTGACGTTCTGGACCTCTTCCTTACTGCTGGCGTTCTTCTTGACCTGAGCCAGCTGGTCCTGAAGATCGGAGACCTGGCTGTTGATCGTCTTGACGTCCGAGGTGGAGGCGCATGCCGCGGCCAGGAGTAGCGCCGCGGCGGGGAGTGTGACCCCGAGGCTCCTCATCGTCCGGCTCCGGCCAGCACCAGATGGTCGCGGCGATTCTTCGCCCATGCCTGTTCTGTGTGGCCCGGATCGAATGGTCTCTCGACTCCGTAGCTGACTGTCTTGATCCGCCCCGCGTCGACGCCGAGGGTCGCCAGATACTCTTTGGCGATGTTGGCCCTGCGGTCGCCGAGAGCGAGGTTGTACTGCTCGGTCCCGCGCTCGTCGCAGTGGCCTTCGATCAGGAGGCTGATGTCGGGGTGGCTCTTGAGCCAGGTCGCTGTGGCGCCGAGTGCGGCCTGAGCCTCAGACGTCAGCGTCGACTCATCGTACGAGAAGAAGGCATCCTGGACCCATCCGCGCGTCTGTGCCGCCCGATTCAGATCTTCGATATCGTTCGGCAAGACCTCGGCGGTGACCTTCGGCTCCTCGCGAACGAAATCGACCGGCGCCTGTACGGCCGTCGGACTGGTCGTCGTCTCGACTGGTGGGGGAGCGACGACCGGGGCGGGCGTTTCGAGAGTCGAGGGGATCACCTTGGGCGGCGGCGGGGTCTTGTGCTTACAGGCCGCCGGGAGAATAGCGGCGAGGGCGATGGTCGCGATCAAAGAACCAAATTTCACGTTACTCATTGGATTCATTACTCCTTATCTGTTCCGGCCGGCATGATAACAAGAAAGGAGCGTCACGCCCGCCGGGGTTGTTGGGTACTCGTTTGCGAGAGACGGAAATCGTTCCATCACGGCATCTTCTTCGACCAGTCGGGATCCTTGTTTTCACCGACGAACGTCAGCGGCAAAACGTCGGAGCCGTCGACGCGCGCGCGATAGATCTGCCACTTGCCGGTTCGATTCGATTGAAAGACGAGGAAGCGGCCGTCGGGGGAGAAACCCGGCTGCTCGTTCGATCCTTCTCCGGCGATGATGCGGCTCTGCCCGGTCACCAGGCTCATGATCCGGATCTGAAAGCGGCCGTCGACGCGCGAGGTGTACGCCAGCGATTCCCCATCGGGCGACCAGGAGGCGTCATCGTTCCACTCTCCCTCGAACGAGATGCGCCGGACGTTGGCCCCTTCCGAGTCCATGACGTAGATCTGCGGCGTGCCGCTCCGCCCCGAGGTGAATGAGATCTGACGTCCGGTGGGACTCCATTCCGGCGTCGACTCGATGGAACTGGTCGTCGTCAGCCGCCGGAGGTTGGTTCCGTCGTCACGGATGAGATAGATGTCGGGATTGCCGGCGACCGAGCCGACGAACGCGATGTCGTGGCCGACCGGCGAGAAGGTGGCCGACGTGTTGAGGTTGAGGCCCGTGTTGAGCCGGATCCGTCCGCCGCCGTTGCGGTTGACGATGTACATGTCGGTCGTCTTCCGGGCGAAGGAGGTGTAAACCAGCCGCTCATCGTCGGGCGACCAGCTCGGCAGCACCGAGATGGAGTTGTGGAAAGTGATGCGCCGCTGGTTGCCGCCGTCGTAGTTCATCAAATAGATTTCCGGGTGTCCATCGCGGTCGGAGACGAAGGCGATCTGCGTCAGGAAGATCCCCGGCTTGCCGTTGAACTGCCGCACCAGGTCGCTGACGATGATGTGGGCCATCCTGGTGAGAGCGGCGGCCGGGCCTCGATAGCTCCTGGCCAGACCGGAGACGCCGGTGCTGTCGTAGAGCCGTGCCTCAATGACGAATTCGGGTGACGCCTGGGGCGCCGTCGACGACGACGGGGCCGGAGCGCTATACGCGATGGAGAGGTAGAGGATCTGCTGCGCGCCGGCTCGCTTGGCCACCTCCGGCGTGATGCCTGCGCCCGGCGGGAGAGGGACGAGGCTGAAGACGCCGGAGATGGCCAGGTCGCGGGTCAACGGTCCGAAGAGCTCATCGGTGATGGCGGCGGCGGGAACGGCGTTGAGGGTCGGATAGGGGACGGCGATGGGCACGGTCTGGTTGGCCAGGCTGCGATCGATCGGCGGCGGCGTGATCTGGGTCTGGGACGGAGCGGGCATTGCGCTGAGAAGGGCGGCGGTCATCAGGAGCAACGCCGGAGATCTTCGCCAGCGCCACGGCGACCGAAGCGGGCGCCGCTCCACTGGGCGCTGCCTCACGCGTTGCTCAGTCGACTGCTGGTTGCCGATGGAATGGAACGATGTCATCAGAAGATTGGCCTCAATGAAATGTGAGATGGACGCCGAGATAGGAGCCGGTGTAGCCGAATGGCAGCGGCGGAAGGGGAGACGCTTCCAGGACAGCGCGGAGCGCGGCGCGATCGAAGGTGCCTTCGCCGCTGGAAGCCTCGATCTTCGCATCGCGGATCGCACCGTCCCGATCGATGATGAAGTAGACCGACGTCAGCGATTCCGCGGATGCCTGCGGGCGGAACCACTTGCCGGCGATCAGCGTCCGCATTCGTTCGATGTAGATCGTGTACGGGAAGTCGCCCCCTTCGAGACCGGTGACGCCGGCGCTTCCGACCGCCGGAACCGCTTTCGGCGGCGCAAGCGCGGCAGTGCCGCTGACAGGCGAGGGGGGCACGGCAGGGACCAGCCCCTGCTTCTCTTCCCCTTTCTTCGTCGATTTTCCGAACGGTGAGATCGGGACGGTCTTGCTGGAAGCGCTCTTTGCCGGAAGCGGTTTCGGCGTCTCCACGATCGGCTGCTCGATCTTCGGCTGTTCGATCTTCGGGGCTGGCGGCGCAGGGCTCGGAGCGTTGACCCTCTTCGGCGATTGCAGGGCGGCAGCAGCCGGCATTGGCGCGAACTTGATGGCGATGAAGGGCGTAGCCATCGCCTGCGGGTGGCGGTGAGCCGCGGCGACCGCCGCGGAAAAAAGCAGGAGGTGCAGCAGGATCGATCCGAAGATTCCCGTGACCTCGCTGCCGGCCAGCTTCCTGCGAGCGAGCAGAACGTCAGCGACGAGGTCGTCCACGCGGGACCTCCAGAGGACGGGTGATCATTCCGAGCTGCTCGACTCCGGCGTGATTCATCACGTCGAGAACCTTGATGACCTTTCCATAGGGAACGCTCTGGTCGGCTTCCAGAAGGGCGCGCTTGACGCGGCGTCCGCGCAGCATGGTGCCGAGGGTCAGCTCGAGGTCGGTCTGGCCGGCGGGAGCGCCGTCGAGGTAAACCGCACCGTTGGCCAGCACCGAGATCTTCGACGGGTTCGCCGTCGCCAGCTCGAAGCTCTTCCCCTCGGCAGTCGGGAGCTCGACCGAGAGGCCCTGCGTCAACATCGGCGCCGTGACCATGAAGATGATGAGGAGCACCAGCATGACGTCGACCAGAGGCGTGACGTTGATCTCGGCCAGATCCCCGAAGTCATCCAGCTCGGAACGAAACTTCATGTGAAATTCCTCTCAGCGAGGTTCAAAAACTCCAGCGTGAAATCCTCCATCTCGCCGCGTGCCTCTCGCAGGCGCTGCACGAACATGTTGTAGAAGAGGAGAGCCGGAATCGCCGCGAAGAGTCCGGCGGCGGTGTTGATGAGTGCCTCGCTGATCCCCGGCGCCACGGCTGTGATGGAGGTCGTCTGCATCGTGCCGATGGTGCTGAAGGCTTCCATGATCCCCCAGACCGTTCCGAAGAGTCCGATGAAGGGAGTGGCCGCAGCAGTCGTCGCCAGGAAGGGGAGGAAACGGGTGAGGCGCGCTCCTTCGATGCGGGCGGCGCGGGTCAGGGAGCGCTCGATCGCGTCGAGCGAGCGGATGATCTGCTTTCCTTCTGCGTGGGCGATCTGCGCCTCGATCTCCGCATAGCCGGCCTTGAAGAGACCGACCAGTGAGGAGTCTGAGGACTGCGAAGTCCCTTGTTGGACATCGAGAAGCCGTTTGCTGCGGCGGAACAGGGCGACGAAACGCCGCGAGGCGCGCGCGGAGCGGCGGAAGCGGTCGCCGACGATGAAAATCGTGGCCCACGAGCCGAGAGAGAAGAAAAGAAGGATGGCCAGGACGGTCTTCCCCACCCACCCCGTATGCAAGAACACCGTCCACAGTTGCACGAACCCTACCTTAGCATTGCAAGAGAGCGATGAGAACAACGCTCGAAACGTGAGACGTGTCGAGTACGATAAACGTCACGCCGAAAGAGTGAAGGGCCGAAAGAGTGAAGGGTGAAGGGGGAAGAGTGAAAAAAGTGTGAAGGGTGAAAGAGGGCGAAAAGTGAAGGCGCATTCGCCTTTCATTTCACTCTTCACCCTTCACCCTTTCGGTTCTTCACCCCTCACTCTTCACCTTTCCCTCTTCTTTCAGGCGTGCGTAGATGGTCGAGGGACTGACCTCGAGCAGGCGCGCCGCTTTTCGGATGTTGCCTCCGACCGCAGCGACAGCGCTCCGCACGTAGCCCTCGGTCATCTTATCGAGCGGCTGAATCTCCCACTCCTCCATCGTGTGGTCGCTCTCGGGCTTCATGCGGACCTCGCCGAGGAGCAGATCCTCGCTCCGAATCTCATCGCCCCGGGCCACGAGCATGGCGCGCTCGAGCGTGT
>JADGNX010000160.1 GCA_017883265.1 Thermoanaerobaculia bacterium
CGACTGCGCGCGTAGCGTCGCAATTTTTCTGTCGAGAAACCGTCATGAGTTTGCAACGCGCGGCCAATACGCTCCCGGTGCGAATTTTTTCTTCAGGGAGATGGCCATGAAAATCAGCAGAAGAATATCCGCTGTGGTCGCCGTCGTCGGGGTCATGGCGGGGTCGCAGCTCGCCGGCGCTGCGTCCGTCCACGAATTCAACCACATCGTCGTGATCTATCAAGAGAATCACAGCTTCGATAATCTCTACGGCTTGTGGGGCAAGGTGAACGGACAATCGATCAACGCCCATGTTAAAATCCGTGGTCGGGCAGGGGCCCTTCTCCGGAGGCTGGGGTGCGGACGTGGTGGGTGGGGATCCTCGGGTTTTTGTGCGTGGAGGCCGCAGGTTCGGCTGCGTCGACGCCTCTCGCCACGGCCCGCCTGACGGACGAGAATCGAGCCGCACTCGACCGCTCCTACGACATTCAGCTCATCGTCTCCCCCCATCCCGGCGACGCCTGGAGCCGTCTGGCCCGTCGCCTGACCGGCGATGCCGAGAACTGGCACACCATCGCCGAGCTCAATCAGGCCGGTCCTAACCTGACCACGGAAGGACAGGTCCGCATCCCTCTGGCCATGCTCAAGCCGGCGCTGCAACGCCAGATCGCCGCCGCTCTCTTTCCCCGGGATACCCGGACGCCCGAGGGGTGGACGCACCACGTCATCGGCGGCGACATCGAGGGGGAATCGCTCTGGAAGATCGCGGAGTGGTTCACCGGCGACGGTGCCCACTACGCCGCTCTTCGCGAGGCCAATCCGGGCCAGGCGCTCTCGACGCACAAGGACGACGTCATCCTCATCCCGCGAAAACTGCTCTCCGCTGCATTCAGCGGGGAAACTGAGGGTGTGAATGCATCGAAGACAGCCAGGGTTCGGAAGGCCGAGGACGATCCGGTTGAGCGTGCGTCAGCGTATGAGGTTCCAGCGGAGCCGGCGGTGGAAGTCGTACCCGGGGGACTGCCGTCGCTGACCTATGACCGGACGGCAGCCGAGCCCTACGCGGTCTATCGGTTGCAGAAAGGCGAGGCTCTTTACTCCTCGGTGGCCATCCGCTTCACCGGCCGTGTCTATTCGAAGGACGTCGGTGATGTCCTCGAGCGTCTCGTGAAGTTCAACGCAATCGACGATGTGGCGCGCATCCCGATCGGCCACGCCGTGAAAATCCCGATGGAGCTGCTGCTCCCTGAGTATCGTCCTCTCGACGATCCCACCCGCGTGGCGAAGGAGCAGACCCGACGCGAGAGCGCCCGGATGGCCCGGCGCGTCGAGGCCAGGAACCTCAAGGGGATTCAGGTGATCCTGGACGCAGGCCATGGCGGACGCGACGTCGGGACGACACACGACGGACTCTGGGAATCGACCTATGTCTACGACGTCATGTGCAGGCTCAAGTCGGTCATGGAGAAAAAAAGCGCGGCCACCGTCTGGACTACGACCCGGTCGAAGCACTCCGGCTTCAGCATCCCGGACGACGACGAGCTGGACGACGCGACTGATCACATCGTCCTGACCTCACCGCGGTACGTCCTCAGCGATCCGGTGGTCGGGGTGAACCTTCGCTGGTACCTGGCGAACTCCATCTTCCGGCGTGCAATGAAGAAGCGTGTTCCTGCGGAGAAGGTGATCTTCGTCTCCATCCACGCCGACTCGCTTCATCCGTCGCTGCGCGGAACCATGGCTTACATCCCGGGAGAGCGCTACGTCACCGGCTCGTTCACGAAGAACGACGATGTCTATCTGGCCCGGGCCGAAGTGCGCGAGAGCCCGACGGTGACGCATTCGGAGGACGAATCGCTCGAGGCCGAGGGTTTGTCGCGCGATCTGGCCGAATCGATCATGGCCTCGCTCGACCGTGCCGGCCTGAAAGTTCATCCGTTCAATCCGGTGCGCGACAACGTGGTGCGGAACGGGAGGGAATGGGTTCCGGCCGTGATCCGCTACAACAAGGTTCCGACCCGGCTCCTGCTGGAGGTCTGCAACATGGGCAACCCGAAGGATCTGGCTATGATGAAGACGAAGAGGTATCGCCAGAGGCTGGCCGAGGCCATCTACCGCGGAATCGTCGACTTCTATGCCGACAGCGACGACGAAGGGGCGGTGAAGACAGCGGTGGCCGCACGTTGAAGAGTGAAGGGTGAAGAGTAAAGAGTGAAAGGGAACACCGTGGAGCGGCGGCCGCTTCGGCCGCCGGGGGCGGGCGGCTGACACGGTTCAGCGCGAGCGGAGAAGCGAAAATCGTCCCGTCGACGTTACCGTCTATAATCCGCCGCCGCATGCGTCGAGAAATCGAAGGAGGCCACGCCGCGGAAGGATTGCGGATCGCCATCGTGGCCAGCCGCTTCAACCACGACATCGTCGAAGGGTTGCTCGGAGGGGCTCTGGAGTGCCTCGACCGCCACGGTGTGAGCGAAGAGGTCCCGGTCTACCGCGTTCCGGGAGCCTTCGAGATCCCTGCAGCGGCGAAGAAGGTGGCTGACTCCGGACGCTACGATGTGCTCATCGCCCTCGGTGCTGTCGTCCGCGGCGATACCCCTCATTTCGAATACATCGCGGCCCAGGCCACGAGCGAGCTCTCGCGGGTGGCCATCGATACCGGCGTTCCGGTAGCCTTCGGCGTCCTGACCTGCAATACGATGGAACAGGCGCGCGCGCGTTCGTCGGCCGGAAGCGGCAACAAGGGATGGGAAGCGGCGCTGGCCGCCGTCGAGATGGCCAACCTCTTCAGAGCGATTACCCAGGATACGGCCGGCGAGAAACTGCTGGAGGGGAAGGAACCGACCGGTCACTGATCGTCCGATCGCTGATCCCTTCATGACTCATGGGCGCCAGGCGCAAAGCACGCGAGCTCGCAATGCAGATGCTCTTCCAGTACGACGTATCCCGGAATGAGCCTGCCACGATTCAAGAGACTTTCGAAGACTTCGAGAAATCGAAGGTCAGCACGCGCGAGTTTGCCGCCCGGATCTTCGAAGGGACTGTGCGCGAGATGGAAACGATCGACAGTATGATCGTGGCTCAGGCCGAAAACTGGCGCATCGAGCGGATGGCGGTGGTCGATCGCAACATCATGCGGGCGTCGATCTACGAATTCCTCCATGAGAACGAGACGCCGAAGCTGGTCATCATCGACGAAGCGATCGAGATCGCCAAGAGGTACGGCAACGAGAACTCGTCAAAGTTCGTCAATGGCATCCTGGATGGAATCCTGAAACGGTACAATCTGCACGATTGAAACGAGATGTGGTTCGCCGGACCTCTGGAGGCCGCAACGGGTTGTCCGCTGCCCGAGGGCCCTTGTCCGCTCCTCATCACGCCTGCCGCTGTGATTTCGTTCCTGCTGGCGAGCCGCAGCTATGAGTCTTCTGGGCCGGCTCGAGGATCTCTCTCTCACCGATATCATCCAGATCGTATTCCTGAGCCGTCGTACCGGAATGCTGGAGATCATCGACGATCGCGGGAGACACACCGTCCTCTTCCGCCACGGTCTGATCGTGAATGCCGCGTCGCCGGAGTATCCGGATCTGCTCGGCTATCTCGTCGCTGCCGGGCATGTGCCTGCGGCGGTCGGTCCGGCGCTGCGGGTGAGCGAGTCCAGCGGCGTCGCCGTCGGCACGGCCATTCTCGATCTGAATCTGATGTCGCGCGAGGGTCTGGCCGCGGCGATGCAGCAGAGGATTCAGAGCGTCATCGTTCCGCTCCTCGAGAGCCGCGAAGGGGACTTCAACTTCATCCTCAGCGACTCACTGAGCCCGACTGACATCGAGTACATTCCCGAAGATCTGACGAAGGAAGGCGGCTTCTCGCCACAGAGGTTGCTCCAGCCGGAGGGAGGGGAGAAGCTCAAGCCGCTTCGCGGGCTGGAAGAATCCCTGAAAGCCGGAAAGGCGCTGCTGCGGGGATCCCCGGAGGCATCCGCGCGAGGCGAGAAAAGCGAGGATGCAGGGCTCGTTGTCCCTCCGCCTGAGGCTCGCCCGGCGCCCCCACCGCTACGCGTCGTACCGGGTCCTTTCCCGACCCCTTCCCAGCCGGATCTCGCCGACGTCCTCCCACTTCCAGGATCGCACAAATCCGATCAAGGAGAGCTGCCTGCTCCCGCTGAGCCGGCTGCGCCTCCCATCGAATGGCGGACTTCCGATCCGGCGCCCGCTTCGCCGTCGGTCGAGCCAGCATCGCTGCCGGAGATCGTTGAGAAGCCGGCTGCCGTCACTGGGAAGAAGAGCCGGCTCAGCGCCGCGAGCCGCTTTCGCGTCGCCGGAGGCCTCGTGGAAGTCGAGCATCCGGAGGCGACCACCCGGAATGTCGTGCTGCTGGAGCGGAATCCGCTCATCCGTGTCGCAGCCAGGCGCGCTTTCGGAAAGGGCGGTGTAAAGATCCAGCAGTTCGGCTCCGCGGACGACGTCCGGCCGGCGGTTGTCGAGTTCTTCAGGGCCAATCAGTTCTTCGTCACGTTTCTCGGTCTCGGTCCGGACGACCGTGGCGACGATGGGCCAGCGCGCGTGATTCTGCAGAGGATCAAGCAGCGCAACCGCCATCTCCCGGTGGTGATGATCGATGACGAGACCGACCTCCGGCGGCGGCAATCGCTCCTGGCGGCGGGCGCCGATCTCTACATGACGAAGCCTCCCGCGGCCCGCCTCCTTCCCGGCCTGGCCGAGCAGGAGCTGGCGCTTTTCGCTGAAGAGCTGGTCCTCTTCACGCAAAGCGCTTTTGGAGAGTGGGATGAGGCTGCCGGAAGGAGCCCGGTGGAAGCCGGGCGCCGCTTCTACGCCGAGGGAGAAGAGCAGCAGGTGGACCGCAGCTATCGGATCCTCGAGCAGCTCATCAACGAGCTGAGCAACCCGAACGACATCACCCAGCTGGCCGATACGATCCTCAGGCTGGCGCGGGACTACGTCGACCGTGCCGGCATCTTCGTGGTGGGCGAGAGCGATTTCTCAGGCCTGGCCGGAGTCGACGATCGAGCGGAGGAGCCATCGATGAAGACGCTCGTTCCCCGCGTTCGTATCGCTCGCTCGGCGCCCTCGATCCTCTCGGCGGTGGCCGAGGCGCGGGAGGCGCACCGCGGCAAGATGCGGCGCACTGCGGCGAACGAGCAGTTGATCGCCGGCCTCGGTGGCGTCCTGCCGACGGAGATCGTGGCCCTGCCGATCATGCATGAATTCAAAGTGATTGGTATTCTGTACGGCGACAACGCGGAGAACAGGGCCCCCATCGGCGGTACGTCCGGCCTGGAGATCTTTCTGGCGCAGGCCGGTTACGCGTTCGGGAGCGCTCTCTTCGCTTCAGGACGCTCTGGGAGCGGTGGGGGGAGCCGATGAAGATTCTGCTGGTAGAGGACTCGCCCTCGATGCGGTCATTGCTCATGGCTGTGCTCGAGAGTGGCGGCGAGACGATCGAAGAGCTCGACATCGTGGAAGCCGCAAGCGGATTCGAGGCCCTCAAGACGATGCCCCACCACACCTTCGACGCCATTCTCACCGATATCAACATGCCCGACATCAACGGGCTGGAGCTGGTCAGTTTCCTCAAAAACCACCCGGTCTACCGGACCATCCCGATCATGGTCATCTCCACGGAAGGAACGGCGGAGGACCGCCGGCGTGCCGCAGGTCTCGGCGCTGAAGAGTATCTGGTCAAGCCGTTCCAGGCAGCCGAGCTGCTTTCCAAGCTCCGGCGCCTTCTCCACGTCGCCTGACGATGACACGCGAGGAAGACCGGGCGCGCCAGGAGTTCACTTCGGAGGCCGAAGAGCTGCTGGAAACCCTTTCGGGCGATCTCTCGGAAGTCGAGGCCCAGGGGAGCGAGGTCCGGCCCGAGCTGATCAACAAGATCTTTCGCGGCGTGCACTCGCTCAAGGGTCTGGCGGGGATGCTGGGCTTCGAGCAGATCTCCAGCCTCTCGCATAGCCTCGAGGACATGCTCGACCGTCTTCGAATGGGGAAGATCGAGATCAACCGTGTGGTCATCGATCTCCTCTACGACGCTGTCGACACCCTCAACCGGCTGGTCCTTTCGGTCCGCGATCCGGAGATGAAGGGCCTCATCGATATGCCCGCTCTGTTAGCGCGGATCCACGAGATCGTCACCAATCAGGCCGCCGGATCGACCGAAGATCCGTTCGCCAATCTTCTGCTCGATGATCAGACGAAGCGGTCGCTGACAGAATACGAGGAGCACCGCCTGCTGGAGAACGTGCGCACCGGGAAGAAGGTCCTCTCGGTCGCAGTGACCTTCGACTTCAGCGACTTTGACGAGCGGCTGCGCAGTCTCACGGCAGCTCTCAACCAGTCCGGAGAGGTCATCTCCACGCTGCCGGCGATCGACGTCAGCGGAGGAAACGGCATCTCCTTCCGTCTTCTCTATGGCACGGTGCTCGACGACGCCTCGGTTCGGGCCATGGCCCCGGAAGCGGACATCACCTCGGTGCAGAAGCAGAGCCAGAGGGCTCCCGACCCACCGCGCGAAACGGCTGCCGATGGCGCCGATGACGAGCTCACCATCCGGTCAATCTCTCAGACGGTGCGGGTCGACATCGGCCGCCTGGACAACGTGATGAACATCGTCGGCGAGCTTTTCGTGGAGAAGACGCAGCTCGAGGCGCTGGTCCGAATCGTGGCCGCACATAATCAGACCACTGGAAACGAGCTGGGTAAGATCACGAGGAACCTCTCCCGAAAGCTCAAGGAACTGCAGGGCGCCATCGTCGAGATCCGAATGGTACCGGTCGGCCAGATCTTTTCGAAGATCTCGCGCACGGCCCGGAAAGTGGCGCGCGAAGTGGGGAAGAACGTCGAGCTGGTTTTCCGGGGCGAGGAGACGGAGCTGGACAAGATGATGGCGGAAGAGCTATCCGACCCGCTCCTGCACATCATCAGAAACGCGATCGATCATGGCATCGAACCGACCCAGGAGCGGCGTACGCGGGGGAAGCCGGACGCGGGAAAAATCGTCATCACCGCCTACCAGAAGGGGAACTCGGTGGTCATCGACATCACCGATGACGGGCGAGGCATCAACACCGACCGCGTCCGCCAGGTGGCCGTCGAGCGTGGCTTGATTGGAAAGATCGAATCGATTGACCAGGCGCGGGCCTTCGAGCTGCTTTTCACCCCCGGCTTCTCGACAGCCACGACCGTCAGCGGCATCTCGGGCCGCGGGGTCGGGCTCGACGTGGTGAAGAAGAACCTCCAGGAGCTGGAAGGGAACGTGGAGATCATCAGCGAGGTCGGCCGGGGCACGACATTCCGCGTGGTGCTGCCGATCACCCTGGCCATCATTCAGGCTCTGATCGTCCGGGCCGGAGGCGAGCGCTTCGCCATCCCTCTCACGGCCGTCGACGAATCGCTGCGCATCTGGCCGCGCGACGTCCGGACCATCGAGAGGAAGGAAGTTCTGACCCTCCGCCAGACGACGCTGCCGCTGCTGCGTCTCAATGATGCGTTCGGCCTGCCCGATGAGGCGCGGCCGGAGAGCGATGCCGGAAAGCGCTTCGTCGTGGTCACCCGCAGCGGCGACAAGGTGGTGGGAATCGTCGTCGACGCCCTGGTCCGTCAGCAGGAGATCGTGATCAAATCAGTCGGCGACCGTCTCCGGACCATCCCCGGTATCGCCGGAGCGACGGAGATCGGAGAGAACGAGATCATCCTGGTCATCGACATCGGCTCGCTCGTCGATCACTTTGGCGCAGCGGCAAGAGAGACGAGAGGAAGAGTGAAAGAGTGAAGGGTGAAGGGTGAAAGAAAGACCTACCCAAATGTATCTTGAGTTTGACGGTCAAAAGACGGGCGCGGGTGCGGGCTCGGGGCCCGGGAAAGAGACAAAGCCCCTCTCGAGCGCATCGCACGGATGTTCACGAAACTCATCAAGTCCGACGCCCCACTGAATGAACCACCGGCACCGGCACC
>JADGNX010000161.1 GCA_017883265.1 Thermoanaerobaculia bacterium
GCTCTCGGTCGGAAACGACGTACGAAGTCCGCGAACTTCCAGCAGCGCTTCCTGCTCCCCCACCTCGGCGTCGACCACACGTGCGCCGGCAAGGCCCGTTGGCTGCGCGATTGGTGGTGTCGTGGAGTGCGGGAATTCGCTCACATTCGCTCGGGCCGCGACCGGCCACGTTCAGTAAGGATCGTAGCAAGAAAAATCGGTGCCAAGAAGGAAGTTCCTCGCGTCCTCAGATCTGAGAGCTCGCCAGTTTCACCGGAGCCGTCGGGTCGAGGTGTCCACGCACCGATGTGTCGATTGCCGGCCGCAGCAGATTCGAAATGTCATTCATCCGACAGCACGACGTTCGTGAAGCCAGACCGGCGAGGCGATCTGTCACCGGCTGCGTCTCTGAAAGCGCGCCATCGTCGCGCGCGCCTCGGGAATGCCGAAGAGTATGGCGCCGGCAAAATAGATGATGCCGAATACGCCCGCAGCGATCGCTGCTTCGCTGATATGACGGAACGGGAGGCGGCTCGCGATTCCGGCGATGACGTAGTGGTCCAGCGCCGCCGCGCCGAGGCCGGCAGCGATCGCAGCCGCCCACAATCGAAGTTGATAGGAAACGGGGAACGCGACCGGTCCGATCCGTTTCTGCAGCGCGCGACGCAGGAGAAGAAACTCGAGCCAGCCGGCGATTCCGGCGGAGGCGGTCAAACCGACGGTTCCCATCGCCGCTGTCCCTCCGGTCGAACGCGGTAACGGCATGTGAAGCGCGGTGATGAACGCCACGAGCATCCACCGGAGCGGGAAGGCAAAGAGATAGCCGAGGATGCCGGTCAGCGCCACTCGCGCCGCGGCAAAGCGAAGCGGCGTCTTCGTATCGCGCAGAGCGTAAAAGACAGAGGAGTAGAGCCGGCCGAGGGTCATGGCCAGGAGGCCGACCGTGGAGCCGCAGAGGATGTACCAGACATAGAGCGTCTGGTCAGATTGAAATTTTCCCGTCTGGTAGAGAGCGCTGACCAGCAGACGCCCGATGAGGATGAAGGCGACCACCGACGGAATGACGAAGAAGGCAATCTGCCGCAGCCCGCGCTCCAGCCGCGTGCGCATGCCGGCGAGGACCTCGTCATGAGTGCCGGTCTGACTCGACATCTGAGGGAGCTCGGCGGCGGCGACCGACATGCCGAAGAGCGAGATCGGCAGGAGATAGATGGTCTGCGCGTAGCCGAGACTGGAAACGGCGCCGACCGGCAGATAGCTGGCGATCATCTGATCGATGTAGGCGCTCAACTGCACAACGCCTCTGCCGAGGATGACCGGGCCGAGGTTCCTGAAGATCTCCCGCACCGGTTCGAGAAAACGATCCAGGCCGAATGAAATGTGACGGGCGTATTGGAAGACGAACGGCAGCTGGATTCCGAACTGGAGCGCTGAGCCGATCACTGTGCCCCACGAAAGGGCGATGGCCAGATCGCCCTGCGACAACCGCGTTCCGAAGATGACCAGCGTGGCGATCATGGCGATGTTCCAGAGCACCGGCGCGACATACGAGAGAAAAAACTTGTGATGGCTGTTCAGGATCCCCAGGCACCATGCGGAGAGCACCAGAAGCCCGACGCCGGGGAAGAGGATCCGGACGATCCGGATGGTCAGAGCGCGGACATCGCCTTCGAAGCCGGGAGCGATCGCGCCGAGAAGCCAGGGGGTGAAGAGGACGCCGAGGAGAACGAGAATGCTGACGGCCAGAGCGAGCAGCGTGGCGAAGACTCCGGCCACCCTCCCCGCCAGCTTCTCATCGCCTTCGCCGAGAAGCCTGGCGTAGACCGGGATGAAGGATGCCGACAGGACTCCTTCGCCGAACAGGTTCTGGAGAAAGTTCGGAATCTTCAGTGCGGCCTTGAATGCGTCGGCCGCCTTCGAGCTGCCGAGGTAATGAGCGAAGACACGCTCGCGTACCAGGCCGGCGATGCGGCTGAGCAGGATCCCGGCAGCCACCACGAGCGCGAATCCTCCGCCCGCCCGCGGCTTTGCCTTCGGTTGCGGCTCGGTAGCTGGTGTCGTTCCCGTCATCGATTCGCCGGCGCCTCCATGCGGAAACCGGGCCGATTATTCAACACAGAGCGGCCGGTGGCCTCTTTCGCGGACCGAGGCGAAAGCCGGCCGCACTCGGGCCCTCCAACGGGCGTGTAAAATGTGCGCTTGACGCCAACCCTCGATCCCTCGCATCCCATCCGCATCGCGGGGGCCGGGCCATCGGGACTGTCGGCGGCCATCGCTCTGGCCAGGGGCGGCCGGTCGGTGGTAGTGCATGAAGCGAAGGGCGACGTCGGCACTCGCTTTGTCGGCGATCTCCAGATCATCGAAGCCTCATCGGAGAAAGAGCCGGTCCCCGACTTTCTCGATCGGATCGGCATCGAGCGTAACTTCTACTTCCGCCCCGTCGACTGGGCCACCTTTTACGATCATCGCAGCAGGCCGCGGATGATCCGCGCGCGAACTCCATTCGGCTATTTCATCCGTCGGGGTGCCGAAGAGGGCACTCTCGACCGCGGCCTCCTGGCACAGGCCCGCGCCGCCGGAGCCGAAGTCCGCTTCAACAGCAGGCTCGATCCCGCTGATGCCGACATCGTCGCTACCGGCCCGGCGGCGCCCGATGGTCTGGCCAAGGAGGTGACGTTCCGCTCGGATGACAGCGAGCGAATCGACGTATTCTTCAATCACAAGCTTGCCCCCGGCGGCTACTCGTACCTCTTCATACTCGACGGCGTCGGAACGTTCGGTTGTGCCATCGTGGCCGATTTCAAGAAAATCGACGAGTACTTCGATCACTCGCTCGCCGCCGCCCGGCGCCTTCACGACTTCACCGCCACCGGAACAATGCGATACGGTTACTCGTACATGAATTTTCATCTCAAGACCACGGCCCTGGCGGGGTCGGCCCGGTACGCAGGCGAGGCTGCCGGTTTTCAGGACTATCTATTCGGCCTCGGCATTCGCTATGCCCTCACCAGCGGCAACCTCGCCGCGCAAAGCGTGCTCGAGGGAAGCGACTACGATCACCTCTGGCAGCCCACGCTCGGCAAAAAGCAGGAGACCAGCCTCGTCAACCGCTTCCTCTACGAAGCCGGTGGCAACTTCGGCCTTTCCATGTTCACGCGCAGCGCAGCGCGAGCTGCCGACTTTCAGGCCTATCTCGGAAGCTGGCATCAATCGACCTGGTGGAAGGTCGCTCTCGCGCCGCTGGTTCGCCGCTTCTGGCACCATGAAGGACGCTGTCTGCATAAACCGGGCGACCATTGGTGCCGGGCGCGACAGACGGAGATGAAGGTTCCCCCGCTGGGCCCTGTGGAGCGATGATGACATCCACGGACATGATCCAGAGCGCGACGATCGACAGCATGGCAGCCGAGGTGACTGTGGCAGAAGCCTACGCCTTCTGCCGCAGCGTCACCCATCGCCACGGCGCTAATTTCTCGGTCGGGTTCCGGTTCCTTCCGGATGTCAAACGACGCGCGGTCTACGCCGCCTATGCATTCTGCCGCTGGGCCGACGACATCGCAGACGATCCGGGGAGCGATGTTCCCGAGCGGCTCGATCTGTGCGAGCTGGAGCTTGAAGCCTGCTATGCCGGAAGGGCGACGCACGCGATCACGATCGCCCTGCGCGACGCCATCGAGCACTTTCCGATTCCGAAGTCCGCATTCGCCGCCCTCCTGCGAGGATGCCGGCAGGACCTCGAGAAAGGACGTTACGCGACGTTCGATGAGCTCCTCGGCTATTGCGACCTCGTGGCCACGTCGATCTCCGACATCTCGCTCTCGATCTTCGGCTTCGAAGGTGACGAGGCGCCTGTTCACGGGCGCAACCTCGCAACGGCACTGCAACTGACCAATGTGACGCGCGATATCGGAGACGATCTCGACCGCGACAGGATCTACGTGCCGCAGGACGAGCTCCGCCGTTTCGGCGTGACCGAGGAGCAACTCTTCCACCGGGACGAAAGTGCTGCAGTTCGCTCTCTCATCGAGTTTCAGATCGACCGGGCCGAAGAGTACTTCACCCGGGCCGAGCCTCTCCTCGGCACCTTGAAGTTCGATGCCCGATTTCCCACGCTGCTCATGGGGGGCGTCTATGCCACGGTCCTGCGTAAATTGAGAAAGGATCCGCTGGCCGTTCTGCGACATCGGGTCCGCCTTTCCAGAGCGGAAAAGCTCCTGGTGATCGCGCGCCGCGCCATCCAACCCCATTTTGTGTTGTAACCACGCATGCAGCCGTGTCGTCGAACCATCGTGCGACTCCGGCGCCTGGCCCTGACCGCAATCGCGGCCCTTGCCCTTGCTCCGGCTCTTCAGGCCGCGGATCCCACGCCGGAGCCTCAGACCCAGGTGGTCGTCCCGGTGATCGGCAGCGTCATCGGAGCCGGAGGAGTGCGCTGGCGAACCGAGCTGCGCATCATCAACAATCAGAACCGCGAGATGACCGTGTCGCTCCTTCTTCCGACCCTGGGCGACGATCACTTCCTGGTGCAAACGCTCGGACCGGGAGAAGGGATGGCCTTCCACGACGTCCTTCTGGACGTGTTCGGACTGGACAACGTTCTCGCGCCCCTTCTCATCTCGATGACGTCAGCGAGGCCGGCCGTGGTACTGGCGACTGCATTCGGGCAACGCGCCGATTCGGAGACCTCGCCGCAGCCAATCGCTCCCCTGCTGGCCACGCCGTCGATGCCGACGCGGATCCTGGGCGGGCTCTCCTTCAATGAAGAATTCCGAACGAACATCGGACTGGCCAATCTCGGTTCCGGCGCGGCCCAGTTCACCCTGGCCCTGAGGCGCGTGGAGGGGCGCAACGTGGCGGTGATCGAGGTCGTGCTGCCGCCGAACTCGCTGCGCCATTTCCCGATCCAGCAGCTCTTTCCTCTCATTACCGACGGTGACAATTTCACCGTCCTGGTCGACGCTCCCGCGGCGAACACGTATGTCTACGCTTCGGTCATCGACAACAACTCCAGCGAGGCCCGATTCGTTTCACCCCTGCTCGGGGGCGACTGAATCCTCATTGGACAGCGGCTCCGGCGCGCAGATATTCTCTTGCCCATGTCACAACCGGAGTACCTCATCTGCCTGAACTGCGAGACCCCTACTTACGACTTCGACTTCGATGACTCGAAGATCACGGCAGCGGTCTGCACAGCCTGCGGAAATGACGACCCATCCGAGTTCATGACCGAAGCGGAATTCGAAGAGGTCTGAAGTGCCGACGAAGACACCAGTGATCATCGGCATCGCCGGCGGCACCGGATCAGGAAAGACGACCGTGGCCCGGTCGATCTACGAGACGGTGGGGCGCGACCGGATCGAATGGATCTCGCATGACTCGTATTACCGCGAGTTCGAGGGTTTGGCAGCCGAGCAGCGCCATCGCGTCAACTTCGATCATCCCGACTCCCTGGAGAGCGAGCTGCTGGCCCGCCATATCGATGTGCTCTGCAAGGGATCGGCGGTCGACATCCCCATTTACGATTTCACGACGCACTCGCGCAAGGCCGAGACCCAGCGCGTGGAGTCGCGCAAAGTCATCATCGTGGAGGGCATTCTCGTTCTGGCCGAGATGGAGCTCCGCAAGCGGATCGACATCAAGCTCTTCGTCGACACTCCCGCCGATATCCGATTCGTCAGGCGACTGGTGCGCGATGTGCGGACCCGCGGCCGTACGCTCGAGTCGGTCGTCGAGCAGTACCTGACGACCGTGCGGCCGATGCACGACGAGTTCGTCGAGCCGTCGAAGCGTTACGCAGACCTCATCATTCCCGAAGGAGGCGAGAACCAGGTAGCCCTCGACGCCATCGTCTCCCGAGTCGAGCACCTGCTGGCGTGAGACGGAAGTTATTGTCATGATATCGGCACCGTAAACATCTCGGTGTCAAGATGTTACGTCAATTTCCGATCCTACGGAATCTCATCACTCTCTCTCCGGTTCACTACCAGCGCAAGCGTCTGGCTCGCCCTTCCGGCCTATCCGGCCGGTTGACCGCTCCGGCGTCTGCTCCTAAAATGATGAAATCCTCACGGCTCACGCATCACATGGTCAGCTGATATAGAAGGGGGGGATCGGGTTGCCTCTCGTACACGTCAAAGAAGACGAGACTTTCGAAAATGCTCTGCGCCGCTTTAAGCGGAAATGCGAGAAGTCGGGAATCCTTTCGGAGCTCAAAAAGCGTCAGCATTACGAGAAACCGAGCACGAAGCGGAAGAGAAAAGCGATCGCTGCGCGGAAGAAAGTGCTCCGCAAGCTCGCCGAGGATCGCCGCACCGGCTATTGATCGACATTCATCGTCACAACTTTGAGAGACCCGGCTACGGCCGGGTCTTTTTGTTTTTGTCTTTCCGGGAAATACCGGCCATCTCCGGAGCGTCTAAGGAGTTTCAGTGGCTCTGCCGCAGAAAATCAGTCCCGGACTCGCTGCCATCGAGTTCGATCGGGTGCTCGAATTAATTGCGCTCGAAGCGAAGAGCGATCTGGGACAAGCGTCGGTGCGCTCGCGTCGCCCTCTTGCAACGCGGAGCCAGTGCGAGCAGGCTCATTTCGAGCTTGCGGAGATGGTCCGCTTCTACCTCCGCGAGGGTCTCATGCCGCTGGCCGGCCTCTCCGATCCGGCTCCCCTTCTGGGCGGCGAGAGCGTACTGGAGCTTCCGGAGTCGTGGCAGATCATCCGCTCAGTCAGAGCGGCCAATGCCATCCGCGAGACCTTCCTGCGCAGCGACGCTTATCCCCGCCTCAAGGTGATCGCGGCGACCATCCCGGAGCTCCGCGAGCTCCTCTCACACGCCTCGCGCTACTTTACCGTCGACGGCAAACTGCGCGAAGAGGCCTCGGCCGAGTTGCGCTCGATCCGTTCCCGCTCGCATGCCAAGCGACAGGCCATCCAGAAGAATCTCTCGGACCTCATGAGCCGGCATGCCGATGCCATTCAGGAGCCTCTCATTACCATCCGCGGCGACCGCTACTGCATCCCGGTCCGCAGCGATCACCGCAATGCCGTCCCCGGGATTCTTCACGAACGCTCCGGATCGGGTGCATCCTTCTTCATCGAGCCGCTCGGCGTGGTGGAGCTGAACAATGATCTTGCCGATCTGCTCCAGCAGGAACGAGAGGAAATCGCCCGGATCACCCGCTTCATCTCCCAGCAGATCACGGCCGTCGCCGGAGACATCCTCGAGTCGGCGCACATCGCCGGCGGTCTCGATGCCACCCAGGCCTGCGCTCTTTTCTTCGATCGCAGCCAATCGGTCACTCCGACCTTCAGCGATGATCGGGAGCTGCGCATTCTGGATGGACGGCATCCGCTCATCGACGAGCGCCTGGCCGGCGCGCGAGTCCAGGCGTTCGGCGAGTCCGAAGGTGACAAGAACGTCGTGCCGACCACCGTCTCGCTCGATGACGCCTCGCCCGCTCTGGTGATCAGCGGACCGAACGCCGGAGGGAAGACCGTGGCGCTGAAGACCGTAGGACTCCTGGTGGCCATGGGTCTCAGCGGTCTGCCGGTGCCGGCGCGTGAGGGCACCCGGCTTCCGGTGGTCGACGACATTCACGTTCTGATCGGTGACGACCAGAGCGTTCTCGAACATCTGTCGACCTTCTCTGCCTACCTCGTCCGTCTCAAGCGCGTGCTGGAGCGCGTCACGCCGCGGTCGCTGGTCCTGCTCGACGAGCTGGGCTCCGGAACCGATCCTGAGGAGGGGGCGGCCCTGGCGGCATCGGTCATCGAGCACATGCTCGACTCGGGATGCCTGACGATGGTGACGACTCACTTGTCGGCCCTCAAGACTTTCGCGGTGCACGACCGGCGGATCATCAACGCGTCTATGGAGTTCGATTCGGCGACCGCCCGGCCGACCTTCCGGTTGATCGTCGGCGTTCCGGGCCGCAGCAGGGCCCTGGATGCCGCGCAGATGATCGGACTG
>JADGNX010000162.1 GCA_017883265.1 Thermoanaerobaculia bacterium
CCGTAGCCCGCGCCGGCCGAGGCGCAGGTACCACGGCGCGCCTCCAACGGCGCAATTCACCCTCCCAACCCCTGGGCGGTCACGAGCGCTGGGGCGTTGCGTTCCTTCACGACCTGCGATTTCAGTTGAAGGTCGAATTGGGATCAGACGCGCTGTTTGAAGTCACATTTACCGCAGCTCGCGCCCTCACGCCACCCGCACGACCACGAACGTGACGTCGTCATTCGGCGGCTCGTCGCCCCGCCACCGCTTCGCCGCGGCCGCGATCGACGCGATGACCCCCTGCGCTGTCGGTGCCGCAGCTGCGGCGGCGAACGCTTCGAGGGCGGCGGGATAGCCGAGCTGCCGCCCCTCCGCGTCGAGAAGCTCGGGAAAGCCGTCGGTTTGCAGGAGGACCGTGTCGCCACTCTCGAGAGCGACGAAACGCTCCGCATACTGGCTGTCCAGCGTCCCGAGCGGCGTCGCCGCCAGGGCGATCTCGTCGACGGTCCCGCTGGACGCGCGGTGCACGAGCGCCGGCGGCATCCCGGCTGCTGCAATGGTCAGGCGCTGCGGCTCGAACCGCGCCAGCAGGAGCGACATGGCCATCCTCTCGAAGCCCATCCGCTTGATTTTCTCCGCGGAGTCACGGAGAAACTCCGATGGCGACTGGGTCGCATCGTAGGAGGCGAAAAGCGTCTTGACCACGGTCACCATCGTGCCGGCCCTGGCGCCGTGGCCCGTCGCGTCGCCCACCGTGACCGACAGTACGCCGTCCGGATCGACGTGGAAGTCGTAGTAGTCGCCGCCAACCTCGGTCGCCGTTTCGATGAACACGCCGATCTCGAAGCGATCGCTCTGCGGCAGCACTTTCGGCAGCATCGAGAGCTGAAAGCGGCGTGCATCTTCCAGCTCCACCGACTTCCGGCTGTACTCGAGTGAGAGCATGCGCTGCTCGATCTCGCGCTCCTTGGCCGTCCGCTCCTGCTCGAGGATGGTCTGCTGGTTGTGGCTGAGGTCGTGGGCCATCTTGTTGAAGGCCGCTGCCAGCTGCCCGAACTCGTTCTGGGAGGTCACCGGCACGCGGGTCATGAGGTCGCCGGCCGCGATCCGCTCCGCGCCGGCCGTGACCAGCTTGACGTCACGCGTGACGTGATTGGCCACCGGCACGATGCCGATGAGGGCGATGATGATGAGAGCGATGCCGGCCGAGAAGTTGTATGCCGCAGTGCGCCGCAGCACTCCGAGATCGTCGGCCACCGGGCGAGCCACGCCGACGCGCAGGCCGCTCTGCGGATCCTTCGACATGGCCACGATCCAGTTGTCGAGGTGCGGCAATGGGTGGCCGGCGATGACGGCCCTCGATACGCCGAGCCGATCGAGCGTCTGCCGATCGGCAGGCGTCCGCGTGTAGACGTTGCCGTCGCGATCCGCCGCGAAGGCCAGCTCCCCATCCTCGCTTGCAGTGCCCAGTACACGCCGGACCACGACCTCAGGCCTGATCTGAGCGGAGAGGTTGGCCACAACGGTCCCTTGATGGCTGAGCGGGATGTTCAATCGATGACCGAAGAGCAGAGAGCCTCGTTTCTCCTGCTCCTGCATCAACTCTCTCTCGCCCAGCGTCAGATTCCTCTTGATCGTGACCTGATTCTCCGGCGACGAGCCCGACGAGGTGGAAGCGGCCGACGACACGGACGAGGCCGACGAGGACGGCGCCGCTCCGGCGGCGGTCGGAGCGACGGCGGCGCCTGCTGCAACGCCTGCCGCCACAGCTGGGGCAGCCGCCGCTTTCGGCGCATTGGTACCCTTCCGGGTGGCGGATGCCTCTTCTCTTGCGCCGCCGCTCCGTCCGGCCTCCTTTCGCTCCCTGACTCGTCTTGTCTCAGATCGAGTTACGCGCTCCTCGTCGATCGCCTTCCGCCGCTCCTCCCGTGCCTGGAGGACCTGGGCCAGCTCCCGATTGAAGCGCTCCTGAGTCGCCTGCATCTCGATGCCGAAGCTCCGCTGCGTTTCATCGAGCTTCTTCTGCATCGCGTCGCGCTGATCCTGCGTCATGGTCGCGCTCTGGCGCGCCAGCTCCCCGCTCAGGCGCCCGATCTCGCGGATGCGGGCACGCTGCTCTTCGGACATGGGAGAACGCGGCACGTGCGCTTCGGCCGGAATATCGATCACGATCGGCTCGGGAGGCGCGGGCGGTTCGACAACCGGCGGCTGAACCGGCTGGATACCGGGCGGCGGTTGGGCCGGCGGTGGCGGAGCTGATGCCGGCGCAGGATGGGTCCTCGATTGAACCTCGGGGTGAGCGGCCATCACGGCGTCTGCGATTGTTGCCGCAGAGACCGATTCAGGAAGCGCCAGACGCTGCAGCTCCAGGGAATCGATCAGATCGGCTGAATCGCCCAGAGCCAGCATCACGTTCTCGGTTACGTGACGATCGGCCGGCGAGGCATCCGTAGGAAGGTTCTGAAGAGGGAGAGCCGACAGCTCGGCAAGCCTCTGCTCGAGATCGTTCCGCATCGCCGTCAGACGATGATCCATCTGACGAGCCATCCGAGCCGCTTCGTTGTGGTATGCGGCCTCCAGCGCGCTGCGAGATGACCTGTAGGAGTAGAGCACGATCCCGGCAAGAGGAAGAATCGAGAGGAGAAAGCAGGCCAGGGCGAGTTGAGTTCGGATCTTCATCGAGCGGCGTCATGGTAAGACGGAAACGACAGCCGAAGGTTTGGAGGCGTAAGAACGAGAGGTGAAGTGGAGGGGCGCCCGCTGATCGGAAGCCCGCGCCGGGAACGTGGCCAGCCGCCCGCTCCGGCGGCCGCGGCGGCCGCCGCTCCACCCGGCGGCGAGCTCCCGTCCACGAGCCGGCTGGCCTACCGGCTGACCGCGCCGATCGCCTGATCGAGCGACTGCTGCTGCGCGGTCCGGAATGCGATGCAGCTGTCGATGGCATCGAGTGCGCGGCTGAGACCGCGCCCGCCACCGGGTGGCGCATGTTCCGTGAAGAACGCCTCCACATCCTTTCGCGATTCAGGATCGCAGAATTGACCGGTCGCGCCGACCAGACGTCCGGCAGTGCCGGGCGACTTCTTCACCGTCTCCGCCCAGTGACTCTTCGCCGCCGCCCACGCCGCGGGACGACTGGCCGCATCATTGAACATCGCGGCCGTCACGATTGGCAGGTCCTGCGTCCGGACCCGATCGCTATAGATGTAGTCGATGACGCCCGGCGTCACTTTAGGGTCCCGGAAGTACGTCAGAACATTGCGATAGCGGTTGGCCAGCTCCGGAGTCGGAGCCTTTGCCAGTTGATCCACCACCTGCGCAAAGAAGTCCGGGCCGCCATGAATGGCCGCCAGACGGAGGGCGCGATCGGCGACGACCGCATCGACCGAAGAGGGATTTCTGAGGTACTGATCGGCAACCTTGCCCGCAGCGGCGATCACCGCGGCGTCGTTGCCGATATAGCCCAGAGTCCAGAGGACGGCAGCCCGCGCGATGCGGTCTTCCGAAGACTCACCCGCCGGCGTATCCCACGTAGTCGGAGCCTGCCCGCTGACAACCTGACGAACGTAAGCTTGCCATGCTACACGGTTGTGATCATCGACCAGTCGCTGATCGAGCCAGATGAGATTGTCTGTGATGCCGGTGATGAGCGGTCGCTCGACCGGCCGCGGCATGGCGCGAAGCAGAGCGAGGTACTCGCCGGCGTCGCGGCGCTGACCCTTCACCAGCAGCCATTCGTTTCCCTGATACGAGATCCGCTCGGCCGGCGTCAGCTCGGACAGATGATCGCGCAGCGCATTCCTGTCGCTCTTCGCGTAATCGACCAGAAAGTAGCCGGAGCCGTTGCGGCTGAGAAAAAGCGGCCGGCTGCACGATTCCGCGGCATCGGAGCCGTTCGCCTCTCCGACGACGTTCCGCAGCACCAGGGTCTCATCCCTCCTCGTAATGACGTGGCACGGCTCATTCGTCCTGGCGCCCACGATGTGCGCGCAGATCGGAATGGTCCAGCTCCCGGCCGCTGCACTCTGGGCCGGCGGCAGCGCGCGCTCCTGAGCAATCGTCATCCGCCGGCCGGTGGCATCGCAACTCTCCACCACGTGCAGCAGCGGTGCGCCGGTCAGGTCGATGAACGATTCCAGCACCGTGTCGATCGGCTGCTGCGAGGATGCCTTCATCGTGCTCCAGAAATCCTCCGCTGCCGCGTTGCTCCAGGAGTACTTCCGGAGATAGACGCGGATGGCGTCGCGGAAGGCGTCGGGTCCGATCCAATCTTCGACCATCCGCAGCACAGAGGCGGTCTTGCCGTAAATGATTCCGGCGTTGCCGAAGCCGCCCCCTTCAGCATTGGCCGGAGTACGGATAGGCTGAGTCGACCGTTGTGCGTCGATGTTGAGGGCCTCATCCGTCGCCGCCGGCTTGTCCAGATCGGCGCGCCACTCCGGTTTCCACGCCTCGGTCGGTTTGGTCGACATGAACGTGGCAAAGCCTTCGTTCAGCCAGATGTCATCCCACCACTTCATCGTCACCAGATCGCCGAACCACTGGTGGGCAATCTCATGCGACACCACCTCGGCCACCCTCTTCTCCGCCAGCGTCGAGGCGCTCTTCTCGTCGACCAGAAGATCGGTCTCCCGGAAGGTGATCGCTCCGGCGTTCTCCATCGCTCCCGCCGCGAAGTCCGGGATGCCGATCAGATCGAGCTTGCCGAACGGGTACCTGATCCCGTAGTAGCGGTCGAAGAAGGTCACCGAGGCCTTGGCTGCATCGAGGGCGAAGTGCCCGAGCTGCTGCAGCCCCGGCGTCGTGCAGACGCGGATGGGAACCTCGTCTGCCGATCCTTCGATGCACTGGAAGTCGCCGATGAGCATGGCCACGAGATAGGTCGACATCTTCCTGGTGGTGGCAAATCGGAGGGCATGCCTCCCCTCTCCCACTGGCGTATCGGCGACGATGGCGCCGTTGGAGATGGCGGTATCGTTCTTGTCGACTACCAGCGTGATGTCGAAGGTCGCCTTCATAGCCGGCTCGTCGAAGCAGGGAAAGGCTTTTCGCGCGCTGCGAGCCTCGAATTGCGTGACCGCGTATTTGCGCCGCGCCGTCCTGCTCAGATAGAGGCCGTTGAGCTGCTTGCCGAGGTTGCCGAAGAAGATGATGTGGATGGCTGCGTTGCCCGGCTGCAGCATTTCGGGGAGCTTCATCGTAACCATCTCGTTCGCCGCGTCGTAGGTCGACGTCTCCGTGAGCCGCTTTCCTCCCGCCTCGACCGTGATCTCCTTGAGGGCCAGATCGACCGAGTGCAGGGTGATCGAATCGGTCGGTTCCTTTACGTCGACATTGATCGTCTCCTCACCGCCGAATGATTCGGCGGCCAGATCGGGGGTGATCGTGATCGCGTAGTGAGATGGAATCACGTTCTGTGGCAGGCGCGTGACGGCTGACAGCGGAGCAGCCGAAGCCGCCAGGAGGAGCAGGAGTGCAGCATGTTGTCGCATGTCGCGAAACATACAACCTCCGAACCCTCTGCGGGAAGAGCGATTCCGAGCCCGCATGAGCGAGCGACACAGATCGTGAACGTCGGGACTTTGTTCGTCGGAGCTCGTCGGCGGCATGTCGCCATCGCACTTGACCGAGCGGTTGCAGTCATTCGCTGCAGTGCATAAGGGCCGAACGCGATATCCTCAGGTCTCTCCGAGGCCGCGCAACGTTTCGTGGACCTCGAAAATCGATCGCTGAGAAGGTGCCCATGAATCGAATGCAACCAGTGATTCTCGTTCTGGCTCTGATCGCTTCCTTTGCCTCGTTGCCAGTGACCGCTCAGGAAACCGCCAGTCACGGCGCTCTGGGGGCGCTCACCGACGCCAATCCCTTCTTCGCTCCGAGCACGCTTCCGTTCCAGGCGCCACCGTTCGACAAGATCAATTCCACCGACTTTCAGCCCGCCATGGAGGCGGGGATGAAGGAGGAGCTCGCCGAGGTCCAGGCGGTAGCCGATAGCGCCGACGCGCCGACGTTCGCCAACACCATCGACACCATGGAGCGCTCCGGCGCTCTCCTCCGACGGGTTTCGCGCGTGTTCAACGGCCTCACACAGTCGAACACCAATGCCACCCTCCGTAAGGCCCAGTCCGAAGAAGCTCCGAGACTGGCGGCGCATCGCGATGCCATCTTTCTCAATCCGAAGCTCTTCGCGCGGGTCAAAGCGATCTATGACCAGCGCGCTTCGCTCACTCTCGATCCGGAGCAGAAGTTCCTCGTCGAGCGGTATTACCGCGACTTCGTCCGCTCCGGGGCTCAGCTCTCCGAAAGCGACAAGACGGCGTTGCGCGCCCTCAACCGCGAGCAATCGAAGCTCATCAACGACTTCCGCAACAGGGTCCTCGGCGATACCAATGCATCGGCCGTCGTCATCGATGACCTGGCGCTGCTGGACGGTCTCAGCACCGCCGATGTAGCAGCAGCCGCGGAAAAGGCAAGAGAGCGCGGAGTGGACGGCAAATGGTTGCTGCCCCTGCAGAACACGACACAACAGCCGCAGCAGACCTTTCTTCGCAATCGCGCGGTGCGTGAGCGGCTCTTCAAGGCGTCCGTCGAGCGCGGTAACCATGGGGGAGACAACGACACGCGGGACATCGTGACGCGCCTGGCGCAGCTCCGGGCCCAGCGCGCCCGGCTGCTCGGTTATCCGAATTTTGCCGCGTATGCGCTCGGGGACCAGATGGCGAAGACGCCGGAGGCGGCGCTCAAGCTGATGACAGACATGGTCCCGGCGGCTACGGCCAAAGCCAGGGCCGAGGCAGCGCGGATGCAGAAGCTGATCGACGAGCAGAAGGGGGGATTCAAGCTCGGTCCGGCAGACTGGCAGTATTACGCCGAGCAGGTCCGCAAGGCCGAGTACGATCTGGATGCAGCACAGGAACGGCAGTACTTCGATCTCGACCGCGTCCTCAACGACGGGGTCTTCTTCGCCGCGAATAAGCTCTACGGTCTAACCTTCAAGGAGCGGAAAGACATCCCTGTCTATCAGGCCGATGTCCGCGTCTTCGAAGTGACCGACGCGAACGGCAAGCCTCTGGCGCTTTTCTACGCAGACTTTTTCTCCCGCCCCAACAAGGCCGGCGGGGCATGGACCGGCAGTTTCGTCAGCCAGAGCAGACTTCTCGGCGCCAGACCGGTCGTGACCAACACGGAGAATTTTGCGAAGCCCGCAGCCGGGCAGCCCGCCCTTCTCAGCTTCACCGAAGTGACGACCATGTTTCACGAGTTCGGGCATGCGCTGCACGGAATGTTCTCGAACGTGACGTATCCCACCCTGGCCGGGAGCAGCGTGCCGCGGGACTTCGTCGAGTTTCCATCGCAGTTCAACGAGCACTGGGCGCTCGAGCCGAGCGTCTTCGCCAACTTTGCCAAGCACTACGAGAGCGGCAAGCCGATGCCTCCGGCGCTGGTGGCCAAAATCCGGAAGTCCCACACCTTCAACCAGGGTTTCGCCACTACCGAGTACCTCGCTGCCGGCCTGCTCGACATGGCCTGGCACACCCTTCCGTCGGACGCCCCTCTGCAGGAGGTCGATCCGTTCGAGACTGCGGCTCTCAAGCGGTTCCACGTCGACCTGGCCGAGGTCCCGCCGCGATATCGGACCACATACTTCTCGCACGTCTGGGCCGGCGGCTACTCGGCGGCTTACTACGCTTACCTCTGGAGCGAGGTTCTCGACGACGACGCGTTCGCCTGGTTCCAGGAGCACGGCGGCATGACCCGTCAGAACGGCCAGCGGTTTCGCGACATGATCCTCTCCCGCGGAGGGACGGAGGAACCGGGGGCGATGTATCGGGCCTTCCGTGGACGCGACCCGATCGTCGAACCGCTGCTCGAGGAGCGCGGCCTCAAGACCAAGTAAGGCAGAGGGCAGAGGGCAGAAGGCAGAAGGCAGAAGGCAGAATGCCAGGT
>JADGNX010000163.1 GCA_017883265.1 Thermoanaerobaculia bacterium
GACTCGCCGGTGGTGACGATCAGCAGTTTGGTGATCTTCAGGCCGGACGGATCGGTCAGAAGGAGGATCAGCATCTCGCGGATGAAGTTGGTGCTCAACGTCACGTAATTGTCGGTTCCGACGCCGAGGCGCAGCCCCTTCTGCTCCCACCATGAGAAGGGATGGTCCTTGTAGTCCTGCAGCGCTCCGGTCAGCTTCTTGTTCGACGACGGCAGCGAGATGAGGGAGAGCCGCTTGTCGATCATCCGGTTGATGACGTCGTGCTGGTAGTGCTCCAGCTCGCGCGCCAGGTGAAACTTGACCTTCGTCAGGAGATTCACTTCGGACGTGGAGAGCGCTTCACCGCGGATCAGCCGCTCCCGGATCTGCTCGCGCCCGTTCCACGCCATCTCCATCAGCTCGGAATGCTCCATCGATCCTGCCAGGACAGCTTCTCCGCGGCCATTCGCGCGGAGCAGGCGCTGCAGCATGCTGTGAAAGTAGAAGTTCGGATTGATGCCCAGGCTGAGGCCATGCTCGATGGCGTCGACGTGCCAGATGTTCATGGCGTTATCGACGGCCTGGATCCCCTGCCGCAGCGTGTTCCACGTCTCGCCATGATGGCTTCGGGTGCGGAAGCCGTAAGCCTGCAGCTTCCGCATCCCGATGCGCATCTCCTGGAAGTGGACCTTGCGATAGAAGCCGCGCTCATCGCCGACCGTGTCGACCTCACTCAGCGACTCCCGCAGTTCCGGGAAACGGGTGATGAGATCGATGATCTGGCGCACCTGGTCGTCGAAGTCGGCGCGTTTGGAGGGATATCGCGAGGCGTCGTAAAAGCCGGGCTCTTTCCGAAAGCTCGGAGAGAGGATGAAGCGGAACGACGGCACCTCGCTCTGAAAGGCTCGGAAACCGTCGTAGAGGCCGAAGACGACGTCCTCGGGCGTCAGCCGCTCGATACCCGGGATCTGTTCACTGGTGTCGGTGGTGGAGCGGAAAAGGGTGAACTTGAGCCGCAGCGCGCCGACGTTGTAGTTGCGGTACAGCCGGCTGGCCATGTGATACGCGGCGTCGCGATGAATGGCCCGCGTCGTCAGGATGAGCTTCGGCAGATAGAGGATCTTCAGATAGCGGGCGAAGCGCTCTCCTTCGCCCAGGCGGATCAGCCGATCGACGTCGGCGGCGCTTCGGATCGGGAGGCTGTCCTTGCCGTAGATCTCGGCGATCTTCGCCTCGTACAGAGCGCGGTTCGGCCCGGCCAGAAGCGGCTCGAGACGAGGGAAGATGAAGTCGGCATCGAGCGAGCCTGTGAGGTGGATGTGCTCCTCGTGAAACGGAAGCGGAAAGCGTTTGAAAAGCTCGGCCAGGGCTCGCGCAAAGGGATGGTCCAGCAGGGTCTCGATCCGTTCCTGATCGAGCCGGAAACGGCTGAGGAGATCGCCAAAGTCGCCCACCAGCCGCCCGATCTCCGGATCGCTCTCGACCAGCGGCGACTCCTGTGCCAGATCGAGTGTGTCTTCGAGCGAGAGGCCATTGGTCTCGCTGATCAACTCGGTCAGGAAGCGGGTCAGCCGGTTCACGGCTGAGGGCAGGGCCTCGGGCGGCATGCCGCATTATGACGCGCAAACCCGATGGGACCGGCGTTCGAGCTCCGACTCAGTGGAAGCGGCCGCGATTGTCGATCGTCCTGATTCCCACGAGGCCGCCGCGGAGGTCGAAGACGCCGATCGACAGCTTGCTTCCCCTCGTGTCGCCCAGGAGCTCGACCGAGTAGGTGACGAAGCCTGGGGGAGCTTCCTGCCCCGCGACCAGTTTCAGCGTGGCCTCGGTCGTGTTCGTGGGGTCTTCGATTCCGAACGCAGATGCAAAGAGGATCTTCACATAGGCCACCCGCCTCGTGCCCTCCACCGCATACTGCAATTGATGAACAGGAATCTTCAGAGTGATCGGCAGTAGCCAGCGATCCCGACCGGTGCGTCGAGGGGTTTTCTCCTCGATCTGAAAATGGAGATCGTTGCCGCCCTCCTCGCTGAAGAGGCGCGTCAGCAGCATTTCGCGAGCGATCGTCTCGTTCGATTTCTCCACGATCGATTGGCGAGCGCGCACGCGATACGCACGGTCCCTCGGCTTTACGACGATTTGGCGCTCCTCATCGCGGCCTTCGCTTCGCGCCTGGTAGCCAATGGAGTAATACGACTGGAGATCCTCGGCCAGGTCCGTCCCGACGGTCTCGACCGATTTGAGGCCGATGTCGAGCATCCCACCTGTCGGACCGGTGAGAAGGTTCAACGCTATCAGACCGGTGTTGAACTGTGCCTCACCACCCGAGCCAGCCGGCGTGGAGCGGCCAACATCCTTGAAGGTGCGAGACATATTGGAATCGAACGGAACCGGGATCTCGGGCCGCACCGCATAGAACGTCACCCCTCCGGCATTTGCCGCTCTTGCCAGCTCATCGATGGCTCTGACTCCAGCGGTTCGGACCGTCGCATCGTTAGGCAGAGCAAAGCTCGTGGAAACGTAAAGAATGCTCTTCCGGCCCGGCCTGGCGGCCAGGGTGCGAACGAGGCGCTGCATGGCGGAGGTCTTGCGCCGGAACCGGGTGAGGTTCGACTCGTCCAAAAAATATGCGGTGGAGTCCTTGTCACCGCCGTAGTCGATGGCCGTTCCACCTGCCGACCTCGATACATCGGAAGCTTCGTCGAACGCGCTGTTTTCCAAGGCGCCCTGGCTCGCCTCGGCGCTTTCGGACGAGCCGGTCGTCACCTTTCGCTCCAGTCGATCGACCGCCTCTTCCACGGCTTGAATGTCCGATGAGGGCTGGACGAACGTCTCCACCTTTTGAAGCCCTGGAGACCAGAAGGCGATTCCGACCCTGTTCCCATCAGCGATGGCCTTCGACACGAGCGACCTGAGACTCTCGAAGACCTTGGGGCGGAGGAAACCCCCTTGGGGCAGGTAGTCGACCAGCACGAGCATCGTGCCCGGCTCCCGATCCGTCGCAAGCGGCACTCCCGGCGATAACGCTGCCGGCTGCGCCCCGGGAGCGGTATCGTGCAGCGGCAATCGGTACTCCGTAAAGTTCGTGATCTCCTGGCGCTTTCCTCCTTCAAATAGCTCGAAGTCACTCGCGGTGAGGCCGTGAATGCGTTCCCCTCCCCGTCCCGTGACGATGACATCGATCGTGACGAGCTTGACCTCGATCTTTCCACGGAAGCGAGGTTGCTGCGCCCGGGCGGAGAGGGAGACGAACAAAAGGAGGGACGCCGCGAGGAATCGAGACATAAGTAGGGATCGACACTCTACCACTTCGACCCGCCGCACCGGATGCCGCCGGCGGCTCGCGCGCATGCGAACGCTTCACGGCGCTCCCGAGCCAGTCCATCATTCCCTTACCGAAGGCGCACGCCGAGGCTATTCCGCCGGCCCGATGTTCCGCGGACTGGATGTGCCCGCCGGACGATCACGTGACCTCGTGCGGTATGGGCCCCTTACCGGGAGGCTTCGGAATCGGGACATGCGAGAATGACCCGTGCAGTTTGAAAGCGTCAAGGCGGTTCTTCATGCTCTTGCGGCCGAAGGGGTCGAATATGTCCTGGTGGGAGGGGTGGCCATCGGCCTCCACGGCTTCGAGCGCGCCACCAATGACATCGACCTTTTTATTCGACCTACAGAAGAGAACGTTTTTCGGCTGCGTCGGGCTCTCGATTCGGTCTTTCATGACAATTCGATCGAGGAGATCACGGCAGCCGATCTGTCAGGCGATTTCCCCACGATCCGTTACGGGCCGCCTGACGCTGATTTCGTGATCGATATCCTCAGTCGATTGGGCCAGGAGGTTCAGTACGACGACCTCGACTTTCAGGAGATTGACGTGGATGGCGTCGGCGTCCGCGTCGCGACACCCCGCACCCTCTACCGGATGAAGCGCGGCACCCTGCGCCCCATCGACCGGATCGACGCCGAGGTCCTCCGATCCTCGTTCGACCTCGGTGACGAGGAATGACGGAATGTCTGTAGAGAAATTCCGTTCCGCGGACGAGGCCCGCCTCACGCAGAGGTCGATCCCCGGCAGCCCTGAGAATCTGAGGCGGCTGCATTTCGTACTGGAGTTCTGGTCGCGGGTGCATCCACGTGTGGCACGCCCTGGAGTCTTCAAGTATCGATCGATCGCTGAGGCGAATCAGGACATCGGCTTCTCACGGCGATAGACGGTGGGTTGGCGCTTGCCGCCGGTTCGGAAGGACTGAAAGCAACCACGACGACACTTCTGGAGTCGTGAAGGGCAGCCAACCTGACCTCGCCCGCGACGCGTGGAGCGATCCTGGCCCGGCTTGACTCAGCAGCGGAAGAACTCGACGGAGGATATCGCGCCCAGATCGCCGAAGATGATTTCCGACCGTAGACTCGAAGTGCCCTTCATGCGGTGGTTCAGCTTGAGGTGCTTGCGCATCTCATTGTGGACGGCGGCATTGCTCGTCGGTCCCGCATTGTTCGTCGAACCACAAAGGGAGCAGGTGCATCGAATCAAACCCTGATTCCAGGCCAGCGGATCGACGGCAAAGGTCGCGATGACCTGACGCTGCTGCATTTCGCTGAAGTCGTTCGGACGCGGGTCAAGCATGCTCACGATCTCCCTTTTCATCGTCGCCCTCTCGGGAGTGACGATCGCGACCCCGTCTCAAAAGGGTCGCTCTGTATTCGCGGACATCTTAGAGATCGCGGAATGCAGCCGGTATCCACCAAAGGGTATAGAGAGGGTCTATCGAACGATAGATGTCCGCACCTCTCGACGAAGAGAGCTCCACAGCCCCGAAGCTGAAGAACCCGTTCCGGAGTTGAAAAACCCTTCCAGGAAGGCCTCTGACCCCTCCACAGCCTCCCGTCCCGGGCTGTCTCAGATTGACGATCTCTTCTGCCACCGCATGAATAGAAAGTACGGAATGCGCGTCAGATGCTCAAATCGCACCGACTTCGCGAGATCCTCACGCGTGGCAGTCGGCTCGTGAAATTCGCGGAGCACGAATCCGAGACGCAGCGGCGCTCGCATGTAATCCTCGAGCGGCCGGTGACGCCGGATCACCGGCGTCTGGAAGGCGCTGGCAATGAGACTCTCCCACGGTTGGCGATCGAAGTAGCGGTCCACCGCGAAATGGCGGCTGTCATCCTCGCCGCGGACCCACTTCGATACGGGGGCGGAGAAGCATGGGTGGGTGATGCTCATGAGCAGCTCGCCGCCGTTCTCGAGAACGCGTCCGACTTCGGCCACCGCTCCGTCGTAATCCTCGACATCCATGAGACTCATCGATGCCACTACGAGATCGAACGAATCCGCCTCGATGCCCTCGAGCGCGTTCGCGTTCGCGCAGATGTGATCGACGTCCAGACGCTCGTCTCGAGCCCGCTCACGCGCCACCTCGATCAGCCGCTCGCTGCCGTCCACGGCCACCACGCGAGCCCCACGCCGGGCGAGCTCGCGTGAGTAGCCGCCTTCGCCACATCCCAGGTCGAGGACGCGCTTATCCTGCACGTCGCCCAGGAGGCGAAACATGAGCGGCAGGAGGAAGTGATTACGGTAGTCATTGGCATCCGCGTGCGCCACCCATTCGTCCGCGATGCTGTTCCAGGAACGTGTCGAGCTGTCGTCCTTCTTCATGACGCCTGGATACATAGCACGTCGCCGGCGTCAGGTCTGCAGGCTGCAGGAACTTATTCAAAGGCCGGCCTCAGGCAGCACGAAAGCCGTCGATCGCTCCCCTCGCAGCTTCAGATGAGTCCGAGGGCTTTGAATGCCGGAACCGCGGGAGCGGCCTGCGCCGCCAGGATGATGACTTGCATGCGCTGGCGCTGATCCGCGGTCAGGGTCATGAGGAAGGACGCCGCAGCTGCCTGCGCCTGCTCACCGATCTGCTTCTCGCCGTTGCGGATCGCGATGAGGAGCTGGCCAGCTACTGCCGGGTCGGGCGCCGGGCTTTCCAGAAGCCTGGCCAGCGCCTCACGGTTTGCCTGGACCGTCTGTGCCATCGGTTGGATGGCCGTGTCTCGTTCATGAATCATTCTAAGGAGGTCGCTGGCCTGGGCCTCGGACAATTGCAGAAAGCTGATGACAACCGTGACCGGCGGCGGTAGGGCAGCGTCATCGGCCCTGGCGATGGGAGAATGGACGATCAGCAGAAGCAGTGACACGATAGCGAAGCAGGTTTTTCTCATGGCGTTCTCCTTCGTGGACTTAGTGTCCGGCGCGGCGTTCCGATATGACAAGGCACCCATGTCATATCGGAGCGCCCTGTCCGCCACAAAGACTCGGGGAGCCGAGGCCGGTCTGACTGCGTGCGTGACCATGGATCGAGCCGAAATGGAGAGGAAGCTCGAGGATCTGCATCCGGCCAGCTTCGCCTGGGCACTGGCATGTTGCAGCCGCCAGCGCGCTGACGCGGAAGATGTGCTGCAGGAGACCTACTTGAAGATCCTCGAAGGCAAAGCGCGGTTCGGCGGTCGGGCCAGTTTGAAGACATGGCTGTTCGCCGTCATCCGAACGACCGCCGCCGCTCATCGGCGCATGCGTTGGTGGCGCGACCTGCGATTCGTTGCGCACGACTCGGCGTCGGTTGCCGATGGCGGAGAATCCGCCGAACACCTGATGGTCCGCGCGGAGCGGACTTCCGCCCTCGTGCGGGCCGTCAGTGGCCTGGCGCGCAGACAGCGCGAGATCATCGAGCTGGTCTTCAATCACGAGATGACCATCGAACAGGCCGCGGAAGTGGCTGGCGTGACGGTCGGCACCGCACGCGTTCATTACCACCGGGCCAAGCAGCGGCTTCTGGAGGAACTGAAACGAGAGGACATGCGGTGACCGACGAAGAGATCGATCTGAAAAGGAGATTTCTGGAGCTTCGCGATGAAGAAGCGCGCTGGACGCCGCGATTCCGGCTCCCGCATGTTGGTCATACCGCCCGACCGCGCTTACTCGCCGCGTGTGCGGCTACTTTGGTCCTTTGTGTCGCGGCGCTGGTCTTGGTCGGAGTTCGTTCTCGCCGGACCACGTTCTCGATCTCCGACCGCGCCGCGATTCAGGCCATCGACGCCTGGCGCTCTCCGACGCAGTTCCTGCTTGTCACCCCCGGTGCGGCGATACTCAGCACCACCCCTGCGATTCCCGACCTCAGCGGCGCAGTTCCACGAATGAAAGGAGCGAAACGATGAAACGAGCTCTTCTGGTCGCATGTCTGCTGGCGCCGCTCGTGGCGTCGGCCCAGCAGCCGCCATCCCCGGGCAGTGATCCGATCGGCCGCTACCTGCCGCCGCCTGAGCTCGTGATGTCACAATCGGAGGAGATCGGGTTGTCGGAGAAGCAGCGCGCGGCGATCAAGGGAGAGATTCAGAAGATCCAGCCGAAATTCATCGACGCCCAATGGGATCTTCAGGAGCACACCGGCCGAATGACCAGGCTTCTTCAGCAGATGCCGGTCGATGAGGTGAAGGTGCTCGACGAGGCCGACAAGATCATGGCTCTGGAGCGCGAGATCAAGCGCGCCCAGCTGACCCTCCTGATCCGGATCAAGAACACCCTGACCGCCGAGCAGAGCGCGAAGCTGGAGACGTTGCGCAAACCGAAATGAGCGGGGGCTCCCACGTCCGGAGCTCGGTAGCAACCTCGTCGGATCCGACTCAAGCAACAGATTCAGATCCTAAGTTGGGAGCGGCGAAATCGCGGATCTCGAATCCTTCTCGATATGCCGCCACTCCGCGGCTCAACCGTTCATAACAACGAACTTCCGACCCCAGGGCTGACGGGCCCGTTGCCCAACTCGTTCCGCGCATATGCGGGGACCTTCCCCGACCCCTGCCGGGGTCGACTGTCCTTGCCGCTCGGTTCCGGTGGCGGCGCGCCAAAGGCGCTTGCCACCGGCTAATTTCCGGCACGCCTTCAGCGTGC
>JADGNX010000004.1 GCA_017883265.1 Thermoanaerobaculia bacterium
GGGGCGCGGGCACGGGCGCGGGTGGGTCATTCTGTGGGACGTCGGGATTCGATGAGTTTCGGGAGCATCTGTGCGATGCGTTCCTGAAGGGCTTTGCGTCATCGGTCACGGCGGCATATTCAATCCCGCCAACCCTCTTCCGGTGTCGCCCCACGGCGTCCGCGAGTCTTGCCCGGGCCCGAGCCTGAGCCCGGTTTTGACTCTCAAATTTCGAATGTTTTTGTGTCGCACTAGCTACAACACATGATTCCAAATCCTGCGGGCTGCCCTACAATCGGTTCATGGGATCGGAGAGACGACGCACGCACCGCCATCAGGCGGCGCTTCCCGTGGAGTGGGAGAGCGGCCGCGGCGTGACCCGCGACGTGAGCATCGACGGCGTCTATTTCGAAGCCGAGCAGGCTCCGGCCGACGCCCTGGCGGACGTCATTCTCAGCGTTCTGATCGAGGACGCCTTCCCCGATGTCGCGGCCCGCTTCCAATGCAGGGGGACGGTGGTCCGGGTCGAAATGGAGGAGGACGGCAAGTATGGAGTCGCCGTCCACTTCACGTCGATCGACTTCAAGGGGAAAGACAAAGGCAACGGCGGTTCGCTGGGCTGAGGGCTGCCTCGGGCTCAAGCGCGTCGACGAAGCGCGGCGCCGCTTGTGCAATAAGCTCTCCCTATGGTCGAGAGCGAGCGCATTGAACTGCATATTCCGTTCGTTACGATCCTCAAAATCGCTCTCTCGCTCCTCCTTTTCGCAGCGATCACCAGGCTGCTGCCGGTCATCATCACCCTGATCGTGGCGGTGCTCCTGGCCGTCATGCTGCAACCGGTGGCTGACTGGCTCGTGGCACGCGGTGCCCGTCGCGGACTGGCTGTCGGTGCCATCGGATTCGTGCTGGTCGCGCTCCTGGTCATGATTTTCGCCGTCATCGTTCCGGTCACGGCAGCACAGGTCTCGCAGTTCATGAAGAACCTGCCGGCCATCCAGGCCCAGGTATCCAAAGCCCTTCCCGGGGAGTCTTCGGTCATCCGCGCTCTGGCAGCCCGGCTCGATGATTTCAAGACCTCGTTCGATCTACAGGCGTGGATGCGTCGCGGCCTGACAGTCGGGGTGTACGCCCTGGAAGCGGTCACCGCGGTCCTGCTTGTCCTGGTGCTGACCATTTATTTTCTCCTCGAGGGACGCGATTTCTACGCCTGGCTGGTGAGCTACGTGCCGAGACGGTTCCGGAATCGGGTGGCGGAGACGGCGGCCGAGGCGAGCAATGTCGTCATGGCCTATATGCGGGGTCAGGTCATCACCTCCGCGCTGTGTGGCATCTGGGTCTACGCCATGCTGATGCTCCTGCATGTTCCGGCCGCCCTGCCGCTGGCAGTCGTGGCCACCCTGGCCGACATCATCCCGGTGGTCGGCACGATCATCATGACGCTGCCCGGCGTGCTGGTAGCCTTCTCCGTCTCCCCTCTGGCCGCCTTCGAAGCGCTGGTGGGCTACCTGCTCTACCACCTGATCGAAAACTACGTCGTCATTCCGCGGGTCTACGGAAAGCAGATGCGCCTGTCCACCATTGGCGTTCTCCTCTCGGTCACCATCGGCGGCTCTCTGCTCGGGATCGCCGGAGCCGTCCTGGCTCTCCCGTTCGTCGCCGCATATCCGATCATCGAGCGTCTCTGGCTCGGCAGCTACCTGGCGCCGGAGACGATCGAAGACCACGCTGCGCTTCACGACGAGAATGCCGACAGCGAGACGACCGACGAGGTCCTCGGGACGACGACCGAGGGGGGACATTAGATACTTGACGCTCAAGTCTGAGAATTTCTCTCTCAGAGTCAAAGACCGGGCTCGGGCTCGGGCACGGGTGGCTCACGCGGTCGGGCGGCGGGATTGATAGTTTCGTTGGTGTCCAATCGGTAATTCCCGATCGTTTCTTTTCTCGCAGGCAGAAAGATGATCGTGTGGAGAGACCGGGATATTCAATCCCGCGAACCTGCTTCGGGCGTCCCCACGGCGTCCGCGAGTCGTTCCCGGGCCTGAGCCCGCGCCCGAGCCCGGTTTTTGATTCTCAAATTTCAAATATTTTTGGCTAGCTCTAGTTCGGAGCTCCAGGCTTCGCTTTCCCGATTGCTCCCACGTGCGCCTCGGCGGCCCGAAGATAGTCCGCCGGCGCGAGCAGAACCTGGGTCCCGCGGATCCCGGCAGAGACGGAGATGACGTCGAAGAGCCCGATCGACTCGTCGGCATAGACAGGGTAGCGTTTTCTCGCCCCGAAAACTGTCACGCCTCCGCGAACGTAGCCCGTCAGGGGCTGCACCTCTTTGAGCGGGACGGTATCGACTTTTCTGTCTCCGGTGAGTCGGGCGAGCGCTTTGAGGTCGAGCTCTCTGTCGCTGCCAACCACCGCGAAGCAGACGCCGTTGCGGTCGCCGCGCACGACGAGAGTCTTGAAGACCTGCTCGGCCGCAAGACCCACCTTGGCTGCCACCGTCTCCGCCGTCAGATCGCTCTCATCGACCTCATAGTCCCGAAGCTCATAGGCCACTCCAAGCGAATCGAGAAGGCGCACCGCGTTGGTCTTGCTCATCGAGCTTTACACACCACTAGCGAGGCTTTGCCTCAGACCGACGAGAGATTGTACAAACCAGAAACCAGAAACCAGAAACCGGGAAAGGCCGTTCTGGTTTCTGGTTTCTGGTTTGGAAATGCGACTCACCTGCAACACATTCTTACTGGTCAAGACCACTAGCGGCTCTCCTCCGGACAATGGAGGTCGCGGCGCCGGTCGAGATCCTCGCGCACGGCGCGCTTGAAGTTCTCCTCCCCGGCCCGAGCGATCATTTCCCGCATGTAGGCGCCGATCTCCACCTCCTCGAGCCGCATGCGGAGTCTCTTGAACGGACGGGGGGCCCGGCCGGGAATCTGTACATGGTGCAGTCCGCCGCTGTAGGCGATGAGCATCTTGCCGTGCTGCATGGCCTCGAGGATGTCGGCGATTCCGCCGCGAACGCTCATCGGCTGGCCGTTCAGATCGAGGCCGTTGGCGCGTTTCATCCGTCCCTCGGGAAGGATCACCACCATCGAATCGGGGTCGATCTTCTGCAGCGTCGTGAACCAGGTGTGATCGCGCTCGCGCGAGATCGGTACGACCTGGTTCGCCACGAACTTGAACAGCATCCCGACGAGCGGCCGGCTGGTGGTCTTGCTCGCTACAGGCACGACTCCATGCCGTGCAAGCCGCCAGCAGAAAGAGTTCGGCACTCCGCCGAGGAACAGCGGCTCGAAGAGGCTGGTGTGATTGAGAAAGGTGACGAGCCGGATGTCCTTCCACGGCTTCTGGTCGTAGGAGCCGACCCACTGCCAGTCCTGGCGATAGAAGAGCCGGCTCAGCCCCTTCACAAAGAGGAGAAGCATGTAGACCAGCGGTGTGCGGATCAAGCGGCTGGAGCCTAGCGAGAAGGCATTGCCATAGTCAATGCCGCGCCGGTACACGATCCACGGAAGCGGCGGTTACAATCCCGCCATGGCCGAAGACTTCCTTCCCTTGAGGTCCCGACGGGCGGAGCGAAAGGCGCGAAGCCAGAAGTACCAGCACCTGGCAGGCGCCGTGATTCTGCTGTTCAGCGCGGTGCCCGATCTGAAGCCAGGCAAACCTCATTTCATTCTGGCCTGCTGCGAAGTCGCTGCCGCAGTCGGCCTGATGGCGGCCGTGGCGATCGAACGGAAGCACGCGCAACACGGTCATCAATCGAGTGTCGGATGGCTGGAGATCGCTGGCGGCGTCATGCTGACTGTTGAAGCGGTGGAGAAGACGCGAGGCCCTCACCACGTCAGTTTCGTGATCCTGCAGTTCCTGCTGCCGCTGGTGATGCTTCTCTTCGGAGTGTTCGGCGTGAAGCTCGGCAACTTCCGGACGGTGGCCGACCTTGGGGAACACTTCGGATTGCGGACGCGCTTCAGGCGACATCGCGTCGCCTGGAGCGAAGTGCGCGCCTATCGCATCACGCCTCGCTTTCTGGAGCTGGAGGGGGAAAACGGTCCTTTGCGGAGGATCAAGATCTCGGACATCGCAAACCGCACCGAAGCAGACACGTGGATGAGGGAACGATTTCAGGCTCGCGGCATCCCGGAAGCTGGTCAGGATGCGACCGCGTCGTCCTGAGGCGAGCTTATTTCTGAAAAGCCCGCCACATCTGCCATGTCGACAGCGCGATGCCTGCCGCCACGATTGCCGTCAACAGCTTGTGCTTGAGGATGAGATCGAGCGCGCTGACCGGCCGCTGCGCCGGCTGCTGCCCCCTGGGCGCCATGCCGAGCCGGGAGACGGGAGCCTCCGGGTGAAGCGCTGCCTCGACGTGCCCTTCGAAGTCACGGAGTGAGCGGACCTCCGAATCCTGCGAGACCGCCTGGCCCGTCTGCGTATCGACGAGAACGGCGTTGGTGGCGACCGAGGAGACGATGGGACTTCCCGCGGCGTCGCGATTGACGCTGTAAGTACCCTGATCGTAGTAGAGAACCGACGGTCCGAGTCTCGATTGCTTCACGAAGAGAACGTTCTCGGCGCCGGGCTGAAATTGCGGCACGCCGATGGTGTGCTGGTGCAGGGAGCCGATGCTTCCTCCCGGCGTGGCCACCGTCACCTCGCTGGCCTGCGCCCCTTTGAAGGTCTTGCTCACGGCGAAGGTGGAGTAGGTGATGATCCACTTATGAGAGGTGTCCCATTCGGATCGGGTTCGGATGCATTTTCCCATCACGATGGAATCGGCATTGCCGACCTTCTCGTCGAAGGACACGGCCCGGGCGATCGATGCCTGGGCGGCGAGCGGCATGAGGATAAGGGCCGCGGCGGAGAGGATCCGAAGGAGATTTCGCATGGGTTCTCGAAGTTATTGTAACGATACCTAAGCAAGGGATGTTCCACAAAGTCGGATTCAGGGCACGAGCCTGCAGCCATTTTTCCCGCCGCGAGGGACGGGTCGCTTATAGCAAGCCCATCCGTATCCTATTTTCACCCCTTCACTCTTCATTCGGTCTGATGGACCTGGACCCGCGCGGCGTGTCTTCGCTCCGCTTCTTCGACGGAATGGGAGGCGGTCATCGAGCTGTCGCGTGCGGCGATGTGGGCCAGGCGTTCGTAGTAGGAGTGAAGGGTCTCCAGATCCTCCTCGCTGAGCCCCTCGATATCGATCAGGCGGTTGCTCGCTCCCTCCACAGCGGCCACTAGCTCATTGAGCTTCAACTGAATGGCCAGAGACTCTTTGTTCTGGGAACGCTGAATGAGGAAGACCATGAGAAAGGTGACGACGCTGGTGACCGTGTTCCAGGCCAGTTGCCAGGTATCGGAGTAGTGAAAGATCGGCCCGCTGGCGATCCAGACCAGTGTGGCCAGGAGGGCGAGGCTGAACCCCCAGCTCCTGCCGACCTGGTTGGTCACACTCTGCGCAAAGCGCTCCATCCATCCTCTGGTTCGCCGCTCGGTCAGACTTTTCATGCTCGTCTCCTTCGTCAAGGAGGAAAGGATGACGGATGACCGGTGAAGAAGGAAGGAAGAGTCGGCTCATTCCGCCGCGACGATGTCCAGATCGTTGGCAACGTCGATGTTCTCGAAATGGCTCCCGAGGAATTGAACGGCCAGATAGATCTCGGCTACGAGCACGGCCGCCGCCGGACATGTGGCGATGGCCAGAGCTGCGCCGAAATCGGTCATCTGCCGGGCGATCCAGATCGCCGGAAGGAAGACGGCTGCGGCGGGAAGAAGCGCGAAACCCAGTGTCAGCAGATGGCCTCCCAACAAAACGAGACGCTGGCCGAACGGCGCAAAGCCGCGCGACTCTTCTCTCGATCGGGAGGCCCAGGCGGGGAAGAAGATGACGATCGCATTCTGGATGAGGAGCTGGATCACGACGATCGGCACGAGGACCAGCAGCGCGGCGATGACCGCTTCGGGCGAGGCCATGCGCGTAACGAACCGGCCTGGCGATCCGGATCCCCGGAGGAGCACGGCCGCTGTGATCAGCAGAGCGGACTGAATCGCTACGATCAGAGCAGCCGGCGCCGCGACCTCCGCGGCCACCAGGCGGGCGCCGGCGATCGGATAGCTCTTGATGACCTCGAGTCGGCGCAGGTCCATCCGCAGGTCGTTCCGGAACATCATCGGCCCGCCGATGGCCATGGCGGCGGCGAGCGAGAGCATGATCGAGCCCCACAGCATGAACATGTTCGGATCGTTCATCCAGAACATTGCGCCAAGGGCTGCGAGCACGGTCAGGACCATGAGCAGCACGAAGATCCCGGAGATCCGGACTGCCGCCGTCAGATTTTTCCAGATGATCGCGACTTCCGCCGGTCCGGTCGATGAGAGATGGAAAAGAGGCCTTGCCGAGCGCAGCGAAACCAGCTCGCCCGATCGGTACCCAGCCAGCCGCTGGACGCCGGCGGCCCTTCGTCTGGCTTTGGCGATCGAGCCTTCTTCGAACGAGACGTTGAGCTGTGCGGCCAGGAGAAAGAAGATCGACCCGAGGAGGAGAAGGCCGACTGCGCCAGCGAAGAGATGGGTGAGCGCAGCAGGGAAAAGAACCATGGCGAAGAGCCGCGGTATGAAGAAGAGAATACTCAGCGGAGCGCGGTGAAAGGGAGCGAAGAGCGGAGTGAGGGTGTTGGGCGAAAAGTTCTCCAGATGCTGCCCCATCAGCTTCAAATCGAGGCCGCCCATCTCGTGGTCGATTAGAAAGTAGATGGCATTGATCAGCACGATGACGATCACGCTGCGGGCTATGAAGCCGATGCCGCGCTGCCGGAGACGGGCCCGTCCCATGGCCACGAAGAGGAGGTACGTGTTCCAGACCGTGAAGGCCACCCAGACGCCGATGAACCTCGACCGCGGAAAGGCCAGGAATGTCATGATGGCGGAGCTCAGGAAGATCTGCGCCTGCGAGCGGATCATCTTGTAAGCCAGCAGTTGCCGGCGGGTCAGAGGAGCCGGAAAGAGGAACTGGATCTCCGAGGCGCTGAACTCGATTCCGCCCGAATCGCCGGGAAGGGCCCACGCTCCGATCCCGAGAAGAATCACGAAGATGCCGACGCAGACGATTGCCATGTCCGGGGCCACACGGCGGAAGATCTCCGGCATACCGCGACCGACACCGATGCTCAGTGACCGGCGGCCGAACATCATTCCGAAGTAAAGAATCGCTGCAACTGCAGAGATTGCGTAGCGCGGCTCGCGGAGACGCCGCAGCCGCTGCAGGATGCGGTTCTTGAAAGAGTGTGTGGCCACAAAGATGAAGGCGCCGGCCGTCACGGGTCTCTCCGCTGCGTTTCTTCGCTGTCGCTGGTGATTCGAAGGAAGGCGTCCTCCAGCGAAACCTCGCCGGAGCCGCGCGCGATCTGCCATTTCAGCTCGGCCACGCTGCCGAAAGCGACTCGCGTGCCGCCCTTGATGACCAGGATGACGTCGCAGAGCTCCTCGACCAGATGAAGGAGATGGGAGCTGAGGATCACGGCCGCCCCGGCCGCGGCGCGCTGGGAGATCGAGGCCTTCATCTTACGGATGCCGAGCGGATCGAGGCCGGTGAGCGGCTCGTCGAAGATCAACACGCGCGGTGAATGAAGGAACCCGCAGGCGATCATCAGCTTCTGTTTCATGCCGCGCGACAACTCACCGGGCAGAGCCTTCCGTTTATCCGAAAGCTCGAGCTCCCGCAGCAGCGGCTCGGCCCGCTCGCTGGCCCCTTCCACCTGATAGATGCGGGCTATGAACTGGAGGTGCTCTTCGACCGTCAGGTAATCGAAGAGACGCGGCTCGTCGGGCATGAAGGCCAGCTCGCGCTTCGCGGCGACGGAGTCTTCCCGAAGGTCGTGACCGCAGATCCGGATCTGGCCGCTGGTGGGAGGGTGGATTCCGGCCAGGGCGCGAAGCGTAGTCGTCTTTCCCGCGCCGTTCGGTCCGACCAGCCCGACGATCTCCCCCTCTTTGACCGAAAAGGACAGCTCATGCACCGCCACAAGAGACCCATAGCTCTTCGAGAGATTGATCACTTCGACCAGGTTGGACATGCGAGGCCATGATACGGCGGCGCATCAGGAGTTTCGCTCCGGTGTTGAGGAGCGGTCAGTTAGAATGCCTCGCTCATGGCATCGCACCGGACCACATCTCGGCTGCCGCCGGGCATCGGCAAGTCGCCCCGAACTCCGGTTCTTCCGTCGATCTCCTCGCACTTCAACATGATCGAGCCGGTCAAACCGCCGGCGCGAGGCGAAGCGGGGAAGCCACGTCCACGAACGGTGTTACCCCCACCGCGCTCGGCTCCGCGCAAGTCGCCTCCTGCGTCGAAGGCTTCCGCCTCTCCGCCACCCCGCGCAGCTGAGCGCCATGCTTCGGCGCCGGGTCAGGCCACGCCGGCCATCCTCATCATCGACGACGATGTCGCCATTCGCGATCTTCTCCGGCGGGTCGTCAGCCGGAATGGATGGCACGCGGAGACTGCCAGTGACGGAGGCGAGGGCATCGAGATGATCGGATCGGCAGCTCCCCCCGGGTACGCCGTGGTCCTTCTCGATCTGATGATGCCCAACATCAATGGCTTCGAGGTCATCGAGCACTTCAAGACTCACAACCCCGCCATGCTGAGGCGCATCGTCGTCGTCACCGCGTCGCCGAGAGTCGATCGCGCCAGGATCTACTCGGAGCTCATCGGCGGTCTGATCGAGAAGCCCTTCGACATCACGGAGCTCGTCAGTTACCTCCAGCCGATCGTGGATGGGCTCGATTCCCCGGGGCGAACGTAGCCTTTTTTCGCCGCCCCGCGGCCTGGGGTCGAACGAAAAAAGGCGGGCCTGCTGGCCCGCCTTTTCGATGAATCGTCAGTGGAAAAATCTTAGTACATGCCGCCCATGCCACCCATGCCCTGTGAGGGGTTGGCGGAGGTGCTTCGGTCGTCTTCCTTGATCTCGGAGACGAGGGCTTCGGTGGTGAGCATGAGGCCGGCGATCGAGGAGGCGTTGAGAAGCGCCTGCTTGGTCACCTTGGCCGGATCGATGATGCCTGCCTCGAGCATGTCGACAACCACCTCGTTGCGGGCATCGAATCCCCAGCTTCCGCCCTTGTGCTTGACTTCGTTGAGGAGCACGGAGCCCTCGAGACCGGCGTTGTGGACGATCTGGCGGAACGGCTCTTCGAGAGCGCGCTTGATGATGTTGATGCCGACCTGAACGCTTCCCTCGGCCTTGAGCTTGGAGACCGCTTCGACGGCGCGCAAGAGAGCCACACCGCCACCCGGAACAATGCCTTCCTCGACCGCGGCCTTGGTCGCGTGCATGGCGTCTTCGACGCGGGCTTTCTTTTCCTTCATCTCGGTCTCGGTTGCGGCGCCGACCTTGATGACGGCGACTCCGCCGACGAGCTTGGCCAGGCGCTCCTGAAGCTTCTCGCGATCGTAGTCCGAGGTGGTGTCTTCGATCTGCGCGCGGATCTGCTTGACGCGTCCGGAGATGACTTCCTTGCGGGCCTTGTCATCGGTGTCGGTGACCAGGGTAGTGTTGTCCTTGTCGATGGTAACGCGCTTGGCATCGCCGAGGTCCGTCCACTGGACGCTATCGAGTTTGATTCCGAGATCCTCGGAGATGAGCTTTCCGCCGGAAAGAGCTGCGATGTCTTCGAGCATGGCCTTGCGGCGATCTCCGAAGCCGGGTGCCTTGACGCCAGCGACATTGAGCGTGCCGCGCAGCTTGTTGACCACCAGCGTGGCAAGAGCCTCACCCTCGACATCCTCGGCGATGATCAGGAGCGGCTTGCCCTGACGGGCCACCTGCTCGAGAATCGGGAGAAGGTCCTTCATGTTCGAGATCTTCTTCTCGTAGATGAGGATCTTGGCGTTCTCCAGAATCACCTCCATTCGCTCGGGGTCGGTCACGAAGTACGGGCTGAGATAGCCGCGATCGAACTGCATACCTTCGACGACCTCGAGGACTGTCTCCAGCCCGCGAGCCTCTTCAACGGTGATGACGCCATCCTTGCCGACTTTTCCCATGGCGTCGGCGATGATGCCACCGATCTCTTCATCGCTGTTCGCGGAGATCGTTCCGATGTGGGCGATGTCCTTCCCCTCGACCGGCTTGGCCATTGCGTCGATTGCCTCGACGGCAGCCTTCACCGCCATCTCGATGCCTTTCTTGAGCTCCATCGGATTCGAGCCGGCGGTAACGTTCTTGATGCCCTCGCGATAAATGGCCTGGGCCAGAACGGTCGCCGTGGTCGTGCCGTCACCGGCGGTGTCGGAGGTCTTGGAGGCGACCTCGCGGACCATCTGAGCGCCAGCGTTCTCGAGCTCATCCTTCAGCTCGATCTCCTTGGCTACGGTGACACCGTCCTTGGTGATGGTCGGCGAACCAAACTTTCTTTCCACGATTACGTTGCGGCCCTTGGGACCGAGTGTGACCTTGACGGCGTCAGCGAGCTTATTCACGCCCTTGAGGATCGCCTGACGAGCCTCTTCACCGTATGTAATTCTCTTTGCCATATGATTTCTCCTTGAAGGTGTCCGTTGTCGGATTGTCCGTCGGCTCATCGCGTCGCTGTCCCCGTGGACAGCCGATCGCGGAGAACGGACAGGGAAGTGATGATTTACTCGACGATACCGAGAACTTCATCCTCGCGGATGATGGTGAACTCCTGGTCCTGAAGCTTGATCTCGGTGCCGGAGTATTTCCCGATCAGAACTTTGTCGCCCTTCTTCACGTCGAGCTTCATCCGCTTGCCGTCCTCGGAATATTTGCCTTCGCCAACGGCGATGACCTCTGCTTCCTGCGGCTTCTCTTTCGCGGTGTCGGGAATGATGATCCCTCCTCGCATTTGCTCTTTTGGATCGACGCGCCTGACCACGATGCGATCATACAGCGGACGAATATTCAGACCTGCCATAAGTGTATCTCCTTTCAGTAACTTGCCTTCGGTTGTGGATTGCGGAGTGCCCGCGATTGGGACGTGCTTCGTGAATGGTGTTTTAGCACTCAGCTGCTATGAGTGCTAACAATATGGCGCCATTTTTATTCTGTCAAGGCCTGTTTCTTGTCGCCTTCTTTCGCTCCTGCCAAAGTCATCCGGAAATCGAGTCGAAGCGGTGGCGGGCGCCTCCGCATCCCTCTCCTTCAACGCGCGCCTCGCTCAGTCGTCTTCAGACAGGAAATAGGAGGTTGTACATGAAACTTCTGGGATCACTGGCGCTGCTTCTGGTTCTGGCCGGGTGTGCTTCTGACCCGCAATCCGGGATGGGTGGGCGTGACGGCGACGATCGGGGTCGCCGGGCCGAGCCGCCCCGTGCCAGCATCGCACGCGACGCTATGGAACTGGCCTCGCTCCCTCCTGGCAACTGGTGGCGAAGCGATCGATTTGCCGGCGCCTTGAATCTCACCGATGCCCAGAAGCGACGACTCGATGAGCTCGACGCTTCTGCCGCGCCATCTCTTGCCGACTACAGGCGCATCACCGGTCAGGCGCAGCACGACCTGGCGACGCTCCTCGATTCGGAGCGTCCGGCCACGGCCGATGTCCTCATCGCCGGAGCGCGGGTTCGCGATGCACGGGATAAGGCGTTCGATGCCGAGATCCGGCACCTGGCTGATGTCCGCGATGTTCTTTCTCACGAGCAGTGGCTGGCTCTCGAGGATCAGATGCGGGCCATGCGCGATCAGCCCCGCGATAACGGACAGGGTCGCGGCCGTCGTGGCGGGATGGGGGGGATGGGCGGACGCCGGCCCGGCGGACCGTGGTAGGAAAGAGGAGCGCCTCCAGACGCCCGACGTCAAATTCTCTCGATCCGGCGTGGCGATGAAAAAGGCCGAGGGGCGACACGGTTGTGTCGCCCCTCGTGTCAGGCTGTCGGCTCGGGAAGCGGGTCGACGCGCCTCAGCATGGCTCCGACCGGCGCTTCGTCGTGGCGCAATGCCGCGAACTCGTCGGCAATCGCATCACCGGATCCTCTGCGCCAGGTCCGGAGCCGCTCCATATAGAGGAAAAAGACCGGGGTCACGAACAGCGTCAGGGTCTGGGAGAAGAGGAGACCGCCGACCACGGCGAGGCCGAGCGGGCGGCGCGATTCGGCGCCCGCGCCGATTCCGAGTGCGATGGGCAGAGTTCCCATGAGTGCGGCCATCGTGGTCATCATGATGGGCCGGAAGCGGACGACGCAGGCGTCATAGATGGCGCGCTCCGCCGTCTCCCCTTCCTTCTGCCGCTCGACGGCGAAGTCGACCATCATGATGCCGTTCTTCTTGACCAGACCGACCAGCATGATGATGCCGACGAATGCGTAGATCGACAGATCGACGTGGAAGAGCATGAGCGTCAGCAGAGCTCCGAACCCTGCGAACGGCAGCGCTGAGAGAATCGTGATCGGATGGATGAAGCTCTCGTAGAGGATGCCGAGCACCATGTAGATGACGGCGATGGCCATGATTAGAAGCAGCCCCAGACCCTGGAGGGATGATTGGAAGGCCTGTGCGCTCCCCTGGAAGCCGGTGGTCACCGTGGGCGGCAACGTCGTCCTGGCCAGTTTGTTGATCTGCGCGATGGCGTCGCCGACCGACACGCCCGGTTTGAGATTGAACGAGATCGTGACCGAGGGTGACTGGCCGGAATGGTTGATGGTCAATGGGCCGACGCTCGGCTCCAGATGGGCGAACGAGCTGACCGGGACGAGCTCGCCCGAGGCCGCGCGCACATAGAGGAGCGAGAGCGAGTCTCGATCCTGCTGATACTTCGGATCGACCTCCATGATGACCTGGTAGGAATTGGTCGGCGCATAGATCGTGGAGATCTGACGGGTGCCGAATCCCGAGTAGAGAGCATCTTCGATCTGATTGGTGCTGAGACCGAGCGCTGCGGCTCGATCGTGGTCGATGGTCACCGTGACCTGGGGATTCCTGATCTGAAGATCGCTGGCCACGTCGACGAGGCCCGGGAGCTTCCGGACGGCCTCGACCATCTTTTGTGACGCGGCGTACAGCTCGTTCGTATCCGGCCCCTGCATGGTGTACTGATAGAGCGACTGACTCGAACGCCCTCCCAGTCGGATCGGCGGCGGGTTCTGCAGGTAGCAGCGAATCCCGGGGATGGCGTTCAGCTGGGGCCGTAGCTCATCCATGATCTGATCGACCGACAATTTGCGCTCTTTGCGTGGCTTCGTGCGTATGGAGATGATGCCGGTGTTTCCTCCGACCCGCGAGAAAAAGCCGGCCGTGTTCGGATCGCGAAGGACGATCTGCATGGCCTGCAGTTGATGGCGAACCATGTCATTGAACGAGATGCCCTGCGCGGCCTCGGTGGAGATGAAGATCTGATCCTGGTCCTCGCTCGGCAGAAAGCCCTTCGGGACCACCAGGTAGAGCCAGACCGTGCCGGCCAGAATGACCGCCGAGACGAGCAATGTCGTGAGCCGGTAATGAAGCACCGCTCGGAGCCCTCGCTCGTAAAGATGGAGCATCCCTTCGAAGAAGCGTTCGAATGTCTGATAGAGCCTGCCGTGGCTCTCTCCCTTGTGGGATTTGAGGAACTTCGCGCTCAGGAGAGGGGTGAGTGAGAGCGACACGAAGCCGGAGACGAGAATGGACGCGCCGATGGTCACGGCGAATTCGTGGAAGAGACGGCCGAGGATGCCGCCCATGAAGAGGATGGGGATGAAGACTGCAGCGAGGGAGATGGTCATGGAGATGATGGTGAATCCGATCTCCTTCGATCCGCTGAATGCAGCCTCCATAGGCGGCTCTCCCATCTCCATATGCCGGACGATGTTCTCCAGCATGACGATGGCATCGTCGACGACAAACCCAACCGAGAGCGTAAGAGCCATGAGCGACAGGTTGTCGAGGCTGTAGTTGAGCAGGTACATGACCGCGAACGTCCCGACAATGGACATCGGCAGCGCCAGGCTGGGAATGACCGTCGCGGAGACGTTACGCAGGAAGAGGAAAATCACCAGGATGACGAGGAAAAGGGTCAACACAAGGGTGAACTTGACGTCATTGACCGAGGCGCGAATCGACTCGGCACGATCGCGGTGGATGTCGAGGTTGACCGAGGCGGGAAGCTGGCTTCGGAACTTCGGGAGGAGCGAGCGAATGGAGTCTGCCACTTCCACCGTGTTGGTCCCCGGCTGTTTCTGGATGGCCAGAATGAGGCCGCGCTTGTCGCGAAACCACGCCGCGGTCTTGTCGTTCTCGACGCTATCGATGACGTTGGCGATCTCGCCGAGATGGACAGCGGATCCCTTGCGGTAGGCCACGGTCATCGGACGGTAGTCGGAGGCCTTGAAAAGCTGTCCGTTGGCCATGACGGTGAAGGCCTGGTACGGTCCGTTCACGATGCCGGTCGGAAGGTTCACGTTGCTGTTCGCAATGGCCGTGGACACTTCGTCGATGCCGAGGTTGTGGCTGGCCAGAGCCTTCGGGTCGACCTGCACCCTCACGGCGTATTTCTGAGCGCCGAAGACCTGGACCTGTGCCACGCCCGACACCGTGGAGATGCGCTGAGCCATCATGGTCTCGCCATATTCATCGAGCTGGTAGAGGGGCATGCTGTCGCTGGTCAGCGCAAGGTACATGACCGGCTGATCGGCCGGATTCACCTTGTTGTAAGAGGGGGGCGTCGGCATGTTCGGCGGAAGCTGGCGCGCTGCCGCGGCGATGGCCGATTGCACGTCCTGAGCGGCGGCGTCGAGATTGCGGCTCAGATTGAACTGGAGCGTGATCGATGTGGTCCCCAGTGAGCTGGCCGAAGTCATCGAATCGAGTCCGGCGATGGTGGAGAACTGCCGCTCCAGAGGCGTGGCCACGGCCGAGGCCATGGTGTCCGGACTGGCTCCCGGAAGCGAGGCGTTGACGTTGATCGTCGGAAAGTCGACGTTCGGAAGATCGCTCACCGGCAGCTGGCGATAGGCCATGGCGCCGAAGAGGACGATGGCGACCATGACCAGCGTGGTCATGACCGGACGGCGGATGAAGATGGCTGCGATATTCATGATGCCGATCCCACCGACTGCTTTACCTCCACCTTGCTCTTGGGCGTGAGGCGGAGTTGGCCGTCCATGACGACCGTTTCACCGGGTGTGAGGCCACTCTGGATGATCGAGTCCTGCCCCACGGTCTGGAAGACGTTCACCGGCCGCATCTCGACGCCGTTGTCCGACTTCACCACATAAACATACTGCCCTTTCTGTCCCAGCTGCACGGCGCGGCTGGCCACGACGGTCGCTCCGGCGCGGGTCTGAAGAGTCATGCTGACATTGACGAATTGTCCCGGCCAGAGCGCGCGGTCGTGATTGGCGAAGGTGGCCTTGAGAGTGATCGTGCCGGTCTGCGGATCGACGGCGTTGTCGACGAAGCTGAGCGTTCCCCTGGCCACGGCCTGTCCGCTCTCCTTCGGCGTGGCGCTGACGGCGATGCCTGCTCCGCCGTGCGCTCGAATCGAGTTCAGCGCGCTTTCCGGAACGGCGAAGTTGACGTACACCGGAGCGACCTGGTTGATCGTTACCAGCGAGGTCGTGTCGTTCGCTTTCACCAGGTTCCCGGCGTGTACCTGAAGGCTCCCCGTCCGGCCATCCATGGGAGAGCGGATATCGCAATACGAGAGTTGGAGCTGAGCATTCTGAATCGTGGCTCGATCGGCAGCCACGACGGCGCCGGAAGCCTCGGCCGAGGAAGTGATCCTGTCGTACTCCTCATGCGTCACATAGTCCTTCTTGATCAGCTCGACGTAGCGTCTGGCCTGCGCTTCGGCGTTGCGAAGGCTGGCCTCGTCGCGGGCCAGGTTGGCCTGCGCCTCCGACAGCGCGGCCTGATAAGGACGCGGATCGATCGTGAAGAGGCGTTGTCCCCGCGCTACGTCCTCCCCCTCCCGGAACCAGACGCGCTCGAGTTGTCCGTTGACCAGCGCCTTGACGGCCACGATCGAGAGCGGCTGTACGGATCCGATGGCCGATACCGAGATCGGCACATCGCGCTGTTCGACTTTTCCCACTGTCACCGGGACCGCTTCTTCTTTCGGCTTTTCCTTCGGTTTGGAGCAGGCCCCGATGCCGACGGCCAGCAGCGAAGTTGCCAGCAGAAGGCCGAGTCGTCTTCTCATCATTGGTCTAGTCATCCTGATCATCATCGTCGTGTCCGTTGCGGTCGCTCCTGAAGGCATCATCGAAGGGTTCCGGTGGTTGCCGGCGTGCCAGCGGCCGCGGTCTCCGGCGTGAGGCTGCCCATTCCGTGCGCCAGTTGGGCCAGCGACAGCAGCCAGTCGGTGCGCGCCTGGACCTCCTGCGCGCGAGCGTTGGCCAGCGCCGACTCGGCCGTCAATACATCGAGAATCGTCCCCAGCCCCTCTTTGTACCGCCCGGTGGCGACGTCGAGCGATTGCTGCGCGCTGGTGAGAAGATCGCGGCTGGTTCGAACGCGTAGCGATGCGGTGCGAACGCCGAAGTACCCGGTCCATACGTCGAGGCCGATCTGCTGAGCCAGACCGCGAGTCTGCTCGTCTGCGATCTGGGCGTCCAGCTCGGCCACCCGGATGTCGTAGGCATTGCGGAAGCCGCTGAAGAGCGGAAACCGCAAAGCCACCACGGCCGACACCGGATTGAACGAGTCGCCTGAGCCCGGATTGCCGACGAAGGTCGTTCCGATCGAAGAGCTCAGCCCGATCGAAGGCAGATAGCTGCTCCGCACTTCGGTGATACGGGCACGTGCGCGCTCACCGGCCGCACGACTGGCGGCAAGATCGGGACGCTCCGCTGTGGCCCGAGCCAGCAACGACTCGATCGGCTCGGCCATCTCTGTGGCCGGAATGTCGGCGGGAAGCGTACCGAAGCTGAAATCGGTTTGCGGCGGCAGACCCATGAGGGTGGCGAGCGTTCCGGTGCCCACCTGAAGGCTACCGCTGAGCGTCTCGGCCGTCAGCCGCGCTTGAGAGTAGGCGGTCCTGGCCTGCAGAACGTCGGCGATCGTAGCCACTCCTGCACGATGCCGGGCTTCTGCCGCATCGAGGCTGGTCTGCAGCTCCTTGAGCGTGGCCTCCTGGGAAGCGACCAGAGCCTTCACCGCGAGCAGCTGGAAGTACGCGTTTTCCAGGTTGAGAATGACGTTCTGAATCGTCGCATTGTGGAGGAAATCGGCCGCGATGAGAGTCTGCCGGGCCTCCTCCACCACCGCAGCGCGCCCACCAAAATCGAAGAGCAGGTAGGTAAGGGTGAGCGACGCTCCATACGTTGTCGGCGTTGAGGCATTGGTCAATGTTGCAGCCTGGCGGCCGGCGCTGACGGCGAGATCGACCTGAGGGAGAAATGCCGACCGCTCTGATCCCAGCTGTTCTTCCGCCGCACGCGCCTGCAGCCAGGCCGTCCGCGTGGAGGGATTGTTGGCCAGAGCTATGTCGATGGCCTGCGCCAGGCTGAGGGCCATTCCCGCCTTGTAGCCGGGAGGAAAGGCAGGGGCCACGGATGATCGGACCGGCGGGGATGCGTTCGCCGGCGGCGTCCACGGGATCTCGGGAGCGGGCGAGGCGCCCGGACCGACATGTTGCGGCGCCAGAAGCGGCAGCCTGCGCGTCACCTCGGCGCATGAAAGCGTCAGCAGCGCGGCGCCGAGAGCGACCGCCATTGGGAACGATCTGCCAGTCAAGAAGCGATCCTCCGAGCCACGCGCGGCGTGGACGGCCTAGTTCGGATGCCGGTCAGAAAGATCTCCGATACGAGCGCCGCATCCTCTGCCACGGGCGTGCGGTCCTCGGTCAGAAGGCGCTGATTGACGATGCCGAAGTTCGCGTCGAGAAATATGGCCGCAGTCTTCTGCGGGTCGACCGCCCGAAATATACCCGCTTCGATCCCCGCCGCGATGACGTCTGCCACACTCGACTGCATATGCCGGTATCGCTCGCTTTGAAAACGGCTGCCGTAAACGCGGGTGGACGTGCGCTCATAGAGAAGGATGCGGAACAGATCCCGCCGGTCGTCGAAGTACGTAAGGTAGCGCGAAGAGAACGCTTCGAGTTTCCGGTCGGCAGCGACATCGGCGGCCAGCGCTTCATCGAGCCGGGCCAGCATCGGCGAAAGAGCCGACTCCCTGACTGAGTCGAGGAGCTCCTGCTTGTCCCGGTAGTGGAGGTAGACAGTCCCTTTGGCGATTCCGGTTTCCTGCGCCACGCGCTCCATCGTCACTGCAGCCAGGCCGTCGCGGCACATGAGGCGGATCACTGCCTCCTGAATGCTCCGTCGCTTGTGGGCCTGCCAGAGTGTGGATGAGGTGGTTTTCGGCTGTGGTTCGATAGTCATGACCGCTCGGTCATAATAGATTACCGTAAGGTCATATTCCGTCACGAAACGGTTGCGAAGGTCAGGGCTGAATCGGCTCGAGAGTTTCGGAAATGCGACGCTTGAAAGTGGACTCTTCTCACGCAATCGAGCTGAATGCGCTGAACTCCTGCTTCTGGGAGTCTGCCACCGCCTTGTAAGTGATCTTTCCCTTGTAGACGTTCAGCCCTTCGGCCAGTCCGGGATCGCGCGACAGGGCTTCCTTGAATCCGAGCCTGGCGATCCGTCGCATGTAGGGGAGCGTGGCGTTGGTGAGGGCGATGGTGGAAGTCCGTGGGAGTGCCCCTGGCATATTGGCAACACAATAATGGATGACGCCGTCGACCTCGTATGTGGGATTGGAGTGCGTTGTGGCGTGGGCCGTCTCGACGCATCCTCCCTGGTCGATGGCCACATCGACGATGACCGATCCTTTCTTCATCTCGTGGATCATGGCTCGGGTGACGAGCTTCGGTGCCGAAGCGCCTGGAATCAACACCCCTCCGATGAGCAGATCCGCGCGTCTGCATGCCACTTCGATATGGGCCTTATTGGAGGCAAGGGTGGAAACGCGCCCGGAGAAGATGTCGTCCAGATACCGGAGCCGATCGAGGTTCGTGTCGAGAATGGTCACGTGCGCGCCGAGGCCGACGGCCATCTTCGCGGCGTTGATGCCGACGATGCCACCGCCGATGATCACGACGTCGGCGGGAAGCGTTCCCGGAACACCGCCGAGGAGAACGCCGCGGCCGCCGTTGGGCTTCTGCAGATAGTAGGCCCCGACATGGATCGACATCCGGCCGGCGACTTCGGACATCGGCGTCAGTAGCGGTAGCGAGCCGCCACGGCCAGTGATCGTCTCATAGGCGATTCCGGTGATGTTCTTGTCGAGAAGCGCCCGCGTGAGATCCGGGACCGGAGCGAGATGGAGGTAGGTGAAAAGGAGCTGTCCGTTCTTGAGGCGCTTGAGGTCGACATCCACCGGCTCTTTGACCTTGACGATGATCTCGGCGGTGTCATAGACCTCATCGGCCGTGGCCAGAACGGTGGCCCCGGCTGCGGCATACTCTTCATCGGCGAAACCGCTGCCGTTTCCGGCCCCTTTCTGAACGAAGACCTCATGGCCGTCGACCGTCAGGTCGCGGACCCCGGCCGGAACCATTCCTACGCGGTATTCGTTGTCCTTCACTTCACTCGGCACGCCGATGCGCATCTTGTCGTCTCCGTCTGCCTTGATGGCGCACCCGGCGCGCCTTTGCGGCGCGTATTCTAGCGCAGCGGTGTATGCGAATCGCCGTGCAACTCGACGGCGATTCACGAGGATCCACCGAGTGCATCAATGATGCCCTTCCGAGACCCTTTTTCACTTTGCGAGCGCGGCCGCTGTCAGTGCCGCTTGAGCGAGTGTCGCCCTGTGATCGGTGGAGCGGGATCGCCGATGGCCCAGCCGATGTCCTTCAACTGATCGATGGTCAGGTCGACGCCGTGCGAGAGATCGCTGTTGATGAACGGCTCCATGAGGAGATCGGGTACAGCGGAGATGTCGAAGTGATAGATCGACGATCCCTGCGACACGGTTGTCGGCGTGAAGACGTAGAGATTGCCGGCATCGTCGGAGCCGGCCCGAATCACCGTGCGCATCGTGGCGCTCACGCTGCCCGGAAGTTGCGCTTCCAGGAGCGCTCCGTAATCGCGCATGACGCTGAACGCCGGGATGGTGATGGTGGAATCGGTCCCTCCCATCGTATTCGGCAGCCCCTCGTCGATGTTGTCGGCGACGATCGCGCCGACGGCCCCGGCGGTCTGAGCGTTCTTGACCTTGACCGTGAAGTTGCATCCGCTCCGATCGATCAGGGCGATCCTGCCGGCCAGGCTGGCGCTGTTGGTCGGAGCCGAACAGCCGAAGTGACCCACCATTCCGCTCGCGTCGGGAGGATCGTTGACGACGACTACCGTGGCGCTGAATCCCGATACCGGCACCGGTCCGCTGAAGTCGGCGATCTGGCTGAGCGTTTGCCGGGCCACCGCGGAAGGCGAATCGAGGGTCATGACGGGGCCGCTGTGGAGGATCCCTGGGGCGGCGCTCCGGACCCACGGTCCATCCCAGACCAGATGCCCGCTCGTGCTGGATGCGGCACGCGTGGCGTCGGTCATCTGTGTCCAGTGAAGGCCGCTGGTCCGGTCCAGCATGAAGCTGTCCCATATGCTTGGATGGCCCGGAGCAGTGACGTTGCCGTTGGCATCGGTCGTCTGGCCCAGGAAAGCGCCTGATCCCGGATCGGTACCTCCGACAAAGCCGAGTCCATGGCCGAACTCATGGAGCAGGACGATCAGAAGGTCGATGTTGGTTCCGGCATTTCCATCGAGGCCGTAGTACCACTTCACACCGGTGAAGCAGCCGGTATCGATGGAGCTGTTGAACCGCGCGCTGATGGACTCGGCAGTCGTCGCGCTGAGGTGCTGCCCGGCAAGCTTGTCTCCGAGAGCGATCGGATACCAGGTATCGGCGAGCGGCGCATTGGGGAAGCCGGCGACGTAGACCGTCGGCCCGGCGGCGCCGAGCGTGGCGCTGGTGGCGCTGCACGTGAGCGGGTCGAAATTCGCGCGAATGACGATCTCTACGTTGCTGTTGAGAAGGTTGGACCAGACATCCGCGGCCGCCTTGAACACGTTGAGCCGCTGCTGGCCGAGCGTGGTCCCCGCGTTGCCGCCGACCGGGGTGACCGCTGTCGTGTCGTTGAACCCTTCGTTGGGGCCGTCGTTGTTCTTGATCGTGATCGTGGCCTTTGCCTCGGCCACCGAGGGGAGAGTGGCTGCCGCGGCGAGCGAGAGAGTCAGGGCGATCAATGGAAAGCGATTCATGATCGTCATCCTCACTGGAGCGGCGCCGGCGCTGCGAGGGGAACTGCTGCGGGGCTGGCTGGTCCAGCGAGGAGCTTCCTCGCGGCATCGATGTTGTCGACGCAGAAGTGGCCGATGGTGCCGTCGGGTTTCCGAACGATGATGCTGACCATGGAGAAACGCCCCTGAAGATCGAGCAGCTTCGAGCCGGCCGTTCCGCTGGTGACTCGATCATCCGAGCGCCGGCCGAAGAGGCGCTCCAGGATCTGGTCGGTCGTGATGCTGCGGGCCTCGGGCGAGGTCGATGCCGGCGACGCGGTGCCCGCCGACGCTGCTCCCGGGACTGCGGCGGCCGGAACCGCAGCGATTGCCGCATTCGCAGATGAGTCAGCCGTACGCGAGACCGATTCTGCGGTCGCGGGGCAATCTGTGGAGTCGCCGAAGAGGGTGGTCGCGGCAAAGAGCAACGCCACGGGAATCAAAGAAGAGATCAATTTCATGAGCGGCTCCGTTTTAAGAAAGAGTGAAGAGTGAAGAATGAAACGCGGTACCCTCGTTCACCCTTCACTCTTCCTTTTCTGGTTGTCCTTCCTTGTTACGTTGGTCCTGCGTTGCGCGTTGAAGGGTCAAGCGTGACTATGAAGGGTCAAGGGTCAAAACGCGTAGTTATTTCACCCTTCACGCTTCACTCTTCACCCTTCCGTCACACGGGCATCGTCAGTTGCACGTCCTGGTCTTCGACCGGCTGCGCCTTGTAGATCTCGTAACAGGCGCGGCAGCGCGCTTCGTAGGAGCTATCTCCGACTTCGACCTGGGCGTTGCCGCCCGAGAGGCGCTGTGAATAGTGGGCCGAGCCGCGGCATCGGACGCAGACCGCGTGCATTTTCGAGACCTCCTCGGCCACCGCCAGCAGCGCTGGCATCGGACCGAACGGCCTTCGCATGTAGTCCTGATCGAGGCCGGCGGCGATGACTCGGATGCCGGCGTCGGCCAGCTGCATGCAGACGTCCACCACACCGCTGTCGAAGAACTGGACCTCATCGATGCCGACGACCTGAACACCGATCTCGACTCGGGCCAGGAGCTGCTCGCTGGTGGGGACGGAAAACGCCTTCAGCCTCCGGTCGTCCCTGGAGACGACTTCTTCGGTGGCGAAGCGGTCGTCGAGGAGCGGCTTGAAGACTTGAACGCGCTGGCGGGCGATGACCGCGCGGCGCAACCGCCGGATGAGCTCCTCCGACTTGCCGGAGAACATCCCTCCGGCGATGATTTCAATCCAACCGCCTTTGTAGGCTTCCAAGAGACCCCCGATGCCGTAGCGTGGGGGAGAATAACAAAAAGCGCCCCCGCGACGAATCGCGGGGGCGCCGGGAGTGAACAGCTTTCGGACTTGTCTCTACGGGATGATGAGTCGAATCACGACACGGCGGTTGCGCAGGCGTCCTTCCGCAGTGGTGTTATCTCCGACCGGTTCCTGCCCGTCGCGTCCTTCCACCGAGATGCGTGTGGCATCGATTCCGTGGCGGCTGACGAGGTAGTCGCGAACCGCTTCGGCGCGACGACGGTCGAGGTCGGTGTTGGCACCGGTGTTCTCCCTGCCGTCGGTGTAGCCGATGACGATGGCGGTCGACGACGGTTCCTGCTTCATGCGTAGAGCGACGTCGTCGAGGATGGCCTTGGCGATGTTGGTCAGGCGCGCGGAGCCAGGCTCGAAATGAATCTCATCCGTGCGAAGCTCCTGAGGCACGTGCGGCGGTGCAACCGGCGGCGGCGGCGGAGGAGTCGGCGGCGGTGGTGGTGGCGGTGGCGGTACGTAGACTGGAGGAGGCGGCGGGGGAGGAGGCGGGGGCGCCAGATGGAAGGGGGTAAAGGTGAGGCCCACCAGTCCGCTCAGGCCGCAGTCATCCAGCTCGGTGATCCGGCACTCTTTATGGTCGTTTCCGAACTTCGAAGCGTTCCATCGCGCTCCGGCGTTGAGGGCCCAACCGCTGGCGCCGAACCAGTGACGGAAGCCGGTCACGAGGAAGACAGGAGACTTCGCCTTGTGGTCGCCGCCGTTGTACCAGACGCTGTTGACTTCGCTGATCCAGTTCGTGGCGGCCCAGAAATGAATCGGGACATTGAGTCCACCGTCGAGACGGAGCTCATTCGGGAGGTCGACGGAGGAGCCGGTGTTGCTGTTCGCGAGGTCGCGTTTCCCCATGACGGCGTAGGTGCCGCTGAGGGTTCCGATTCCGCGGGTGTAGTGCAGACCGATGCCATAGTTCGGGTTTCCGGTCGCGATGCCGCTGTTCTTGTCGCCCGTCGGTGCATCGACGAAGAGGGACAAGGCCAGCTTGGAGGTCGACATTGCCGGATCCATGAGGCCGAACTTGGTGGCCAGATGGAGATCGCCGACACCGCTGTCTGTGAAGCGGCCGATGTAGCGGAAGCCATTGATGTAGCCGGCGCGATCGCCGCCGCTGTTGGTGATCCGGTCGAAGGGAAGAGAGGCGGAAACGTCCCACCGATCCGTCAGGCCGTATCCGATCGAGGCGTTCAATCGGAAGAGGTCATAGCCCATATCGTGAGGTGAGCGGGCGCTCGGTGGAGCGAAGTCGGGGGCCGGTGCGGCGAGAAGGCCCCAGTTGTTGTAATAGATGCCGAACGACCAGTCACCCCGGTGGAGCGTATCCGCTGTCACCGTATTGAAGAGGCCCATCTCACCAGTAGCAGTGGGGGCGACCGCACCACTCTGATCGGCGAACGTCAGAGACTGAGCGAAGGCCCCGGGAACCAGGATCAGAAGACACAGGATTGCAAGGAGTAGCCGATGTTTCACACGCAACAATTCACACCTCCTAAAAGATTCGCACCGTACCGTCAGGCGACCTATAATGACCGAGCGTAACGCGATACAAAACGTGTGCCAAACGGAGCGACCAATCCTTCGTTAAAGACTTGAACATCATGAGTTTACCACAACCTGAGCCTCGCAGCCGCAGATCCTGTCGCGTGGAGAATACGCTTTTGACAATCCGGATAGCTGCCCTCGTATCTCTTCTCTGTCTCGCCGTTCCTCCGGTTCTCCGTGCCCAGGAAGCGACCCCGCCGAGTAGCAGTGGAAGCCGCGACTCGCTCCCGTATGTCAACCTCTATCTCCCCGAGGGACAGGCCAGCGTCCGGCTTCGTAAATTGATCCGGAATGTGCTTTTCGAGAGCCAGATCGATTACAAGTTTGTCACCGGCGACATCTCGACCTTCCTACGCTATAAGTACTACGCCCGAGACTTCACATATAAGATCGCGGTGTTCGATAGCATCGGCTTCTCCGGCGTGCAGAGCAGCAGCCTCGATTTCGACCGCGTCCGCGGCGGACTGCTTCTCTTCGAGCTCCCGAGGAACTACAACGAGCGCTACTTCCTTCTTCTTCAGGATGACCGTTTGACCTTCGGCAACAGCGCCGACGCCGACAACCGGAAGAACAACATCTATACGAAGATCGCGTACCAGTACGGGACCCCCTTCGACGAGCGGATGAACGCCATCGTCGGCGAATCGCGGGGCCGCATCACGCCGGTTCTCACCGCCTTCCGGGAGATCGGTCCGCAGAAGACGGGCATCGCGCTCGCTCTGACCGAGTCGGCACGGCTGGCCACAGGCGACTACCGCTACACGAAGGTGGAAGGGGAGGCGCTGCGGCGCTGGGACACGACGCCTACCTCGTTCGTCGTGACTCGATTCCATCTCGGCACGATCCTCGGCAAGCAGGATCTCTGCGCTCTGTCCACCCCCCCGGCCACATGCATCGGCAAGACGATCGCTCAGGTCGACCGCTATAGCGTGCCTCGCTACGAGATGTTCAAGCTGGGCGGGCGCGACGCGCTGAAAGGCGTCAAGGATGATTCGAGCCTCGGTACGGACGAGCTTCACCTGACCAATGAGTATTTCGTTCCGGTCTTTCGCAACCGCGACTTCCGCAGCTGGATCCTGCACTGGAACACGCTGTACGGCATCGGCTACCTCGGCGTCGGCAACTTCGGCTTTTCCGCCTCCGATGTCGTGAAGAGCAGAACCGCGGTCGTCGATGCAGGGCTGGGGACCGAGACAAGCCTGACGGTGCGCGACTTCGAAGTTCTCGTCAGCGTCATCGTGGCCAAGCCGTTTCACGCCCCGGACAATCTGAAAGGAAAGTCGATCCGCTTTTCCATCAAGACAGTGCGGTGAGCACTGGCCTGGTGCCCGTCGGCCCCCTTCCCCTCGGGGACTGAGCGAACTTCGCTCGCCGTCGGCTCGTCCTCACTGCCCGTGGCCTGGTGGTGGAGATACACACGGCGCGTGAGCAGAAGGAGGGCGGCCACAAGTACGATCATGGCGGTCATGGCAGCCAGGCGGCGAAGCATGCTTCCAGAGCTTCGCAACCGACATGCCATAGAAAGAGTGAAGGGCGAAGAGTGAGGGGTGAAAGTGAGGTGACGCTGCATCTACAATGAAGCGATGAAGGCGATCGTGATCCGCGAGCATGGCGGCTTCGAGAAGCTCGAGGCGGCGGAAGTGCCGGAGCCTCTCCTGGCTCCCGGCGAAGCGATGGTTCGAGTTCGCGCCGTTGCGCTCAACCATCTCGATATCTGGCTCCGGAGGGGCGTTCCGGGCCACAAGTTTCCACTGCCGATGATCCCTGGTTCGGACGTCAGCGGCGTCGTCGAGTCCGTTCCCGCGGGGAGTTCGTTCGCGCCTGGCGACGAGGTGATCGTGGCCCCGGGCTACTCCTGCGGTCATTGCCAGGCTTGTCTCTCGGGGCACGATCCCCTCTGCCTTCAGTTCGGAATGTTCGGCGAATCCCGCGACGGGGGTTGTGCCGACCGGATCGCGGTTCCGGCCAGGAATCTCCTTCGCAAACCGGCGCGACTCTCCTTCGAAGAAGCGGCGGCGCTACCGCTCGACTTTCTCACCTCGTGGCACATGTTGATCGCACGAGCGGAGCTTCGGCCGGGCGAGACCATTCTCGTGCACGCCGGTGGATCGGGAGTGGGCAGCGCAGCGATCCAGATCGGCAAGCTGTGGGGCGCTACTGTCTATGCCACGGTGGGCTCGCCGGAGAAAGCCGCTCACGCCCTCGAGCTTGGTGCGGACGCCGTCATCGAGTACCGGACGGCCGACTTTCTCGCCGAGGTGAGGAAGCTGACCGCGAAAAGGGGAGTCGATATCGTCGTGGAACATGTCGGCGCCGACACGTTCGAGCGATCGGTTCGCTCGCTGGCCCGGGGCGGACGCCTGGTCACCTGCGGAGCGACCACTGGCTCCGACGTGACCCTCAACCTGAACCTGCTCTTTTTCAAACTGCTCTCGATTCTCGGCTCTACGATGGGTAGTCTCAGCGAGCTGCATGAAATCATGGGCCATGTGGAAAGAGGGCGGCTCCGCCCGGTAGTCGGGCGCGTTCTTCCGCTCGCAGCGGTGGCCGACGGACATCGCCTGCTCGAGGATCGAGCCGTCTTCGGCAAGGTGGTCCTGACGGTCCCCTGAGGCGCCAGGACTGACCAACACTTCCCAAACGCATCCAGTCTTCCACCACCGGAAGAGGCTGGGCGCGGGCTCGGGTCTCGGGCCGGGGAAAGGCACCTCGGTCAACTCAGGCAAACAACGTCCAACCGAATGATCCCACCGGGGGCCCGCGCCCGACCCCGACCCCGGCCTTTTCGTTACACTCTAAGAGACGAATCTCAGACTTCAGCTTCAAGAATCATCGACTGACCATGCCGCCCATCCAGATCCTTCCGTCCGATCTCATCAATCAGATCGCCGCTGGCGAGGTGGTGGAGCGTCCGGCCTCGGTGGTCAAGGAGCTGGTGGAGAACGCGATCGACGCTGGAGCCTCGAGTATCGACCTCATCCTCGAGAATGGTGGCCGCAAGCGGATCGAGTTACGCGACGATGGCTGCGGAATGACGGCGGATGACGCTCTCCTGGCCATCCAGCGGCATGCCACGTCGAAGCTGACCTCATTCGAGGATCTCATCCGCGTCCGGACGCTGGGCTTCCGCGGCGAGGCTCTGCCATCGATCGCCAGCGTCTCGCGGTTCTCGATGGTGACCTATGACGGACGGAGTGAGCACGCCATCGAGATCGAGCACGATCCGATGACCGCGACGACGACCGACCGGCCCGCGGCGCGCGATCGTGGCACGACGGTGTCGGTGCGCGAGCTGTTCGAGAACGTCCCGGCACGCCGTAAGTTTCTCAAGAGCGCCGATGCCGAGTTCCGTTCCATCATCGCGGTCGTCACGTCGTACGCGCTGGCCTCTCCTCATCGCTCGTTCCGGGTCGAGCACAATGGACGATGCGTGCTCGACCTGCCGGCCGCTGCTTCTCTGCGCGACCGTGTAATCGCCGTTCTCGGCGATGAGATCGCGCCGCTGCTGGCCGAGATCGGGAGCGAGCACGAGGGTATTGTCGTGCGAGGCTTCGTCACCCGTGGCGTTCGATTCGGCAGCAGGCGCAATCAGTTCTTCTTCGTCAACGGCCGGCTGGTCAAGGATCGTGTTCTGACCCACGCCGCCAATCGGGCCTCAGAAGCCTTCGATTCCGACGGCTTTCCGGCTCTCGCTTTGTTCGTGGATCTCGAGCCGGAGCGCGTCGACGTAAACGTCCATCCGGCCAAGACGGAGGTCCGCTTTCGCGACTCCGGAGCCATTCACGTCCTCGTCGAGCACGCCGTCAAACGTGGCCTCGGTGGAGCGGAAGAAGGGAGTGCGCTGCTGGGTGGCGCGGCCTCTGACATCCTGGCGGAATCGTCTCCGGCGCTGGTGGCGGCTGGAGCGTACACTGGCGGCGAGCAGTCGCTCGATGGCTTAGCGCATCAGCGATCGTTCATTCCTCCCGCTCCCCAGAGCCCGCCCCTTTCCTGGCATCCCGCGGCCACTCCGCTCTTCCGCGACCGCACTGCCCTGGTGCAGCCGCCGCGTGAGCAGCCCACTCTCACAGAGCCTGATGCGCCTCCCGACCTCGGCGATCTCCGCGGAAGGGTGATCGGTCAATACCGGATGAGCTACATCCTTCTGGACACCCCGGGTGGTCTTCGGCTCGTCGATCAACACGTGGCACACGAGCGCGTCCTCTACGACCGCTTCTTCGCCTCGACAGCCGGAACGGCAGTGGACAGCCAGCGTCTCCTTACGCCGCATCTGGTTCAGACCGGCGCGGCGGAAGGAGCGGCCCTCGAATCTCACCTCGATGAGCTGCGGCTGGTTGGTTTCGAGATCGAGCGCTTTTCCGGCAATGCCTTTGCTGTCGCCGCCATTCCATCGCAGCTACTGCGGCACGATGTGGAAGCCTTCTTCCGCAAGCTCCTCGACGCCTCGCTGGACGAGAGGACCCCGCACCTTCATCGCCTCCGGGAGAAGGTCTGCGCCTCTCTTGCCTGTCAGGCCGCAATCAAGGTCCACCGCCAGCTGGGCGGAGAGGAGATGGCCTCTCTGGTCGCGCAGCTCCTCGATTCGTCGAATCCCTTCGCCTGTCCCCACGGGCGGCCGATCATCGTCGACATCCGCCACCTGGACATCGAGAAGCACTTCCACCGGAAGTGATCATGAGGGGTACGCGGGTCACTGCCCACGAGCTGGGCCACCGGGGAGAGCGTCGCGCCGTCTGGTACTTCCGGCTGCGCGGATATCGCATCGTGGCGCGCAACCTTCGGACGGCAGCGGGGGAGATCGATCTCATCGTACGGCGCTTCGCCACGCTGGCCTTCGTCGAGGTCAAGACGCGTCAGAGCCATGGGGCGGGCGCGCCGCACGAGGCGGTGGACCGCGACAAACAGCGTCGCATCTTCGCGCTGGCCGAGGACTTTCTTCGACGATACGACGCACGCAAATGCCGGATCCGCTTCGACGTCATATCCGCCTTCTGGGACGGACGCCGCATCGCGCTCACCCACTACGCCGACGCCTTCCGGCCGATGTCGGATCCGGCCAGGCCGTGGCAAATCCGCTGAAGGTACAATGCTGCATCCGTCCCTCATGAGCGTTACGCCGGTAGACACGTCGCTGTCGGATCGAACGGTCGTCACCATCGTTCGCAAGCATCACCGGCTCGTCCGGCTGGCGCACTGGCTCAATCTGCCGATCCTCTTCATGCTGGTTGTGAGCGGACTCGGCATCTACTGGGCTTCTCCGGTCTTTCTCCATCCGGCGGACCGCGTGACAGCAAGCCGGGACTATCTGGCCGACGCCGGCGCCGCGGTGGCCCGCCACCTCCCGAGCGACGTGCCGCGGGACCAGCTGCGGTTCTGGTTCTATCGCCACTTCAGCGTCGGGGTGTATGCGCTGGCCCCGGCTCTCCGTCTGCATTGGCTCTTCGCCTATCTGTTCATGGGGTGTGGTCTCCTCTACCTCGCCGGCCTTGTCAACGGTGGCGGATACCGCTCCCTCATCCCGCGGCGGAGCGATCCGCGGGAGGCCCTGGCGATGATGCGCTATTACTTCGGCCTCGTGCCGATGCGACTCGTCGGGCGCCCCTGGCTCCATCCGCGCGTCCACGGCAAGTACAACGCGCTCCAGCGCGGGGCCTATCTCTCGATGCCGCTTTTCGGCCTGCTGGCGATGGCAAGCGGGTGGGCCATGCACAAGCCCGCCCAACTCGGCTGGCTCGAGCGCCTTTTCGGATCGTATGACGGCGCGCGCATCGTCCACTTCATCGCCATGTGGGTGTTCATAGCCTTCCTCGTCCCGCACATCGTCCTCGTCATCGGCGACGGCTGGGACACCATGCGCTCCATGATCGTCGGCTGGTCGAAGCGGATTGGGGAGCCTCATGAGTGATGAAGAGAAGACGCCCGAGGCGCCGCTTGCCGCGGAAGCAAAGACCGACCAGGTCCCCTCATCGCCCGATTCGCCGGTGATCGCGTCGGCGACAACGGAGTCCGAGCGGGAGTCGCTACCCGATTTGCCGGCAACGGAGTCATTCTCAGGATCCGAGCCGGAATCGGAGGAGGCGGATGGGGCGGCCATCCTCGACGAGACCATGTCAGTTCGCCGTTTGCCGCGGGGCCTCATCGCGCAGATCCTCGCTCCCGAAGATGAGACTCCGGTATGGATCGACCCGAAGCGTCTCGGCCGCCAGAGCCGGCGCGATTTTCTTCTCTTCGGCGCCGCCACCGCCGTCTCCGCGGCCGGCGTCTGGTGGTTGCTTCCAGACGGAACGAAGCAGCAGTGGCTCTCACCTGCTGCGGCCTCCAGGATCGATTCGATCGAAGCGCGCTTCGGCGTTACGGGGCAGAGACGGGAACGGTTTCTGGGACGGGTCCTCACCTTCGACGATGACGTGGCCGAGGCTCTGTATTCCAGGAATCGGCGGGTGCGGGCATATCGCCCTTCGGATGTCACACCGCTCCGAAACAACTACAACGGCCGGACTCCGACGGGCGGTTATCTCGTGTCGTGGAAGCTCACCCTGTCCGGACTTGCCACGGGGAAGGAAACGACGCTGACCGCCGGCGACCTCTCGCGATTTCCTGTCCGGGACCAGGTCACACGGCTCTGCTGCGTCGAAGGATGGAGCGCTGTCGCGTTCTGGAGCGGTATTCGGTTCGCCGAGTTGCTGCGCGCTTACCCGCCGGCCCCGGCGGCACGCTGGGCAGCGATCGAGTCGGCCGTCAACCTGGACGGCGCCGGACAGCCCGACCCGTATTACGTATCAATCGACCTCGATACGGCACTGCATCCGCAAACCCTTCTTGCCACAAAGCAGGACAACCGGCCGCTTTCGCTCGCCCACGGAGCACCGCTCCGGCTCGTGGTGCCGATGAAGCTCGGCCTCAAGAACATCAAAGCCGTCACTTCGATCCGTTACACCGCCGATGAGCCGCCCGACTACTGGAACGAGCGCGGCTACTCGAAGTACGACGGGCTCTGATCCCATGGCCTGTTGACCGATTCCGTTTCTGCTCCTTCCAAGGCCGGCCGAGTCGCTCCGCGACGCGACAAGAGCCACCAATGAAGATTCTTGTTCCGCGCCAGCCCGGCCCCTTGTCTCAACGATCAACCATCGAGCCAGGCGCCGCCTGATGCGGCGTTCCTCCGAAAGTGACTCGAGGAGGTTTGCAATGCGGGAACTGACGTCCCCCGTTGCGGCTCCGACACCAGGCTGTCGGAGCTGCGATCTCGGTACTGTATGTTTCGACCCTTCCGCGGCCGAACACGCGCTTGTATCCAGAAAGAGGACCGAAGGCACACCGAGTCGTGTGGTTCTCTCGAGCGATCACCCGATCCTGCGCAGCGCTCTTCGTCTGCTGATCGACACCCGCGAGGGCTACGAGGTCTCGCTCGAGTGCGGGATCTGTCCGAATGCGCTCAGCCTCATCAGCGGTGGCGATATCGACGTCCTGCTGCTGGAATTCGATCTCAACGACAACTCTCAGCATCGGCTGGCCGGACTGGAAGCCATTCTCGCCTCGGCGCCGTCACTTCCGGTTCTCATCCTGACGACGGAGCCGGATGCCGAGGCCTGCTCTGCAGCCTTTCGATTCGGCGTTCGAGGGATCATCCTGAAGAGCAAGAAGCTGGACGACCTCTTCACCGCTCTCGACCGGGTCCGGCGTGGCGACACCTGGCTGGAGGGAGCGGCGCTGCACAAGCTTCTCGGCCAGAGCTCGAGCCAGAAGAAGGGTCCTGCCGAAGACTCCCGGATCTCGCTTCTGACGCGGCGGGAGCGCGAGATCGTGAACGTGGTCGCTGCCGGAAGAACCAATCGGCAGGTCAGTCAGGCGCTCTTCATTTCGGATGTGACCGTCCGGCATCACCTCTGCACGATTTTCGACAAGCTTCGGGTCTCGAGTCGCGGGGAGTTGATCGTCTATGCCTATCGCAACGGTCTGGCCGATCGGAATTCTCTCAATGCCAACTGACCGTCGTTTTTCCTGACAAACGGCGGATTGCGCGCACCTTCCGATCGAGCGGCGGGCGTTTCGTCACAGCCTTTTCTGTTCTGACCGGCCCCCCGGCGTTGTCTCACCCACCACACCACCTTTGGAAAAAGGGTTGGGGGCGCTGTAGGTCCCCGACACAGAAACCGGCTGCATCTGTCAGCTGCTTTCTCCCGCCCCCACCAAGTGGCCTCAGGCCTTGCGGGGCTGGCCGATGACATGCAAACTATTGGCTCCTGATGGAGCGCACACCTTCAGCAAGGAAAATGAGCCATGAGCGTTTACAACCCCACATCCAGCAGAGTCCGAAGCGATCGCGCGCCGAGGATGGCGGAACCGCGAGCGGCCATCATCGCCACGTATGCGGAATGGACAGCCATGTCGGCTCTCCGCTCATCGGCCCCGATCCGGTCGCGCAGCGATGTTTACAGAGCGCTGCGAGCCGTCAACTTCAAGGTGCTGTTCGATATGAGCCTTGGACCGATCGGCCGGGACGACTTCGATGAGTGGCACGAAGAGGCCGCGCGCGCGATGCTGGCACGTGAGCCGCGACTCACGGTCGGCTGGGCCACGAAGATCCTGAACGTTTACCTGAAAACCCGCGTGTACGTGGCGGCCGAAGGACGCGAAAATCTGATGGACATGATCCATCCTCCAATCGACGGCGGCTTGTGGCTCGGTCTGTCGAGACAATTCGCCGGTCAGCCCGAGATTCTGGCCATGACGAACTGCGTCTCGCGCATCAAAGGCATCGTCGACTACGACTGCTATCGCCGGATCATCGACGGATGCCTCGCCGCCGCCGCACTGCTCGCGTGCAGGCTGATCGAGGTCGAGCAGCTGTGGACCGGCACGGAGTTCTCTCAATCGGCCTGACGAAAAGCAGACGGCAGACGGCAGACGGCGCAGATTGATTCGCGCGCCGACAGCTCTTCAGCCTCCGTGAAGTCGGATTGAAAATGAGAAGCGCCTGAACCGGCATCGGCTCAGGCGCTTCGATGGAATTGCGTTGGAGCGGGAAACGGGATTCGAACCCGCGACATCAACCTTGGCAAGGTTGCACTCTACCACTGAGCTATTCCCGCGAATGAGTCAGCGTAGAGTAGCGGCGCCGGAGCGACGCTGTCAAGCCGGTTCGCCGGTCGAAACCGGGTCATTGGGTTCGGGTATTCCGCAGCCGACAAACCAGAAACTAGAAACCAGAACGTCTCTTCTAGTTTCTGGTTTCTAGTTTCTGGTTTGGTCCTTACGGTCTTTCGACTGTGATCCCGTAAGCGTGCAGTTTACGGTAGAGGTTCGAGCGCTCCACGCCGAGGGCATCGGCGGTGCGGCTGACGTTGCCGGCGAAGTCGCGCAGGCGGGAGAGGATGAACTGCTTCTCGAACTCGTCGCGCGCTTCGCGGAGCGTCGCATCGTGCGCGATCGTCGTCGAAGACTCGCGCCGCGCTGCGAGCTCGATCTCCTCCGGCTCGACGAGGTCGTTCGGCGAGAGGATGGCCAGCCGCTCGATCACGTTGCGCAGCTCGCGGACGTTGCCCGGCCAGTCGTGCCCGCGCAGCCGTGACTGCGCCCCTGCCGAGAGCCTCTTCGGGGGTTGTCCACTCTCGGCGGCGAAGCGCCGGAGGAAGTAGTCGGCCAGAAGGACCACGTCGCCGCTCCGCTCGCGCAGCGGCGGAACATGGATCGGGATGACCGCCAGGCGGTAATAGAGGTCGCTGCGGAATCGTCCGGCCTCGATCTCCGATTCCAGATTCTTGTTCGTGGCTGCGATCACCCGGACGTCGACGGTGATGGTCTGCTGGCCTCCGACTTTTTGAAATGTCTGCTCCTGCAGGACGCGCAGCACCTTGGCCTGCGTCTTCACGCTCATGTCAGCGATTTCGTCGAGAAAGAGCGTCCCTCCGTCGGCCAGCTCGAACTTCCCTTTCCGGTCCTCGGTGGCGCCGGTAAACGCTCCGCGGCGGTGACCGAACAGCTCCGACTCGATCAATTCCTCGGGAATCGCCGCGCAGTTGACGTCGATGAAGGAGGCCTCGCCTCTGGCCGAGAGCCGGTGGAGCGTCCTGGCCACGATCTCCTTTCCGCTGCCATTCTCTCCACTGATCAGGACGCGACTATTCGATGGGGCGGCGCCGCGGATCTGCTGATCGAGCTTCTTCATGGCGTCGCTCTCGCCGATGAGGAGCTCTTCGAGTGTCAGATGCTGCTTGAGATCCCGCACCTGCTCGCGCAGCTTTCGATCGGCCACAGCGTGATTGACGGTCAGGAGGACTCGCTCGAGCGAGAGCGGCTTCTCCAGGAAGTCGTACGCCCCCAGACGCGTAGCACGCACGGCGGTGTCGACGTTTCCATGTCCGGAGATGACTACGATCGGCGGCGCACCGACGGCGCGCAGGCGCTCGAGGACGCTCAGGCCGTCGATTCCTGGAAGCCAGAGGTCGAGGATGATGAGATCGAACTCCTCCCGCGCGAACTGGGCCAGCCCCTCCTCGCCCGAGCCGCAGAGAAACGTCTTGTGTCCTTCGTCGTGAAGGATGTTGGCGAGCGTGGTCCGGATGCCGCTCTCGTCGTCGATGATGAGGATCTTGGCCATGGGCTTTACGCCGGCAGTTCGATCTCGAAGCGCGTTCCCTTCGGCTGGTTGTCGTGAACGGAGATACGGCCGTCATGGTCGTTGACGATACGGTGAACGATGGCCAGCCCGAGGCCCGTGCCGCGCCCCTTGGTGGAAAAGTAGGGAAGGAAGAGCTTTTCCTTGTCGCTGTCGGGAACGCCGCGGCCCTGGTCGGCCACGTCGATGATGATTCTGCGAGCACGCCTGCGCGCGGTGATCCGGACAGTGCCGTGGTCGGTGGCCTCGATGGCGTTGCTCAGGAGGTTGACCAGAGCGCGGCGGATCTGTTCGGGATCGACCACCACCTCGATCGAGGGATCGACGTCGATGGCCACGGTGACGCCCGGTTTCACGTCGTGGTAGAGCGCCGCGGCCTCGGCCGCGATGTCCGCCAGCCGGGCCTGACGCAGGTGGACGGCAGGCATCCGGGCGAAGCGCGAGAACTCGTCGACCATCCGCTTCAGATGATTGACCTCGCTCACGATGGTGCCGCAGCCCTCGTCGACTGCGGCAGCGGTGTCCGCATCTCCGTTCCGATACTTCTTGGCGATCCGTTCGGCCGAAAGCTGAATCGGGGTCAGCGGGTTCTTGATCTCATGAGCGATTCTCCGCGCGGCTTCGTTCCACGCGGCCAGTTTCTGGGCCTGAACGAGCTGGGTGGAATCTTCGATGGCTACAACCCATCCCTTCTGTCCGGCAGCCGATTCCAGACGGGCCGCCGACACTTCGAGGTAACGCAGCTCGCCGCCGCGGATGAGCGTCACTTCGCGGGTTCGCATCTGACGCTCGTCGAGATGTCTGAGGACGTCGCCCAGAACGGCGAGATCGCCCGAGAGGACTTCGTCGAGCGATGCGCGCGGCGCGAGCTTGTCGATCTGCAGAATCCGCAGCGCGGCCGGATTGCTCGAGAGGATCTCGAGGGCCTCGTTGAAGGCGATGATGCCGGTCGAGACGCTGTCGAGCACTGAGAAGAGATAGGCGCGCTGATCGTCCAGACGCCGGTTGAGCTGTTGCAGCACCTCGTTCGAATCGGTCAGCGCTTCTCTTTGCGATTCGATCTGCTGCGACATCTGATTGAACGAGTCGATGAGGCGTCCCAACTCGTCGGTTCCCGACACGTCGATGCGATGGCCGTAGCCTCCCTCTGCCAGCCGGGTCGTGGCCTCTGCCAGAGCCTTGATGGGGACTGTGATTCGCCGGGAAGCGTAGATCGAAGTCCAGAGTGTGAAGAAGAGAATGGCCAGGGTGACCGCAAGGAAGAGAGATGTCTGCGAGGCCTTGAGGGCCGGGCGTTGCGAGTCCAGCTGCTGGAAGCTCTTGTGAGCGATGACGTTCTCGTCGATCATCCGGCCTATGGTGTCGGGGATGAAGACACCGGCCAGAGCGGTCAGTCTTTCCTTCGACCCCCCCGCCACCGGCACCGCGCAGCGGATCCATTTGCCGCTGTTTCCGATGTCGATCTTCTGCTCGAAGCCGCGAGTCATGACGTCGTCGAAGAAGTGCTGCGGCGGCTCTCCGATCTCCTGCAGCGGTGCTCGCGGATTGGCCACCAGTCCGATGATGGCGCCATCGCGGTAAACGCCGACGACGTCGACGTTGTGAAACTCCCGCACGTGCGCCAGGACCTTATCCGTGCGCGCCGGGTCACCGATCCCCTCGCTTGCGGCGATCTCTCTGGCGGCCGAGAGGGCCTCGGCAGCCATGCGTCCCTGGGCGGCCGCGGCGATCGCTTCGCTGTTCTGCAGCAGCGTTCGCACTGCCGGGTTGAACCACCGGTCGATGGAGACCCGCAGCAGATCGGAGGCGAACAAAAAAAGGATGACTACAGGGACGAGCGATGTGGCCACCCAGGTGATGACCAGGCGGGTCCGGAAACGCGAACCGACGATTCCGCGTTGCCGTTCGAGGATCAGTTTGACCACTCCCCGCAATATTACGAAGACGATGCCGAGAATGAGGATGAGATTGATGTCGAAAAGAACGAAAAGAAGCACCCGGCTGCTCAGCGCTTCAGGGGAAAGCTCCTTGGCTTTCTGAATGAGGTAATAGACCAGCGAGGTGACCGCGAGGATCAGCAGAGGCAGCGCGATGATGAATCGCGGATCCTTGCGATACCGAAGTATCTCCTGCGGCTTCATGGGCCGGGGGCCTCGCCGGATACGCGAGCTTCTCTCCAGTGCGTGGCGACCTCCCACGGAACCACGTACATCAGCCAGCCGCGCATCACGTCCGCCTTGACCCGCACTTTGACTTTGTATGGACGACGGTTTCCTATGTCGAAGAGATCGGCCTCTTCGATGGTGGTCATGCGCCGCTCCAGCGCGCCGAGGTCGTTGAAAGTCTCCGAGCGGACCAGACGGCGGTCCCGCCGGTAGTTGAGGAGGTATTCCTGGGTGCGCGAGTTGAAGGTGGCAATCACTTCGATCCGCGATCTCCCCAGTCCTTCATCGAACCAGTTTGGCCGGTCGCGGAAAATCTCGATGATGTAGGTAAAGCTGGTGGGAATGCCGCTCTGCAACCCTTTGATCAGTTGCGGGTCGTCGAACGCGTCATGGAGAGCGAAACGGACGGTCACCAGACCGTGCGCCGCATTGGCGGTCAGATCGACGATCCTCGGCTCGGCTGCCGACGCTGTGGTGGCCAGGAGCAGAGCAGCGAGAAGGAAAGGGAAGAGCCTGCGCACGGTGTGTGGCTTTTTTACCACAGGTGCCGGGTGGAGCGCGAGCGGCCGGCGTCCCGCGCCGGCTACTCTTTGCGGGATGGTCTCACGCGAAGCTGCCGAAAGCAGCCGGAGGCGTGACCATCTCTCCTGCTTCCTGCCGGAGCTGGTTTCGGCTCGCTTCGAGAACTCGGGCCACAAATCGCGAATGAAGTGCATGTCCGGCCCGGTTCGCGGTGATCTCGCCGACGAGCGGGCGGCCGACCAGTGCCAGGTCGCCGAGAAGGTCGAGGATCTTGTGACGAACGAACTCGTCGCGGAAGCGGAGGGGACCGTTGATTACGCGCTGATCGTCGAGGGCGATGCAGTTTTCGACCGAGCCGCCTCGAGCCAGACCGGCTGCACGCAGCTTCTCGACCTCGCGCACGAAACCGAAGGTTCGCGCCGGTGCGATCTTCCGCGAAAAGCTGTCGTGATCGAGCTCGAACTGACACGACTGGCGCCCGATCGCGGGATGGGAGAAATCGATCTTGTAGCGCAGGACCAGCTTCCTCGACGGAACCATGCGGATGCTCTTGTCGCCATCGACGACTTCGATCGGCTCGTCGATGCGGAGAACTCCGATCTCCTCATTCATCCGGCGGACGCCGGCGGCGTCGATGAGATGGATGAAGGGAAGGGCGCTGCCGTCGACGATGGGCACTTCCGGACCGTCGACATGGATGTCGAGGTCGGTGATGCCGCTGGCGACGACCGCTGAGAGGAGGTGTTCGACGGTTCCGACCGCGACGTCGTCACGACCGACCGTCGTGGCATACTCGAGGGCCGTGGTGCTGGCCTGCAGGGCCGGAATGCGCATGTTATGGAGGTCGGCACGAACGAAGGTGATCCCGCTTCCTGCATGGGCCGGTTTCAGCTCCAGGCGCGTATAGATTCCCGAATGGAGTCCGATTCCGGTGATTCCGACGGCTGCATTGATTGTCTTGCGATGTACGTGCATGGGTCCTTCAAATCCTCACAGATCACAACTGACAACGACCGGAGGAGCGAAGGGAGTGCCACGGTTGGATCGTGTGGGATATCAGTGCTAAGTCACGCTCACAGAAGATATTAGCTGCGATTCCTCATCGCCGCTGTTATCACTAACTGTAGTGAGTGTGGGTCAGTAGTGTGGCGGAAAAGCCACAATGAAGAAAGAGTGATGGGTGAAGGGTGAAGGTTGAAGAGTGAAGGTGAAGAAGCAAAGTGGAACGGAACAACCCGGCCACAAGGAGGAGTGAAAGAGGGACGGGTGAAAGAGTGAAGAGGCTGAGAAGATGAAGAGCGCGATTCTCACCGCATGCCTTGCTTGATCGCGGCCGCCGTTTCGCGGGCCGCCTCGCGGGTCTTCTCGCTCTCGCGCTTGTCGTGAAGCTTCTTGCCTCGCACGACGGCGATCTCGGCCTTCGCCCGCCCTTTCCTGAAGTACATGCGGAGGGGAACGATAGTCAGCCCCTTCTCGACCACATCTGCGAACAACTTGATCAGCTCGCGCTTATGGAGAAGGAGCTTCCGCGTTCGTTCCGGTTCGTGGTTCTCGCGGTTGCCGTGGCTGTAGGGAGAGATGTGGAGGCCGAAGAGCAGCGCTTCACCGTTCTTGAAGATCACATAGGCGTCTTTGAGGTTGGCCCGACCGTCCCGCAGCGACTTGACCTCCGTCCCCGTCAGGACCAGGCCGGCCTCGTGCTTGGAGAGGATGTGGTAGTCGTGGAACGCCTTCTTGTTCGATGCGATGAGGCGTTCGTCTGGATTGTCCGGCTTCGCCATGGGGCGGTGATTCTAACCCCCTTCAGATTTCCCGGAAGATGTACGGCCGCAGCACCTCGATGTTGTCATCGAGCTTCTTCGGATCGAGATAACGCAGTGTGGCCGCGACGGATGAGAGAAGCGAGTTGCCGTCCTGCGGCGTGTAGCAGAAGCCGACTACCTTGCGGGAGGAGGGGACGGCCAGAGTGGAGATCGGGATGACGGTCGTTGAGAGGATGCGTCCGAAGTAACCGTGGTCGCGGCCGAAGGAGAAGATCTGGTTCGACGACCGCTTGTTCGTGATGGCCACCCGTGGATTGTTGCGCAGGAGAGCCTTGACCTCTTCCAGCCTCGTCTCCTCGGTCAACTCCAGATCGAACCAGAGGGTGTGCATGTACTGGGTGTTGATCTTGATCGCGGACGAGTAGAGGTTCAGCTTCTCGCCGAGGGTGGCAAACAGGTGATAGGAATCGCGTGCGTGGTGCGTCCCGAATTCCGGATCGTCATGCTTGCCGGCCTCCGGCGCGGCCAGAAAAGATTTGGTGTCGGATACGTCATTGGCCCGGCGCATACAGACGAAGCGTCCGCTCTCCAGGCCGACCTTTCCGCTGCGCATGGCGATGGTCTGGATGAGGACCGAGATGTTGTGGGTGTTGCATGAAACGATCTGGATGAAGCGGTCGTCAGCATCGATGGCCTTGTCGTTGATGCCGCGGGCGTACGGCTTGCCGAAGCCGAACTCGGATCCCTGGGCCAGGAAGCCGCGCGGGCCCTTGATCCGATCGTAATACCTGGCCTTCATGGCGTTGCCTGCGGGAGTGCAGTCGACGACCACAGTGGCGCGGGCCAGAGCCTCCTCGTGCTCGAAGGAGACCCGGTGTCCGAGGGCTTCGAACTCGCCTCGGGCCTGCTCGTCGACGACCAGCTTGGCTCCCTTGCGGATCAGGTGCTCGACCATGGCCCGATCGTCGGCCTTCGGAGTCCGCTTGTGAAAGGTCACCTCATCGATGTTCCACTTCTCCTTGAAGTCGGTGAAGAGTCCGATCAGCGGCTCGCCGATGGTGCCCGTGCCCACCACATGAACGATGCTCTTGGCCATAGTTGCTCCCGTGAGGCCGGGATTGTAAAGCAGTGATTCCCGATCGTGATCAGCGATTCACTCTGGCCCGCACCCCGCTGCCGTTCGAAACCCGTGGCGACCGATGGCCGGCTGGTCGAGAGGAAGGAGCCTGAATCACACCCGCGAAAGCATCAAGCCCTCCCGAATCGGCGCCTGGCTTGACCCCTCTGACAGCCCTTCGCTACAGTGGCCCGCCTATGTCATGGTTCCGGAAGGAGAAGAAGCCGAAAGAGCCGGTCGAGCAGCGCCCCGTCACCATTCCTGAGGGTCTCTGGATCAAGTGCGAGGATTGCAAGGAGATCGTCTACCGCAAAGAGGTGGAGCAGAACCTCAATGTCTGCACCCGCTGTGGCTACCACTTCCGCCTGACTGCCGCAGAGCGCTTCGAGATCCTTTTCGATGACAGCCATTTCAAGGAGTTCGCCGGAAACATCCGCTCGGGCGATCCCCTCGAGTTCCGCGATACGAAGCGCTACCGCGACCGGCTCAAGGTCTACCAGCAGCGGGTGGGACAGGGGGACGCGGTTCGCTGTGCCGAAGGATCCCTCGAGGCCATGCCGGTCGTCATCTGCGCCATGGAGTACGCATTCATGGGCGGCTCCATGGGATCGGTCGTCGGCGAGAAGATCACGCTGGCCGCCGAGCGGAGCGTGGAGAAGAAAGAGCCGCTGATCGTGGTCTCCTGTTCCGGCGGAGCGCGCATGCAGGAGGGAATCCTCTCGCTCATGCAGATGGCGAAGATCTCCGCTTCGCTTCATCGCCTGGCTGCCGCCGGTCTGCCCTACATCTCTGTACTCACCGACCCGACGACCGGTGGAGTCACGGCCTCGTATGCCATGCTGGGCGATCTGAACATCGCAGAGCCGAAGGCCCTCATTGGCTTTGCCGGTCCCCGTGTCATCGAGCAGACCATTCGCCAGACGCTGCCCGAAGGCTTCCAGCGCTCGGAGTTTCTCGTCGAGCACGGAATGGTCGACATCATCACCCCGCGGGCTGAGATGAAGCCAACCATCGGCCGTTTTCTCCGCATGTTCAACGCGCACTAACGCCGGTTTGACTGGAATCACGACTGAATCCGCCTTCGACGACGCCGTCCGCTACCTCGATTCACTGCAGGGAAGCGGTATCCGGCCGGGCCTCACCCGCATGCGGAAGATCCTCGCCGCGCTCGCTGCTCCGCAGCATGCAGTTCCCTCGGTGCTCGTCGCCGGAACCAACGGGAAGGGGTCGACCTGCGCGACACTTGAGTCGATCCTGCGGGCCTCCGGTTACCCTGTCGGGTTCTACAGCTCCCCGCATCTCATCGACCTGCGGGAGCGCTGGAGGATCGGGGGCCAGCCGATCGATCCGGCTCTCTTCGTCGACGCCGTCGACCACCTCCGCCGGGGAGCATCGCGCGCCGGCATGGTGCCGACTTATTTCGAAGCGCTGACTCTGGTCGCGTTTCTGGCGTTCAGGGATGCAGGGTGCGACATCGCTGTCCTGGAAGTAGGCATGGGTGGCCGGCTCGACGCCACCAACGTCGTCCGGCCGATGGTCTCCCTCATCACCGCAATCGGCTTCGATCACATGGAGTATCTCGGGCGGACCATCAGAGCGATCGCCCGGGAGAAGGCAGGCATCATTCACCGGCATACCGTCGCGGTCACGTCGAATGTCGATCCGCAGATCCTCGAGGTTCTGGGGCGGCGCGCAGCGCGTTTCGACGTGCCGCTGCATCTCGCGGCCCAGGAAACGAAGGGGGAGACCGTTGGTGAGTCCGACACCTCACAGACAATCCGGCTGGTGACGCCCACTCGCAGCTACGAGCTTCAGACACCGCTGCGCGGCCCCCATCAGATCGAGAACATCGCATTGGCAGTCCGCGCTGCGGAGGAGCTGTCGGTCCGCTTCGAGGCCATCCACCCCGCCGCCATCGCCGCGGGCGTTGCCAGGACTGAATGGCGCGGGCGCCTCGAGCGCGTCGCGCTGAGGCAGAAGACCTTCTGGATCGACGGAGGTCACAATCCCGGCGCGGCAGCAGCCATCGCCTCCTTCATCGACAGCAGCATCGCCGCGCCGCGCCTTCTCGTCTTCGGCATCATGGCGGACAAGGACGTCGAGGCCGTGACGAAGATTCTGATGCCCCGCTTCACCCGCGTCATCACCACCGAGCCGTATCCTCCGCGCTCGGCCAGCGCCGCGGCATTGGCCGAGCTGGCGCATTCCTACGGCATCGAGGCGGAGTCCGCCCCGCTGGTCAACGATGCACTCGAGGCGGCCCTGGCCGCGCCGGAGCCGACGGTCGTCGTCTGCGGCTCGCTCTATCTGGCTGGTGCGGCGCTCGATTTCCTCAATCGCCATGACGCGGCTCCGACGGCTGCGAGGACCGTCGACAGGAACCACGCCGCCGCCACGAGGTGACGATGCCGGCCGAAGGTGATCGTCACGCGCCACGAGCCGGCGGGGACGATGACCCCCAGGCGATCGAGATCGACCGGCAGGGTGCGGAGCGTGAGGACGGATTCAGACGATCCGGTCGTGCCTCGAACCGCCACTGCCGTCCAGGCGCTCCAGTAGCTCTCGCCGAGACGGAGAAGGGCCTCTCCATCGCAGACCACGGTTAGATTGATGCGGCCGTCGGATCGGGTGAGCGACGTTACCCGACCGGCGGCCAAACGCCGGCCGGGCGCCGGGATGACGGCATCGACGCCGGGGCGGAAGGAGGGAGTCTCGATGGCCTGGACGGCCTCCTGAACCGAGTGGGCCGGCAGAGCGTTGGCGATGAAACAGGCATCGGGTACCGTTCCGAGGACTGCGACGATGGTCGGAAATGCGCGCCCCGACGCGTCGGCGTGGCTGACGATTGCTTCGCATCCCGAAAGGGCGGCGTAGCGTGCGGCAAGCCACGGCGGAGCGGCCGAGAATCGCTCGTGCGCGATGCGCGAAAGAAACGAGTACATCCCCTCCGGCGATCGGTCGAGGGCGTAGCGGATCCCTCCGGCCATGCCGAACAGAGGATGGATCAGCCGCGCCCGGGTCCGGTATTCGTCGCGCGTCGTGATGGCAGAGGGGAGAGACAGCGATTCATTCGCCGTAACGACGACGCGGTGTCCTTCGAGCGCGCTCGCCGCTGCCAGCCCCTCGCGATACGGTGCATAGCGATCGATCGGCAGTGACCTGACGCCCCAGTAGACGAGTGGGAAGAGCATGAGGATGGCGATGCGTGAATTCGGCAACAGTGGGAGGGCCCGGACCATCAAAGCGCTGGCTGCTGCTGCCACGGCGATGGCTGCGACCGCATCGAGAGACCCTTCCCTGCTTCGCTGAACCAGATCGAAAGCCACGAGCGGCAGAGGAAGCGCGCATGCCAGGAGGAGAAGCGGACGGCGCCCGGCCGTCGTCAGCCATCCGCCGACGAGGACGAATAGCGCCACGATCAAAGGGAGCGCCAGTTTCTCGGGATAGCGGCCGAGGCGGAGTACGCCGATCGAATCGACTGCGGCGCGAACGATCGGGTTGCTGCTCCCGAGCGCCAGAAAAAGCATGGCCGCGGCGAGGAGCTGATAGCGCCGGGCCGCACTCTTCCGGAAGACCGCCGGGATGACCGCTCCGCCGACGAGGAGCGATGCGAAAAGCGGAGGGTATTGGCCGGGGGCGGGGTGAAAGCCGTGCACGCCGAGATCGGTGATCAGACCATGAAATGGACCGGCGACCACCTCGGCAATCCTCCACGGCGGCAGCGAGGCCGCCAGCACTGAGCGGGACGAGAAGGGGTGAACGCTGCGCTCGACCTCGTGCGAGATCTCGCTGAAGGCGATGAGCTGCGGCGAAACGATCCCGATGGCTGCGACGATGGCCAGCGAGCCGAAGATCGCCAGTCGCGCAACGGGTGTCGGGCGCGAAGGATTCGCAGCAGCGTCCGGCAGGTCGGACGCCAATGCGCTCTCATGGCGAGCGCTCGCCCAGCCGGCGATGAAGATGATTCCGATCCCCGCTGCCGCGCCGCCAACAGTGACCGGCTCGCCGGCCAGACCGAGCAGTCCACAGGCGCCGCCGAGGCCGAGGCTCTCGCGAAACGAGGGGCGCCGGATGAAGCGTTCCGCGCAACAGAAGGCCAGAGGGACAAGCGCTACTGCGGTGATGAGGTTGTAGAACGCCGTGGCGGAGATGGCCAGGCCGCTGATTGCGTAGAGAAAGGCGACAAACGACGATGCCGGCTCGCTGCTGCCTGTCTCACGGCAGAGCGCGCGCATCGCCAGGAACGCGAGAGCGAGATGGAGCAGGAAATGGAGATTGAAGGCGACGTGAGACGGGAAGAGTAGATAAAGGATGTTGTCCGGATAGAACGTCAGCGCGTTCGGGTTTCCCGCGAGAGGCTGACCTCCTCCTGCGCCGGAGTTCCAGAAGGGGATTTCGGCATTCCGGTATGCGATTGCCGAGACGGCCTTGAGCGGGAAGTGCGTCGAGAAATTGTCGCGGAAGTAGAAGAGGCCCCAGGAGCTGATCGCAGCGGCTGCCAGGATGGCCAGCGTGGCCAGAAGTGCTCTCTTCAGCATGGGAAGGGAGCATTATGTCGCGCTCCTCGCCGTCTGACCTATGCGGTTTGATGACAACCCCGGGCGCGCCGTCATAAGATCGCAGGAGCGCCGCTCTTTCCGAGGGAGCGCGAACGGGGAGAGACCGACCGATGTCCAATGTCCAGGAAAGGGCCGCGACCGGCCATGAGTTCCTCGAGCGATCGCTGGAAGAAGTGGATGGCCAGATCGCCGGAGCCATCCGCCTGGAGACCGAGCGGCAGAACACGACTCTGGAGTTGATCGCTTCGGAGAATCACGTCTCCCGCGCGGTCCTCACGGCCATGGGATCGGTCTTCACGAACAAGTACGCTGAGGGCTACCCGGGCAAGCGCTACTACGGCGGATGCGGACCGACAGACATCGTGGAGACCATCGCCATCGAGCGGGCCATGAAGCTCTTCGGGGCCGAGCACGCGAACGTCCAGCCGCACTCCGGTTCGCAGGCCAATATGGCCGTCTACTTCAGCGTGCTCAAGCCCGGCGACACGATCATGGGAATGGACCTCGCGCATGGAGGCCATCTGACGCACGGGCATCCGCTCTCCTACAGCGGACGCGACTTCAAAGTCGTCGCGTATCACGTCCGGAAGAACGACGAGACCATCGACTACGACGAGATGGAGCAGCTGGCCCTGGAGCACAAGCCGCGGCTCATCATCTGCGGCGCCTCAGCCTACTCCCGCGTCATCGATTTCAAACGGATCCGGGACATCGCCGATCGCGCCGGCTCTCTCATGATGGCGGACATCGCACACATCGCCGGGCTGGTCGTGACCGGCAATCACCCCTCTCCCGTTCCATACGCGGACTTCGTCACCACCACCACCCACAAGACTCTGCGCGGACCGCGGGCCGGCCTCGTGCTGTGCAAGGCGCAATACGCGAAGGATCTCGATCGCGCGCTCTTCCCCGGCATTCAGGGAGGGCCGCTGGTGCACATCATCGCGGCGAAAGCGGTGGCTTTCCAGGAAGCGGCCACGCCCGAGTTCAGGGAGTATCAGGGGCAGGTCGTCCGCAATGCGCGCGCTCTGGCGGCGGCCATGGGGGAGGCTGGCTTCCGGATCATCTCAGGGGGAACGGACAACCATCTCTTCATGGCGGACGTCTTCGTGAAGGGGACGACCGGCAAGGATGCACAGAACTTTCTCGAGGCGGCGAACATCACGGTCAACAAGAACACCATTCCGTTCGATACGCAGAAGCCGATGGTGGCGTCGGGCATCCGCATCGGAACCCCTGCCGTGACGACCCGCGGGCTCCGCGAACCGGAGATGAAGAGCATCGCTCAATTCATCGCCCGCGTCCTCGACAGCAAGGGCGACGGGTCGGTGATAGCCGCGGTCCGGAAAGAGGTCATGGCTCTCTGCGCGCGATTTCCGATTTACGAGTAGCCGGCCGATCGCCGGTAAGTCTGAGCTCCCATGTCCCGCCGTGCCGCCGTCGTTCTGCTCCTTTACGCGGTGCTGGCCGTCGTCGTCATCCCGGTATTTCCGCATTTCGTTTCGCCGAACGAGGTGAGTCGCTGGGTGCTGGCTGCGGCTCTGGTCGACCGTCAATCGGTTGATGTGACAGCTTACGCGCCCCTCGTTGGGAGCCGCTTTGAAGATCTCTCGCAGGTCGGCGGGCGGCTCTACTCGAACAAGGCGCCGGGAGGGACACTGGTCGGCCTACCTGGCTATGCCGTGGCCCGGCTTGTTGTCGGTCCTGCCTCGGGAGCGACGATGCGCATCAGCCTGACGACGATGCGCCTCTGCGCCGCGACTGTCCCTGCCCTCTTTCTCGGCTTTCTCTTCATTCGCGCGGGGGTGCGGCTCGGAGCCACTGACGATCGCATCGCTTTCGCCCTCTGCATCCTATTCTTCGGCACTCCGCTCTTCGCCTACGGCCTTCTGAACTTCGCGCACGCTCTCGGCGCTGCGGGCCTCTTCGGATCGTGGGTCCTGCTTTTTACCGTTCCGCGCTACCCGGAGGTCGCACCGCAGTCAGAGTCCGCCGGTCGGCGCGACACGATTCCACTCCTCGACCGCCAGCCGCAGCTTGCCGCCGGCGCGTTGATCGGTCTGGCCGTGCTTTCCGAATATCCGGCGGCCGTGGCTGCGGTCGTGCTGCTGGCATGCGCGCTGCCGCGGCTGCGAGCAGCGGGTCTCATCAAGGTGGCCGCTGGCGGGGCGCCGTTCGCCATCATCCTCGGTCTATACAACGCGCGGGCGTTCGGCAGTCCTTTCATCCTCTCTTCGGGAAATGAGAGGAGCCCCGAGTTTCGAGCGCTGGCCAGCCATGGCCTGTTCGGGATCGGGCTGCCATCGCTGTCCAATCTGCTGGGCCTCCTGGCCGATCCGGGGAGGGGACTCTTCGTCTTCTCTCCTGTGCTGCTCGTGGCCCTCGCTCTGTTGCCTTCCATGAGACGGCGCATCGACCGCGGGGCGTTCCTCGCGCTGACGCTCGCCCCGCTCGCTCTTCTACTGACCTACGCCGGCTACCCGAACTGGCACGGTGGGTGGACCGTCGGTGGGCGTTACCTCGTCGCGGTCATGCCGTTCCTCGTAGCGCCACTTCTCGTCCGCCCGGAGGCCGCCCGCTCCTCGCGGCAACCTTTGGCCATCGAGCCGGCACTGGCCGGCGCTTCGATTCTCGCGGTCGTGCTCACCTCGCTCGTCTTTCCCTTCGTGCCCAATGCCTTCCACTGGCCGTGGGCTTCTTTTGCCATGCCGATCCTCATGCGCGGCTATGTGGCCCCCAACCTCTTTCATCTGATCTCAACGCCGCTGGCGCTCGTCGTTCCGTTCGCGCTCTCTATGGCGGCATTGATGACTGGCGTCGAGCGGAGGTGGTGGCTGAGCGCTCTCGCCGGTGCCGTGCTCTGGATGGCGATCGGGATGGCCGGCTCGCGCCAGCCGACGCTCGGTGAGCGGCTTCAGCTCGGCTATGTCGAAGAGGTCTACTTCGAGCGCAACGGCTCGCTGGAGGAAGCAGCTCCTCCCGACCTCGGCGTTCCACCGCGCCTCAGGCTGCGCGAGGGGAATGAGCTGCGACTGCCACCGCCGTCCTGGCCCTTCTGACTTACGGTCTTGTGGAGGCCCTTCGATTCGGCAGTCCAGAAGCGCTGGAGGGGATGACGGGAGCGCCGGCGCGGTCGCGGAAGATGCGGTGCGAGTAGATGTGCTTCTTGTGCAGCTTGTAGAAGAACATCGTCTTGAGGATGCTGAGGCCGTATCGCACCGAGCGCCAGAAGCCGATCTGCGAGGCTTCGTCGAAGTAGCGCGTGGAGATCGGTACTTCCCGGATCAGCAGATTCTTGGCCACACCCTGAGCGATGATCTCGGTGTCGAATACGAAGTTGTCCGAGTTGGCTTCGAAGTTCACGGTATCGAGGTAGCGCTTCGAATAGGCCCGGAAGCCGGAATGATATTCGGAGAGGAAGATGTAGAAGGTGGCGTTTTCCACCATCGTCAGAAAGAGATTGGCGACGTACTTCCACTTCGGCATGCCCCTTTCGATGGGGCGTCCTCCGAGCATGCGCGAGCCGAAGACGGCATCGGCATCGCCGCGAAGCAGCGGCGCCACGAGCTGCGGGATGATCTTGGGATCGTATTGATGGTCGGGGTGGACCATGACCATGATCTCTCCCCCCATCTCGTCCATGGCCGTCCGGTAGCAGGTCTTCTGATTGCCGCCGTATCCGCGATTCTGAGGGTGCACGATGGTTCGGATGCCGAGCTCCCGAGCGAGCTCGACGGTACGGTCGCGCGAGCGGTCGTCCACCAGAAGAATATCGTCCACCCACTCTTTCGGGATGTCCTCGTAAGTGGCGTGCAGCGTCTTCT